>JADJXH010000003.1:351875-703750 GCA_016715895.1 Flavobacteriales bacterium | reverse complement strand
GCACGCTGTGCGGGGCGGCTCTGCCGGAGGGCATGAAGGAGAACGACCGCTTCCCCGATCCCATCATCACGCCCAGCACCAAGGCCGAAGTGGGACACGATGAGGACATCACCCCCGGCGAGATCCTGGCGCGCGGGCTGTGCACGCCGCAGGAGTGGGAGACCATGCAGCGCTACGCCCTGGCGCTCTTCGCCGAGGGCAGCCGCATCGCCGCCGAGCGCGGCCTGCTGCTGGTGGACACCAAGTACGAGTTCGGCCGCACCCCCGATGGCCGCATCCTGCTCATCGACGAGGTGCACACGCCCGACAGCAGCCGCTATTTCTACGCGGAGGGCTACGCAGACCGGCAGGCGCGGGGCGAGCGCCAGAAGCAGCTCAGCAAGGAGTTCGTGCGCGAATGGCTCATCGCCGGCGGCTTCATGGGCAAGGAGGGCCAGCAGGTGCCCCCCATGGACGATGCCTTCGTGCACAGCGTCACCGACCGCTACGTGGAGCTCTACGAACGCCTCACCGGCCAGGCTTTCAAGCCCGCGCCCACCGGGGACATCCATGCCCGGGTGCAGCGGGCCGTGGAGACCTACCTGGGCTGAGGGGCGCTTAACTTTGAGGCAGGCGCATGGCACCCAAGGCGATCAAACCTGACGTTGAGGGCTATGCGTTCTATTTCTGGAGTGAGGAAGGGGCCGAGCCGCCGCATGTGCATGTCAATAAGGGCGATGGGCATGCCAAGTGGTGGCTGCTTCCCGAACCTGTGGAGGTCTATTCCTACGGGTTCAAGAAACAGGAGAGGAAGCGGATCTACGAGTTGATCAATACGCACCATGGAACGATCATCAAAGCCTGGAACTCGCACTTCAAGCGCCAGTGACCTTCGATCACCGGATCCATTGGACCGCTTGATCATGGAGAAAGGCCTGCGGATCACGGAGGTGGCGGTCGCGAATCGTGCCGTGGTCCTGCGGCTCAACAACGGCTCGGTGTTCGCCGAACCGTTGGATGGCATCCATGCACTGGGCGATGCCACTCCCAAGCAATTGCAGCAGTGCGAGGTCTTTGCTGGTGGTGTGGGCATCACTTGGCCCAAGCTCGATGTCCACTTGTCGTTGAAAGGCTTCCTCACGAACATGGTCCGCAACGAGATCATCCGACGCTTGACGGTCGAACCCAAGCCTGGGGCACGTGGCTCCGGAAAGGTGCGTCGCAGGGTCGAGGCCTGAACAAGACCGATCTGCTCGAGCATTGCTCCGAGTGGTCATGAGCACAGAAAGTAGATTCCGTCCATTCGCGTATGACCCGGTCAGTGCCCTGATCCGGGAGCTTGGGGTGCGCATCACCGCTGTACATGCCATAGGATGCGAACTTGTTGCTGGTGATGCTGGACCAAGGGCGCTTGGAGTTCCCCTTGGATAGTTTCAAGCTGCTGGCGAAAGCAAGCCAGGCCCAGTTGAGCCGATACGAACTGCTCCCGGATGGGGCCGGTGTGGAATGGCCTGATCTGGATGAGCATCTCAGCCTGCGAGGCTTTCTGTTGAGCAGCATGGGCCATATACTTCGCCAGTCCGGGCCATCCGGTCAGAAGCGCCGCACGAAAGCCGTGGCTTGATCGGGCTCGCCATGCCCCCATCGCGGGCACGGTCAACACCGAGCGTCACCGACCGCTACGTGGAGCTCTACGAGCGGATCACCGGCCAGGCCTTCCACCCCGCCCCCACGGAGGACATCAATGCCCGCGTGCAGCAGGCGGTGGAGGGGTACCTCGAGCGGGTGTAGGGGCTTGCCCGGTCGCAGCCGTTGAAGAACAGGGGCTCCAGGACGGGCGCCATCCGTGTTCTGCCCCACGTGATGCGTGGCCAGGCTGAGCCGTTGAAGGCATGGTGCCCGGCCTTCGCATACCGCATCTCTCCAGAACAGGCCGAGCGATGATCCGCACACGGCGAGGTGGGCAAGGTGCACCGTCGCGATACCGGCGTCCGCCTCAGGGGCTCACCAGATGCACGCCCACCTGCACGTACGGGGCGCCGCCCAGGCTGCCGCGCATCGCGAAGGGCTGGTCGCCGAAGAAGCCGCGGAAGAACTCGCGCCCCTCCGGCAACCGGTCCGCATCGAAGCTCCAGTCGTGGCGGTAGCCGGCCTGCACGCTCATCCACAAAAAGCCGATCAGCTGGCGCTGGTACTCGGCGCGGAGGCGCAGTTCGCCCCGTCGCACCTCAAAGCTGCTGGCGTCCGTGCTCAGCCGCTGGATGCGGTAGCTCTGGCCCTCCAGTTCATAGCCGGCCAGCAGCAGGCTGCGGGCGCTGAAGGTGCGCCGGTAGTGGGCGCGGGCGGGAAGCAGGATCTCCGTGCCCCATTTCCGGCCGGGGGCCGTGTAGTTGAACATGACCACCGGGATGTAGTTGATGGCCCCCACGCGGTAGGTGCGGCTCAAGCCCACGCCCCACTGCAGCCGGTCATGCGGTCGCCGGCCCCACAGCACCGCGGCGCTGTAGCGCAGGTACCGCAGCCCCGGCGGGTCGTCCAGGAAGTGGTCGCCGCTCAGGTCGGCGCTGGCCTGCAGGATCAGGAAGTGGGTTTCGTTCAAGGGCTTGAACAGGGTGGTGTTCAGCCCCGCCGTGCGCAGGCCCCGGTCCGCCAGGGCGCCCAGCAGCCCGGCCGCACTGTCCGTGGTGCGCTGCTCCGATAGGGCGTAGCGCACGTCCCAGTAGTTGGCGCCCAGCTGCCAGATGATGCTGTTGCGCGAGACCACCGGGATGTTGGCCTGCACGCGGAGCCCGCCCGTGTAGCTGGCGCGGCCCTCCTCGGCCACCGGGGCGTCCGCGTCCTCCGCGTACGACCCATCGGGAGAGAACCCCAGGTCGTAGGGGCCCTGGGCGTCCCACATCAGGGATATGAACCGCTGCGGGCTGAGGTCGAAGATCTTCTGGCTGCAAAAGCGCCGGGCCTTCTCGTCGGCGAAGCCCAGGTCGTCGTACTGGCTGTAGTCCTCCTCGTCGGTGGCGGGCAGGGTGTCCGGCTGCGCCTGCAGCCCTCCGGGGATCACCATCAAGGCGACCACCCACCGCCGTGCGCCCCGCATCCTCACTTGGCCTGCAGCCGTTTCCACACGTCCGTCCGGCCCAGGGCCTTCACCCCGATGTAGCCGCGGATGTCCAGCGTGTTGGCGTCCTTCAGGGCGATGACGCAGTTGTACGTGCTGCCGTTCTCGGGGTCGTAGATCGTGCCCTCCGCCCACTCGTCATTGTCGGTGTACACGAAGTCCTTCAGCAGGCGGAACCCGCGCAAAGGCACGGTGCGCAAGGCCTCGTCCGGGTTGTTCTTGTCCACCTTGGGCGTTCCGGTCACCGGGTCGTTGGGCTCGCGGAGCCAGACGATCTTGCCGTAGTACTTGCTGCCGATCTTCTCGATCTTCACGCGGGCCTTGCCGTGGCTGGGCTCCCACACGCCGATCAGGCGGTCGCCGGCATCGGCCGGGGCTTGGGCGGTGACGGTGGCCAGCGGCAGCACCGCCAGGGTCAGGGTGAGCAGAAGGGTCCTCATGGGTCCAGGGTCAGTTCCAGGGTGAAGCTGCCGATCACGTGCCGATCGGTCTCGCTGTCGGCCTCCAGGTCGAGGTCGGCCACCACGGTGATGGCACCGCCGAGCAGGAGGTCGGCCAGATCGGACCGCTCCTGGGCCACCGTGAGGGCCACCGGGCCCGGCTCGGAAGGCAGTGGATTGCGCACGGCCATCGGCCGCATGCCCTCATCGTCCGATGTCCACTGCACGCTCACGCTGCGGATGCCCTCCAGCCCCAGGCTGTCCGCACCGGCCAGGGTGGCGGCCACGAGGCGGACGTCCCGGAGGTCGTCCCGGGTGTGGCCGTGTGCGGCTAGGAACGCGTCCAAGCCCGGCGCCCAGTTTCCCTGTGCCGTGTTGCTGCCCTCGAACAAGGGGCCCGCCGCCACCAAGGGCACCGGACCGCTCTCCAGGGTGAGCCGTTGGGGCTCGCCACAGCCCACAAGCAGCAGCGCCAGCGTGAGCTGGACAGCGGACATCTCGTTGATCCTCGGCTGGCGTAACATGGCGTTTTGAAGGACGAGGAGTGCGGGAATGCTGCGCGAAAAATAGTGCATGCTCGCGCTTCACAGAAGGTTCGGTAGACCATCCGGGCCGATGGACCAGCTCGGGTCCTTCTCCTGCGTGGAGAGCAGCAGAAGGTGGTGAGTGGGACGAGTTGCCGGCATGGCTTGAACCATGGATGGATCTGACCTATTTCTGAGTCGGCGGAGAAAAATAGAGGGTGTGCTCATCGCGTAACACGTTGACCGATCGATAGATCCATGTCGATGCGGCCTTTGAGTTCCTCAACCAATGACTGCCGACTCAATAAGGGTCGAGACCAGGTCATGTGAATTCGCAATCGTGATGAAGAAAGCTAGGATTGATCATTCGGCTGAACTAGCTTCACGGTCAATTCCGCAACCTCCATCACCACCTAACGCCTACACTTTACGATGAACCGAACATGGGCCTTACTCCTTGTGTGCGGTCCAATTTCACTGGTCGGACAGCACTATCCTGACCTCTACAATGAGCAGCCGAAGCCCTCCATCGGGTATTGGGAGAATGGGGGGCAGGTCACAGATTCGAGCGGCGGCCCGGTCAACCGTGTGAAGTTCTACTCCGAAGGAGCTCAGCCGCGATCCTGGCTGTCGGACAGTTCACGTGTCGCATTCTCCATGACCTTGGTGGACGGTATTCCCGGCACATCGGATACCATGTACAACGTGCACATGTTCGCCTCCGGGAAAGGTGCGCGGCTCAGCAAACCGGAGGGATATGATCCCAAACCGCACTACAAGAGTTTCCATTTGGACCATACCGCCCCCAACGGCGTTTCGCAGGTACATGGCCACGACATTGTGCTCTACAAGGACTTCTTCCAGGACATCGACCTGAAGTTCTACAGCGGTAGTTCGGGCGCGCGGATGACCTTCATTTGCAAACCCGGCTTCATTCCGGGGAACCTCGTCCTCGGCTTTCAAGGACAGGACAGCCTCAACGTGGATGTCAACGGCACATTGCGCCTCTATCGCAACGGCCGCTGGCTCGAGCTGCGCCAAGCCCAGGCCTATCAAGTGGATTCGACCGGTACCATCGTGGCATTGAACTGGAACGCCGAATACGAGACCAATGGAGGGCAGGGGATCGTGACCTTCCAGTTCGATAGCTACGACCCGCACCTGCCTGTGCTGCTGCAGATCGGCCCAGAACCCATGGCGGGCGCCAACGCACCGGATGCATTGTGCTGGGGCACCTATTTCGGCGGGGACGATGGCGAGCGCATCCATGCCAGCGCCACCGACAGCGACGGCAACTACTATGTGACGGGCTACTCGCTCAGTGCCTTCGTCACCTTCCCACAGACGGCCGGTATCCAGTTGGTCGCTTCCGGCGAAGCGGTCTTCCTCACCAAGTTCAGCCCTGACCATGAGCTCCTGTGGACGGTGTATTGGGGCGGCGCCGGAGACCACACCGTGGGCTGGGGCGTGGCCGCGAAAAGTCCGCAAGAGGTGTATGTTGCTGGATACTCCGTGGATAATAGCTTGTTCAGTCAGCCACTAACCGGTGCCTACAACGATCAAAGCGCAACCGGTGTCCAACGCAAGGCGATCATCGGCAAGTTCAGTGAGAATGGGGCCTGCTTGTGGTCCACCTACTTCGGTGACGGCCGGGAAGCGGCCTACGGCCTTGCGCTCGATGGGCTCGGCCGCCTGTTGATCGTGGGCGAGACGGACGGCACCGGCTTGCCCATCCAACCGTGGAGCGGTGCTTCAAGCTGGGCTTATGCGGGTGGCCAACGGGATGGCTTCATGGCGCTGTTCGGTGGCACCGATCAGTTGCTGTGGTCCACGCCGTATGGCAGCGACGAGGACGATGCCGCACAGGATGTGCGTGCCAGTGGCACCGGATTCGTCGTATCCGGCTGGACCGAAGGCGATGTGACCACCGTGGACGGGGGCGCCTTCGCGTACGATCAAGGAGTGAACGCCGGTGGTACGGATGCCTTCATCCTCACCTTCAACACCAACGCGGTGTGTACATGGGCCACGGCCATCGGAGGCGGGGGGGAGGATCGACCGGGCACCAACAGCCTGGCCATCGCGCCCAACGGTGATATCCTGATGGTGGGCGGCACCAGTAGCACGGATATGCCCACGGAGCCCGGAAACGGATGGAACGACCTTACGAATGCCGGACAGGGCGGTTTCATCCTGCGCTTTGGCAGTGGCAGCCGGCAGCTCGTGTGGGGCACTTACGTGAGCGGCACCGGCGAGAACGTGCTGGAATGTGTGACCACCGATGCCTTAGGCAACATCTATGTCGGCGGTTATACCGAAGACGCCACGCTTCCATTGGCCGAGCTCAGCGGCATCTACATGCAGGACGCCCTGGTGTCCGACTACCAAGGCACAGTGCAGGACGGTCTGGACGCCATGCTCATGGTCTTCACACCCGCACATGCGCTGGTGCATTCGACCTATCTGGGCGGTGGATCGGGACTCTTAGGCGAAAGCCTCCACACTCTCGCCTGGCGGGGCGCATTGCTCTACGCGGGTGGCCATACCTCCAAGGACCTCGACCCCTTCTCGGCCTTCCCCCTGTACAACCCCGGTGCGCCGGCGTGGTACGATGATCTCTATTTCTACCCCAGCACGCGTGACGGTTTCATCGTGGCCCTTTGCACCGACTTGTTCACAGGGCTTGAGGAACATGGACACGCCGGCGTGAGCAATGGGCTTATCGTACTGGAGCTCGATCAGGGGTGCTTCTCTGTTAGGGGCTGGGACCCGGGATGCCGCTCATTATCCGTGTACGATCCATCCGGCAGAGGCGTTCAGCAGCTTGCGGTCGCTGCCCACCAGCGCTCGGTGACGCTGGACCTGAGGCATCTGGCACCAGGCACCTACCTGCTACGAAGCGAAGGAGCTTCGCCGCGTGGGGCGCGTATCGTTCGTCGATAAAGACCTCATGAACATGCGGACCTGGATCGCTGCGCTCGTCATCGCCTGCCCCTCCGTCTCGAACGGCCAGACAAACTGGGTCGATGCAGGTATGCCTCAACTGCAGGTGCCTACCAATTGGATCTTCAGTCTTCCCGTGGATACGAGCAGTGGCTCGCTCTATGTGTGTGGGTATTTGCAGCTCACCCCAGGCCAGCATGCTCTGTTACGGTACTCTGGAGGTCTATGGGATACACTTGGCATCTTCGATCAAGTGGTCACCACGGTCGAACGTTGGCAGGATAGCCTGATCGTTGGAGGGGGGTTCACTGAAGTGGATGGTGTTCCGGTGTCGCAGGTGGCCTGCTACGCGAACGGCCAATGGGCGGCCTACGGCTCCCTCCTCGATGGCAGCGTGGAGAAGCTGCGCGTACTGAACGGCAGCCTTTACATGGCAGGCACGTTCGACTTTGCGGATGGCCACTACTGCAATGGCGTGGCCAAGCGAGATGGCAACGAATGGGTGAACCTGGGTCTGATCCCCGGGCTGCCATCCGGCACCTTGATCCAGGACATCGCTTACTATCAAGGCGAAGTGTATGCCTGCGGTCCGGTGAGCCTGAATGATGGCACCAAGGGCATCATGCGCTTCAACGGCACAGAGTGGGTCGCTGTAGGGCCCGGTGTGCTCGGTGGCTTCTCCGGGTTGAACGCCATGGCGGTGTACCAGGGTGATCTGTACGCGGCTGGATCGGTGCGCCTCGCGGACGGTAATGCCGGTCACGGGATCATGCGTTGGGATGGGGATGAATGGCATGCGGTTGGTGGCCATTTGCAGGATGGCTACTGCGGCTACTCGTTCAGCGCGCCGGTGTACGACATGGTGGTGCATGGGGATAAGTTGTTCGTGGCGGGCGGCATTGGTTGCGCGGGGGATGTACCCGCACAGCGCATTGCCGTGTGGGATGGGGTCCAATGGTGCGGCCTGGGCACCAGCTTTCCGATGAGCGCGACCACAACGAGCCTGGCTTTCCTACAGGACACGCTCTATGTGGCCGTGGCCCCGGCCAACAACATCAATGGCATCCCGGTGAACGGGGTGGCCAAGTGGATCGGGGGGGCCTATGAGGATACGTGCAGCGTTCCCGTAAGCGTGCAGCAACAAGCGATGTCCACCGACCAGACGCTAAGCACGCAGGAGCGTGCCGATGGTCTCTTCACCGTAAGTGGCTGGGACGAAGCATGCCGCACATTGACCGTGCATGATGCAATGGGTCGATGTGTGCTGCGCCTTGCTATCGGTTCAGGCCAAAAAAGCGTCCTTGTGGACCTTGTCCTTGCCGCGCGAGGCCTGTACATCCTACGTAGTGATGGTCATGGTGTGCGTGTGGCGAAGGTGCTGCGTGGGTAGAGGATGGAGCCGGATCACGGCACCTTCTCCATGTCCTTCACGGTGTCGAACTTGGGTTCGATCACCCAGTCGCCCTTGGTGTTGATGTATCCCCAGAGCTCGCCTTGCTTGGCGGCGGCGAAGCCGTTCTTGAAGGCGCGGGCACCTTGGAACTTCGGCGGGATGGCCCAAGAGCCATCGGGGCCCAGGAAGCCGGTGAGCTCGCCCTGCTTGGCCTCGGCCAGCCCCTCACTGAAGTCGCCCAGGCCCGTGGCGCCGCTGGGGCGCACCTCCCTGCCCGTGCGGTCCACATAGTACCACACCTCGCCGCTCTTCACCCGCGCCAGGCCGCTGGTGGGGTCCATCTCCTTGGCCGCGTCGAACTTGGGCTCGATCACCCACTTGCCCTGCTTGTCGATGAAGCCCACCTTCTCGCTCTTGTCCTTCGCCCAGGCCAGCCCGCCGCTGAAATAACCCACCGACATGTACGCGGCCGGGATCACCACCTGCTGCTCGCCGTTCATGAAGCCGTGCAGCTTGTCCTTGGTCTTGAAGGGCGCCAGCCCATCCGTGAAGCTCTTCACGTCCAGGATGCCGGCATCGGCCACGGGCGTTTCCTTGCCCTCGGCCGTGAGGATGAAGAGCTTCTTGCCCTTCATCACCGTGCTGAGGCAGCTCTCGAAGGCGTCCACCTTGTCGTACACGGGCTGGATGGCCAGCTTGCCCTGGGTGTTCATGAAGCCCCACAGCTCGCCCACTTTCACCGGCGCCAGCCCGCAGCTGAAGCCCTGCACATCGCCACCGCCGAAGCTGCTGATGAGCTGGAAGGCCGGCACCTCGGTGGCCATCCGTTCACCCTTGGTGTTGATGAAGCCTCCGTTCTTGGTGGCCGGGTCGTTCACCGCCGCGTACCCGCTCTCGTTGAAGCGGAAGCAGCTCTTGTAGGTGGGCGGCACCACCATCTCACCCGTGCTGCTCAGGTAGCCCCAAAGCTCCTGACCGGTGGGTTTCACCTGGGCGATGTAGCGCTGGCCCTGAGCCACAGTGGCCGCCAGCAGGGGAAGAACGAGGGTGAGGGTGCGCATGGGCGTGGGTTGTGGTCCCGAAAGGTGGGCAGCGGAGGGGAGACGTGCAAGCGGGTGCGCGGCAGGGGCGGGTGCAGGAGCAGGCGCAGGCGCAGGGGTAGGGGTAGGGACGATGCGGCCGGAGGCTGGAGGCCTGTGGCTGGCGGCTGGAGGCCTGTGTGGAAAGGTCCTGCTCAGTCCTCGGCGGTGCGGCCGAGATGGTCGTCCAGCACGGCGCGCAGGTCGTTCAGCAGGGTGGCCTTGTACGGGTCGGCCTCGGCAGCGGCGGCTTTGCGCAGGCGCGTCACCGAGGTGCGGGCCGCCCGCTCGGGCCACAGCTCCTGGTTCTCCACCACGGTCAGGCACTCGAAGCACTCTTCCGATGTGCCGCTGATGGCCACGCCCACCAGCACCTCCAGGTGGTCGCGCACGTCGAGGCCGGCGTTCCACAGGGCCGACAGCACCGCCGGGCGCACGCCCGCCAGCGTGGGCTCGTCCAGCGCCGCGATGAGCTCCGCGGCCGCACCGGGCACCTTCACCTGGTTCAACAGGCTGGTGATGCGCTGGCGCACGCCCTGGTCCCGCGCGCCGGCGAGGGCATGCAGCAGGGGACGGATGGCGCGCACATCGCCACGGGCCTCCACGGCCGCGAGGGCCCCGAGCACCTTCGCATCGTCGGCGCTCAGCAGCGCGGCGAACACCGGTTCCATCGCAGGCTTCGACATGGCGCTAGGCGGCCACCAGCTGGCTCGCGAAGGGGATGGGGCGTGTGCGGCCCCGCAGCATTTCGGCCACCTCCGCATCCGTGCGGTAGCGCCCGTGCAGGTCCACGTAGTGCTTCGCCAGCAGGTCGTAGCGCTTGGCCATCAGCCAGAAGAAGACGTGCAGGAAGTGGATGCCGTCGAACACGATCGCATCCCGCTCCGCATACTGCGCCAGCGTCTTCTGGAAGTACGTGGGATGCTCCGTCCAGTGCATGCTGGGCTTGATGTGGTGGCTGATGTGGTAGCCGTCGTTCCAGCACTTGTGGTTGTACTTCGTGTTGATGCAGGTGATGCTGTTCCAGTAGCTGTTGGCGGGGTCCTCCGCGCG
This sequence comes from Flavobacteriales bacterium, assembly GCA_016715895.1. NCBI lineage: Bacteria > Pseudomonadati > Bacteroidota > Flavobacteriia > Flavobacteriales > Flavobacteriales bacterium. Next base: position 693,224 of record JADJXH010000003.1, on the reverse strand, counting down.
CAGGAAGGCGTGCTGCGCCCAGTTGCCCATCATGGCCACCATGCGGAACAGCACGAAGGGGATGATGAAGACCACCACCGTGGCGGGCCAGTTCACGAAACAGAGCGCCGTGCAGAAGGCGATGAAGAGCAGCTCGCCCCGCACCGCCCGGTACAGCAGGCGCTTGCGCTTCTTCATGAAGAAGTAGGCCGCCAGGTGGTAGATGCCCGCGAAGAGGAAGCGGCCGAAGTAGTGCGCGAAGCCCCTGACCGAGTCGCGGCGGTACGGCATGGTGGTGCTGTCGTCGTCCTCCAGGTTGTTCTCCGCATGGTGCATGCCCACGTGGTGCGCGAAGTAGGTCTCCGGCGAGTGGCCGAAGAAGGGCGCCAGCACCCAGGGGATGTAGTGGTTGAGGAACTCGTACTCCTTCTTGAAGAGCGGCCGGTGGCTGGTGCAATGCAGCATCAGGCCGAAGGGGCCTTTGAACGTGACGTTGTTGACGTATTGGTAGGCCACCGCCACCAGCACCCACCACCAGCCCTTGACGAAGGGCAGGTACAGCAGCACGCCCAGGGGGATCAGCGAGAAGGTGATCTTCAGCGAGAGGTGGATGAAGGGGAGGTCCCGCTCATCGCGGATGTAGCGCAGAAAGAAGCGGTCCAGGGCGTTCCAGGACACTGGTGCGGTGTACGTGGGGTCGGTGATCGGTCCAAGCTTGACCATCGGACCCGGCAGGCCGCTGGTGCGGTGCGCCGGAGCGTCGCGAAGGTCGGCATCGAAGGGCGTGCGCCCAAATGACAACGCGCAGGCAGGCCTTGGAATGGAAAAGCCCCCGTCGTCGGGGGCCTCTCTTCACACGGTAACGGCCGCGGTCACAGGCTCACGAAGCTGCGGCGGCCCGGCTTGCGCTTGAATTTGTAGCTTACTTCCAGGCTGAAGTAGCTGATGCCGTCGGGCAGCTGCGGATTGCCGCGCGGACTGGTCTTCGGGTCGATGGTGCCGATGGTGCCCCAGCCCGTGGGGTCGCTGATGTAGCGCGCCAGCTCCTGCCTGGACGGGTCGCCGGGGTAGGTCTGGTCGATCTCGTTCCACGTGGCGTAGCGGTCGCTCACGTCGTCCAGCTTGTCGGTGAAGAAGCTGATGTAGGAGAACTCCAGGCCCAGGGAGATCTTGCGGGTGATCATGTAGCGCATGCCCATGCCCATGGGCACGCCGATGTGCCAGGGGCTCGTGCGCTCCAAGGTGGTGCCTTCTCCGGCCGCGCTGTTGCCCTCGGTCACCCAGCTGTACAGGTCGGTCTCGTAGGTGCCGTCCTGCTGGATGATCTGCGCCTGGTCCTCCGGGGTGTCGCGCGGCGCGTTGCGGATGGTGCCGTCCTCCCAGAAGTGGTAGCGGTTGGCGATGTCCTGCGCCCCGTTGAACAGGTCGGCCTTCGGACGGCCGTAGTACACACCCACCCCGATGTAGAAGAAGGCGAAGAAGCGCTGCTTGAAGAGGGGCTTGTACGGCTCGCGGTAGGCGTTCAGCACCAGGTGGGTGCTCAGTCCGTACAGGTCCGTGCGGAAGTTGAGCCCGCGGCGGTAGTTCCGCAGGTCGATCCCGCTCATGCCGCCCACCGGATCGGCCTCGTTGTAGCCCACGCGGTTCCAGCTGAACCGCGCTTCCGTGGTGATGGCCCGGGTGACGTACCGCTTCTTGTTGTTGAGGAAATCGCGCACGGTGATGGCCATGCCCGGACGGGTGCTGCCCCATTGCACCGCGCCCTCCTCGTTGCCCAGGTCGCCGTAGTAGTTGGTGATGCCTTGGGACACGCCCACCTCCACGTTGCGCTGCGCGCTGATGGGGACGGACACGGCAAGGAGAAGACCGAGCAGGGTAGGGTTCCGTGTCATGCCGGACGGATAGGGTGCACCAAGTTACGAGGGAAAGACGTGATCCCCGGCCGGGGTTGCCTGCCTGTGGAGATCCTACCGCGGACCGAAGAGGGCCGTGCCGATGCGCACCAGGGTGCTGCCCGCGGCCTGGGCCAGCCCGGCATCGCCGCTCATGCCCATGCTCAACGTGTCGAAAACGCCTGGCGACCGGGCGTCGGCACCGGCCACCGCGTCGAACAGCCGCTTGAGGCCCTCGAACTCACCGCGCACCTGGTCGCGATCGTCCGTGTTGCTGGCCATGCCCATCAGCCCGCGGACCCGCAGGTGCGGCCACGTGGACCACGGCCAGCTCCGCACCGCTTCGTGCAGTTCGTCCGGTGACAGCCCGTGCTTGGTCTCTTCCTGCGCGATGTGCACCTGCAGCAGGATGTCGATGGTGCGGCCCACGGCGGCCGCGCGCTTGTCGATCTCCTCCGCCAACCGCGCACTGTCCACCCCGTGGATCAGGTGCACCAATGGCACCACATGCTTCACGTTGCTGCGCTGCAGGTGGCCGATGAAGTGCCATCGGATGTCGCCCGGCAGCTGCGGGGTCTTCTCGCGCAGCTCCTGCGGATAGTTCTCGCCGAAGTCGCGCTGCCCCAGCTCGTAGAGGGCCCGGATCTCGTCCACCGTGCGCGTCTTGCTCACGGCCACCAGCGTCACTCCGGGCCGCAGACCGGCCTTCACAGCGTGGTAGCGTTCGGCGAGGGTGGGGGCCATGGGGGTCAGACGTCCTCCAGGGAGTACACGGTGAGGCCGCTGCGGAGCTTCGGCTCGATGTAGGTGCTCTTGGGCGGCATGGTGCCGCCGCTGTCGGCCACGGCCTTCAGCTCCTCGAAGCTCACCGGCTGCAGATGGAACGCGGCCTCCATGGTACCGCTGTCCACCAGCTGTTCCAGTTCGGCGGTGCCGTGCGTGCCGGGCACGAAGTGGATGTGCGGGTCGGTGCGCAGGTCGTGGATGCCCAGGATGGGGCCGAGGACCAGCTCGCTCAGCCGGGCGGGGTCCAGGTGGTCGGCCGGTGCGGCCCCGGTGGGCGCGGGCGGCAGGTGCAGCGCGTGCCAGCCGAGCTTGGTCCGCACGCAGACCACCCCGTGCACGGTGCCGGGGGCGTCCACGCGTTCCACCCGCCCCACCCGCTTCAGGGCCTGCAGGAAGGCTTCGGGGCTCAGGCCGTTTAAGGTGGTCACCGCCCGGTCGAAGTTGAAGAGGTGCAGGTGCGTGTGCGGCAGCACGTAGGCCAGGCACCAGGCCTTGGGGTCCACGTCGGTGGCGCCGCTCTGCTCGGCCAGCCGCGCGCTGCTGGCCAGGCGATGGTGGCCGTCGGCGATGTACAGGGCCGGCAGCGTGGCGAAGAGCTCCTGCACGGCGTGGCGCCAGGTGGGGTCGGCCACGGCCCACATGCGGTGACGCACGCCGTCGCCCGTCACGAAGTCGCTGTCCGCCGTGGTGCGCGTGATGGGCGACAGCAGGTACTCCAGCCCGCCATCGTCGGGAGCGGCCAACAGCACGGGTTCGGCATTGATGCCGGTGGCGTCCAGGTAGTCGGTGAACAAGGCCTCGCGGGCGGTGAGGGTCTGCTCGTGCACCTTGATGAGGCCCTGCCGGTAGTCGGCCACGCTCACCCCGGCGATGAGGCCAAGGGAGGCCACGCCCCGGTTGGTCTGCTCGTACACGTAGAGGCAGGGCTCCGCGTCGCGGCGCAGGTAGCCCAGGTCGCAGAAGGCCTTGAACTTGAGCTGCACCCGGCGGTGGCGCTCGGCCCGGGGCAGGTGCGCATCGCGGCCCTGGTCGGGGTGGATGACGTGCAGGAAGGTGTAGGGGTTCCCGTCCAGCTTGGCCGCCAGCTGGTCCGGCGAGTAGGCCACATAGCTGCGGCTTCCCACGCGGTGCGCCTTCTCGGGAATGGGCCGCCAGGCCCGGAACGGACGCAGATGCAGCATGGCCTCAGGCGACCTGCACACTGTCCCGCCAGTGCAGGATCAGCTCGGCCAGCTCGGCACCCACGCGGCCCTGGGCCTCGGCGGTGGCGGCGCCGATGTGCGGGCTCAAGCTGAACCGGGGCTCGTGCAGCAGGTCCTCCCGCGGCTCGGGCTCGTTGGTGAACACGTCCAGGGCGGCGCCCTTCACACGGCCCTCCCTCACTGCCGCCAGCAGGGCATCCTCGTCCACGCTTCCGCCGCGGGCGGTGTTCACGATCACCACGCCGGGCTTCACGCGCGCCAGCTCCGCGGCGCCCAGCACGGGCTGTCCGTCCTTCTGGGCCGGCACATGGAGGCTGATCGCATCGGATTGGACCAGCAGCTCGTCCATCGTCACCATCTTCACCGGCACCCGCAGGGTCTGCCCACCGATCTCCATCTCGATGGCCTCCACGGTGGACCGATTGTCCACGTAGATCACCCGCATGCCGCATCCCAGGGCATAGCGGGCCGTCCACTGCCCGATGCGGCCGAACCCGACGATGCCCAGCGTACGGCCGCGCACCTCGCTGCCCTTCTCGCAGGCCTTCTTCAGCTCCTTGAACCGCGTGCGGCCCTCGGTCGGCATGCGCCTGTTGCCCTCGTGCAGGTTGCGCATCAGTCCGAAGAGGTGCGCCATCACCAGCTCGGCCACGGAGATGGACGAGGACGCCGGCGTGTTGATCACCGGGATGCCCTTGGCCTTCGCGTGCGCCACGTCGATGTTGTCCAGTCCCACCCCGCCGCGTCCGATGAGCTTCAGCCCCGGACAGGCGTCGATGAGGTCCTGCCGCACCTTGGTGGCGCTGCGGACAAGCAGGATGTCCACCTTCTCCTCGTTGAGGAAGGTCTGCAGCCGGTCCTGGGGAACGTGGTCGGTGGTGACGGTGAAGCCTTCCTCCTGAAGGCGGCTCTTGGCGGCGGTGTCGATGCCGTCGTTGGCGTGGATGCGCATGTTCGTTATCCGTTCTTCTTCGCGAAATGGTCCATCACGTCCACCAGCACCTGCACGCTCTCGATGGGGAGCGCGTTGTACATGCTGGCGCGGTAGCCGCCCACGCTGCGGTGGCCCCGCAGACCGCTGATGCCGGCCTCTTTCCACAGCGCGTCGAACGCAGGCTCCTGCGCCGGGTCGCCCAGCACGAAGGTGGCGTTCATCACGCTGCGGTCCTCCACGGCCGTGGTGCCCTTGAACACCGGGGCCAGACGGTCGATGGCGCCGTACAGCTGGCCGGCTTTGGCGGCGTTGCGGCGCTCGATCGCGGCCACACCGCCCACCTTCTTCATCCACTCGAGGGTGAGCATGCTCACGTACACGGCGTACACCGGCGGGGTGTTGTACATGCTCTCCTTGGCCCCGTGGTTCTTCAGGTCGAGCATGGGGCTCAGCTTGCGGCTCGTGTGGCCCAGCTGTCCGGGGTCGAAGAGGTACACCGTGGTACCCGCCGGGCCCATGTTCTTCTGCGCACCGCCATAGATGAGGGCGAAGTCGGCCACGTTCACCGGCCGGCTGAAGATGTCGCTGCTCATGTCGCAGACCAGCGGCACGGGGCTCTTCGGGAACTGCTTGAACTGCGTGCCGAAGATGGTGTTGTTGCTCGTGAAGTGGAGGTAGTCCGCGTCAGCAGGAACCTCGAAGCCCTTGGGGATGTAGCTGAAGTTCCTGTCCTCGCTGCTGGCCACCACCACCGTGTCGCCCACCAGCCTGCTCTCCTTGATGGCGCGGGTGGCCCACTCGCCGGTGTTGACGTAGGCCGCCTTGCCGCCCGCCTTCATGTAGTTGAGCGGCACCATGTGGAAGCCGAGGCTGGCCCCCCCGCCCAGGAACACCACCTGATAGTGGTCGGGCGCGCCGAGCAGTTCCTTCACCAGGGCCTGCGCCTTGGCCATCACGGCCTCGAAGGGCTTGCTGCGGTGGCTGATCTCCAGGATGCTGAGCCCGCTGCCCTCGAAGTCGAGCACGGCCTGGGCGGCCTGTTCGAAGACCTCCTGCGGCAGAATGCAGGGGCCTGCGCTGTAGTTGTGGACCTTGGGTGTCACAGTGGTCTTCATGCGGTTCGGGATCGGCGCTGCGAAGCTAGGGCCGCGCGGAGGAAACGCGACGGTCGCGCACGATCCTCACCACCGGACCACGCGCTCCAGCCAGCGCTGCCGATCCCTGCTCAGCTCCAGCATGTAGAGCCCCGGAGGCAGATCGCCCAGGTCCTCGCGCAGCACCAGCTCGCCAGGGCCCGTCCGCAGCGTGGTCGAGCGCACAAGGCGTCCGCACGCGTCCATCACCCGCAGCCCGGTCGGGGCGGGGCCTCCCGTCGGGAAGGTGATGTGCACCATCCCCGAGGTGGGGTTGGGGAAGACGATCGGACCCGATGCTGCGGCCATCCGATCCCCGGTGCCTACCAGCAGCGTGCTGTCCATCAGGATATGCTCATCCCCGGGCCGATGGTCCGCCCAGATGAAGTAGCAGAGGAACATCTCATCCTCCGTGGTGGGCCCCCGATACACATCCTGCGGCGGGTTGTTCGGGTTCTCCGGATTGAAGATCGTGTTGTCGTACACCCCCTCGCTCATCAGCACGGTGCCTGCCGGCAGCACCTGCACGTGCTGGAAGGTGTAGTACATCTGCCAGTGGAAGTTCCATTGGGGGATGTCGACCAGGGGGATCGTATCGCCACCAGGGATCACCGCCCACACCTTGTAGGACTTCCCCAAGCGGTGCATGTGGGGGCAGATCGACAGGTACGACCGGTCGTTCGGGAGGGTCCTGACCTGGTGAAAGGTGCGGACGGTGTTCGCCGGGATCACGAGCGGCCCATCGATCAGCACCGGTGGGGAATCGTTGAGGGTCCAGCCCACGTGCACAGGCCGCACCGGTCCGGAACCTGTCGCGAAGCGCAGGTTCATCACGGTGCTGTCGGTGAGCCCGGCGCCGCCGGGTCCGTAGTGGATCTCGATCACCAGGTCCGCGCCGGGCGGGATCGGGATGCCCCAATCCGGCGGATACCGCAAGGGATTCCCGCCCGGTTGCCAGGCGTTCATGTAGTAGCTGTAGGTGGGCGATCCGGTGCTGGAGTTGAACCCCGGCAACGGATCCTGGGCGTCGAGGGCCGCACTGGCACCGGTCGCGTCGTAGGAGATGTCCGCATGATGGACGATGGCATCGAGCCCGGGCATCACTTCGATCCCGTTCACGTACACCGTGTCGGGAAAGCTGGTCGGTATGGTGAACCAGCGGTATTCGTCGTTGCTGAACTGGAGCGTATAGGGCTCGATCGCGACCACGTGGTGGATGGTGTCGAGGAGGGAACCACCGGGGGCGAAGACCGGAGGGGCGGGTTCGAGCAGGGGGTCACCGAAGGGGGCCCCGAACGCGACCCAGTCCACGACGGCATCGATCTCCGCCTGCGTCAGCACGTTCTCGCCGGCGAAGTGCCGATACTCCGGATCGGCCGGCCAGGGCGGCATGTGCCGCGAGGTGACCGCCTGGGCCACCACGTTCCCGTTGTCGACCACATCGCTGTAGCTCATGAGCGGGAACGGCCCGATCCCGCCATCGTGATGGCAGGAGGTGCAGTGGGTGTAGATGATGTTCGCGACATCCGGGCTCCACACCGGGTCCTGCGCAGTGCCGATCGCGCCGGTGAAGAGCAGGGGGGGGAGGGCTCCAAGGCGCCACTGCATGCAGCCGAAGGTAACGGCGCACGTCAGAACTTCGAGCGCCCTTCCTTCGGCGGCGCGTTCCAGGGCCGCGCCATGTCCAGGTCGCGGGCGTCCACGTCGCGCTGGAACCGCCAGAGCCCCTTCTCCCACAGGTAGGCGTCGTAGCTCAGGTCGGGGCCGCGGAAGGCGGCGTCATTCCCCAGGTCGGGCCGCGTGGGGCTCAGGTGGTCGAACACGATGCGCTCGGCGCGTGGATCCCGCTTCAGGCTCATGGTGGCCTGGGCCGCATAGGCGAACACGCGCCGCTGCGGCTTGATCCGCCGACCACCGCCCGTCGCAGGTTCCTCGCCGGCGAACAGCGGGGCTCCGAAGCGCGGCTTGCCTCCGCGGAAGGTGAGCACGTCGATCACCTTGCGCGTCTCCACCCGGCTGTGGCCTTTCCATCCCAACAGGGTGTACCAGGTGCGGCCGCCCTGCTTCACCGGCACCACCTCGTAGTACAGCGCCCCGTACCAGTTCTCCGGCCCCAGCTCGGTGGACTCCGGGGCGGTGATCCGCTCGGTCATGTCGCGCAGTTCGTACACGGCCCGGCGACGGCCGTCGTTCACCAGCAGGAGCCCCTCGTACCGATGGGTGCCGTCCGGACGGGCCAGGTTCCAGGTGAAGAGCCTGAACCGCCCATCGGGCGCGTCCACCGCGGTGATGGGGATGCCGGCGAAGGTGCGGTCGAAGGCGTCCGGGGCCTCAAGCACCGGTCGCAACACCGCCTTCACCCGCGCGCTGATGCTGTCCTGTGCGGCCTCCGTGCGGGCATCGGCCAGCGCCTTGAGCTCGGCGGTGAGCGCCCCGGGCCAGCCGTCATGACCCAGGCCGTCCTGCCCCTGTCCGACAAGGGGCCACAGGCCCAGGGTCACGGGCAGCAGGGCGCGGAGGGAACGGGACATCGTGCGCAGAACGGCCGTCATGCGCAGCAAAGTACGCGGGTCACAGGTGCAGGAAGGCCTTCTTGGCCAGCAGCTGCTCGGTGCTCTCCCGGTGGTCGGGGTCGTCCACGCAGCAGTCCACCGGGCACACGGCGGCGCATTGCGGCTCGTCGTGGAAGCCCTGGCACTCCGTGCACTTGTCCGTCACGATGTAGTACACGTCCATCGCCTTGGGCGTGTTGGCCGAATCCGCGTCGTAGCTGTTGCCCATGGGGGTGGTCTGTGCACCATGCAGGCTGGTGCCGTCGCTGAGCCGCCACTCGGCCCCGCCTTCGTAGATGGCGTTGTTGGGGCACTCCGGTTCGCATGCACCGCAGTTGATGCATTCGTCGGTGATCATGATGGCCATGGCGGTGGGCTACTTTTGAGCGCGCAAATATAGCCGGTGCACAAGGCAGCAGGGGATGAACAGCGGGGCGGCGGGGAGGCCCTGGACCGGGTGGTGGCCGCGTGGGCCCAGTTGGGCCGGGTGTTCGCCCTTCTGGCGGAGGATGCGCCCTGGCCCGGCCACGCGTGCGGACTCAACACCACCGAGTTCGATGCGCTGCGCTCCGCGTTCGCACGGGCCCATCAGCAGAACGGCTGGTTCACCCCGGAGGAAGTGCGTCAGGCGGCCGGCGGCATCGCCCATCTGCTCGAACGGACCGCGCTGGACCGCTGGCTGGCCGGCTACCCGGCGCTGCTCCGGGCTCGCTCCCCACGCACCGTGGGGCTGATCATGGCCGGCAACGTGCCCTTCGTCGGCCTGCACGACCTGCTCTGCGTCACGCTCGCCGGGCACCGGGCCCGGGTGAAGGTGAGCGGCCAGGACGCGGGCCTCACGCGGGCCACCAGCAACGCGCTGATCACCCTGTGCCCCGAGCTCGCCACGGCCGTGGCCTTCTCCGAGGAACGCCTGGGACCCGTGGATGCGGTGATCGCCACGGGAAGCACCAATACGGCCCGCTACTTCGATCACTACTTCGGCCATCTGCCGCGCATCGTGCGCAAGGGCCGCGTAAGCGTCGCGGTGCTCGACGGCAGCGAAACCGAGGCGGAGCTCGACGCGCTGGGCGAGGATGTCTTCCGCTACTTCGGCCTGGGCTGCCGCAACGTCAGCAAGGTCTTCGTGCCTTCGGACTTTGACACGGACCGCCTGTTCAAGGCCTTTTACCGCTGGCGCGACATCGCCCACCACGCCAAGTACGCCAACAACCTGGACTACCACCGGGCCCTGTGGTTGCTGGACCGCGAGCCCTTCCTGGAGAACGGATTCCTGTTGCTGCGCGAGACCGCTGCGCTGGCCAGCCCGGTGGCGGTGCTGCACCTGGAGCGGTATGTGGACCGCAGCGCGCTGGACGGACGGCTGCGCGACCTGGCGGACCAAGTGCAGTGCGTCGTGGGCCATGGCGCGGTGCCCTTCGGTCACGCCCAACGGCCCGGCCCGGCCGACTACGCCGATGGCGTGGACACCATGGCCTTCCTGCTGGCGCTGTGAGCGCAAATGGAACAGGCCCGCTCGGAGGCGGACCTGTTCACCGGTGGAGCTGAAGGGAGTCGAACCCTCGACCTCGTCATTGCGAACGACGCGCTCTGGCCAGCTGAGCTACAGCCCCGGGGGCCGCGAATTTCGCAGATCTTTCGTTCCCCGCACCGGTACCTTTGCGCCATGCGTCGTGCCGCCGTCCTTCTCGCCCTCATCGGCCCGTGGGCCGTCGCCATCGCCCAACCGCCTCCGGGCTATTACGACCCGGCCCAGGGCCTTTCGGGGCCCGCGCTCCGCACGGCCCTGGCCGGCATCATCGACGGTCATACGGTGCTCTCCAACGCCGACCTGTGGAACGCCTTTGAGACGACCGACGACCGGCCTGACGGGTTCGTGTGGGACATCTACAGCGACGTGCCGGGCGGCACACCACCGTACCTCTACACCTTCGGCAGCGACCAGTGCGGCACCTACAACAGCGAGGGCGATTGCTACAACCGGGAGCACACCATGCCGCAGAGCTGGTTCGGGAGCGGAGCGCCCATGGACACCGATCTGCACCACATCATGCCCACGGACGGCTGGGTGAACCAGCAGCGCGGCAACCTGCCGTACGGGGAGGTGGGCGCCACCGACTGGACCGGCCAGAACGGTACCCGGGTCGGGGAAAGCAGCTGGCCGGGCTACACCGGAACGGTCTGCGAACCCATCGACGCCTACAAGGGGGATGTGGCCCGCATGTACTTCTACATGATGACCCGGTATGCGTCCCAGGTGGGCGGATGGAGCTCCCCCATGCTCCAGGGCGGCGACCTCAGCCCCTGGGCCGAGAGCCTCCTGCTGGCCTGGCACGCCGCCGACCCGGTGAGCACGAAGGAGGTGGACCGGAACAACGCGATCTACGCCCTGCAGGGGAACCGCAACCCCTTCATCGACAACCCGGTCTGGGTCTCGAGCCTCTGGGGGCCCGTGGCCTCGGTCACGGCATCCGACCCTGAGCTGGATCTCTCTGTGGTCCAGTCGATCGTGTGGCTTCAGTTGAAGCGAAGGTCCATGGAGGTCTGGCAGGTCCGGCTGCTGGATCCGGCGGGTCGCACCCTGGTCGAACGGTCGTGGTCCACCACCGAACTGGACCTGGCGGTGCCGCCGGCCGGTCCGCTGATCCTCGAGGTGCGTTCGCCGCGTGGCCGACAGGTGCGGCGCCTGATGCCCTAGGCCGCGATCAGGCCTTCCGGGGACGACGAGGGCGCGGCGCGTCGGATGGCCGAGCCTTGCGCGGTGACGGTCCGCCGGGTCGCGGCTTCGCGGTGGCATGCTGCCGGGCCAGGAGCGTGACCTCCTTCTCGGAGAGGTGGCGCCAGTGCCCACGGGGCAGTTCCTTCTTGGTGAGGCCGGCGAACATCACGCGGTCCAGCTTCACCACCTCATAGCCGAGCGCCTCGAACATGCGGCGGACCACACGGTTGCGGCCCATGTGCAGCTTGAGGCCCACCTCCCGTTTGCCGCTGTCCTCCACGAAGCTGGCCTCCACGGCATGGGCCGGACCATCGTCCAGGTGCACCCCGGACACCAGCTGTTCCAGATGGGCCTTGGTCATCGCCTTGTCCAACGTGGCATGGTAGATCTTCTCCGCGCCGTGGCTCGGATGCGTCAGCCGCTTGGCCAGGTCGCCGTCGTTGGTGAGCAGCAGCACCCCGGTGGTGTTGCGGTCCAGCCGCCCCACGGGGTACAGGCGCTCGGGACATGCCGCCGCCACCAGGTTCATCACGGTGCGCCGCTCCTGTGGGTCGTCCGTGGTGGTGATGAAGTCCTTCGGCTTGTTCAGCAGCACATAGCGCTTCTGCTCCATGCTGAGCCGCTGCCCACCGAAGTGCACCTTGTCCTCCGGCCTCACCTTGGTGCCCAGTTCGGTCACCACCTTTCCGTTCACCGTCACGGCGCCGGAGGTGATGAGCGCATCGGCCTCCCGGCGGCTGCCCACCCCGGCCTGGGCCAGATAGCGGTTCAACCGCACCAGGCCCTCATTGGCCGGGTTGGGCAGGGCGAAGCGGTTGCTGCGCTCGCCCTTGCGGAACGGCTTGCGGGCCTCCGGATCGTGGGCGGACACGCGGCTCACGGGTGGGCGGCGGTCGTCTCCGGGGCGCTCGTTCCACCCCCTGCCGCGGCCGCCGTCCCTGGACGGCCTTCCTCCGCGCGGGGCTGACCGGCGGTCGTCGCGATCGCGCTCCGGGCGCGGCGCTGCACCGCGCGAGGGACGGGATGGGCGATCCTCCCGGTCGAAGCGGGATGAGCGCTCGCTGCGGCCTTCGCCCGTGGGGCGTTCCGACCGTGGCCCGCCGGACCGCGTGGAACGGCGATCGGGCCGGTCGTTGGGCGGGCGTTCGCCGCCGCCGCGCCGCGGTCCACGCTCGTCCTCCCGCCAGGCCGGTCGCCCGCCTGCGGACCGGGGTCGTGAGGCACCCCGTGCGGGGCCATCGCTCCGCTGGTCCCGGCCCCCCCGGTCGGATGCTGGGCCCCGGCGGGGGCCGGCCGAGCGTTCGTCCCCACGCCACGGACGCTGGTCCCGGTCCTCCCGGTCACCCCGGGGTCGGTCGCCACCGCCGCGGCGCTCCGAAGAGCTGTCACGTCCAGTGCCGCGCGGGGGGCGGTCGTCGGAACGCGTGCTCCGGCGTGGTCCCGGACCCTTATCGCTGCGGTCGTCGCGGCGCCCGGGGCGCGCATCATCGGGCCGGCCACGGCGCGGGCCCTTCGTCGGTCTCTTCATCGGGGGTGGGGTAGAAGGCGTCCTCCAGGTGTTCGATGCGGGGGGCGGCGCCGTCCATCCACACCGTGATGATGTCGAAGCGCACCGCGATGTCCTCGCCGAGGGCGTCAAGATAGGCTTCCGCCGCGCGGTACAGCTTGTGCTGCTTCGCCGGACCCACCGCATCCGCCGGTCCGTCGTACCGGTCGCTGCGGCGGGTCTTCACCTCCACGATCACCAGCGTGGCACCGGTGCGGGCCACGATATCGACCTCCAGCCGGCCATGCCGCCAGTTGCGGGCCTCGATGCGGTAGCCGCGCTCCAGCAGCCACTGGCACGCGGCTTGCTCGCCCTCGGCCCCCGTGCGCAGGTGTGTCGCCATCAGTAACCGTTCGTTGTGCGTAACCTACCCCGGGCCCCCTCGTTGAAGGGGTTGAAATTCGGAGATCTTCGCTCCTCCCGGAGCCTCACTTGGACAACCGATCCCCATGAAAACCTGCGTACGTCCCCTTGCCCTGCTGGCCCTGGCCGCTGCTCCGCTCTTCGCTGCGGCCCAAGCCTTTGAAGGGGTGGTGGAGTTCACCAAGACCACCGGACCGGTGGTCACCTCCTACAAGTACTTCGTCAAGGGCGATCATGTCCGCATCGAGGAGATCAATGCCCGGGGCGAGGTGCAGGGCATCATGCTGGTGGACAACCGCGACAAGACCGTGGTGGCCCTCAGCCTGGACCGCAAGCTGTACATGGACGTGCCCAACATGCGGCTGCCCAAGGATGTGGAGACCAGCGTGGAGAAGTCCGGCGAGATGAAGGACCTGGCCGGCTACAAGTGTGAGAAGTGGGTGGTGAAGGGCCCCAAGGAGGACCGCGTCATCACCTACTGGGTGGCCGCCGATGAGTTCAACTTCTTCGTGCCGATGCTGGAGACCCTCAACCGCAAGGAGGAATCCGCCCTCTTCTTCCTGGACGTTCCGGGCAACAAAGGGCTTTTCCCCATGCTGGCCGTGGAGAACAAGATGGATGGCGCCGAGGTGAGCCGCCTGGAGGTGACCAAGGTGACCAAGGGCGTGCAGAAACCCGGCCTGTTCGAGATCCCGCCCGGGTTCAACAAGTTCGAGCGGAACTAAGAGCCGCAGACCTCGCTTCGCGCGCCGTCGCCGAAGCGCTTTGGCGCAGGCGCCCGAAGGCTTCGCGAAGGCGAAGCGCGCGGAGGCGCAGAGAACCCTGCGTTAGACCGAGGACCCACTTTCGAAGCTCAGCGTGGTACCGTTCGCGGTGACGCTGAGCTTCGCGTTCTGGCCGAACACCAGCGCCCGGTTGTCGTCGATGTGGCCGGCCGGGAAGCCGAAGCACACGGGGTAGGGGGTGTCGCCCATTGCATCGACGATGATCCGTTCCGCGGCCTTGCCGAAGGGGTCTTCCGGGTTCTTGTCGCGCATGTCGCTCAGGCCCCCCACGATCATGCCTGCGAGGTCTTTGAACCAGCCCGCCAGCCGCAGGTTCTGCACCATGCGGTCCACGTGGTACAGCAGCTCGTCGAGGTCCTCGATGAACAGGATCTTTCCGCGCGGGTCGATGTCGTAGGGGGTGCCGCGCAGGGCGTAGAGCAACGACAGATTTCCTCCCACCAACACGCCTTCGCACTGGCCAACGTGCGGAGTGGCGAGTGGCGAGTGGCGAGTAGCGAGTGAAAGTCGCTGATCACTCGCTACTCGACACTCGTGACTCACTACTCGCCACTCCTCCCCGAACAGCGCGGCCCGCAAGCTCTCTCTGCATTCCTCCGTCTTCCCCCCGATGTTGAACGGCATCTGCGCGTGCAGGCTGGCGACGCCGATGTTGTGCAGCGCGTTGTGCAGCACCGTGATGTCGCTGAAGCCCACGATCCATTTCGGGTCGCGGCGCAGGGCGCTCAGGTCGAGGTGATCGAGCAGGTGCACGGTGCCGTAGCCGCCGCGGGCGCACCAGATGGCGCGGACGGCGGGGTCATCGAGCGCGGCCTGGAGGTCGGCGGCGCGCTCCTCGGCGGTGCCGGCCTGCTGGAAGTGCTTGCGGCCGATGCCCACGCCCAGCTTCACCCTCAGGCCCCAACTCTCGGCCAGCGCGATGCCCTCGCGCAGCTCCTCCACGGTGATGGCGCGTGCGGTGGGAATGATGGCGATGGTGTCGCCGGGGCGGAGGGCGGGCGGTACGATCATCCAGCCTTGAGCTGCTGCTCGATCGACCCCAGATAGAGCGTATCGGGGCACAGGTCTGCGCCGTTGGCCCAGGTGACGGTGCCCAAGGAAGCGACGGCCGTGTTGAAAATGGCGGGATCCTGCAGCTCAGCGAAGATACCGGTGCCGAGGTAGGGCGTCATATCGAACAACCGCACCTGCCCGTCGGTGAAATGCAGTTCCAGCCGATGCTTGGCGAGGGGTTTCACCTTGTCCACACGCGGGTTCATGGAGTTCACTTCAAGGGTTCGATCGGGAAGACGCGCTGGCCGGTCACGGCAAGCTGCCAGTTGGCCATCAACTCGTCCTGATGCAGTTCGACCCAGGCCTCGACGAGCTTGATCTTGCCTTTCGGCAGCTCTCCGCCGATCAACAGCCCGTCCGGCAGACTGAAAACGGCCTCAGCTTCCCCATACTTCACATGGATGTGTGGGAAGTGGTGCTGCTTCGTATCCAGGTAATACATGGCCACGATGAGGCCATAGAACATGGAGATGACCGGCATCCCCACAAAGATAACCCCTGGCCCACGCTGGTGATCCAGCCCCGGACAGCGGACCGCAGCTCCTCCACGGTGATGGCGCGGGCCGTGGGGACGATGGCGATGGTGTCGCCGGGCTTCAGCGGTGCGGGAACGAGGATGGACATGGGGGGCATCGAGAACCGTCAGCTTACGCGTTCGGGTAGGGTCTGCCGCCTGGGTCTTGGCGCGTGTCCCAAAGGGATAGCAAGTAAATGCGTTCTTCGGTGACCCGGTAGAACAGCAGGTTGTGTTTGGTCACCAGCGCTTCACGGATATCCAGGTGACCGGAAGCGCGAAAGATGTTCGGGAACAGTTGGATGCAGGCGATCACCTCATCCACGTCCGCCAGGAACGCCTCTTTCACCCGCTGGCCCCACTCCCGGTCAAGGTATCCGCAAATGGCCATCAGGTCCGCTTGCGCCCGCGGTGTCCAGATCACTTCCCGCGCCATGCCCGCGCCTTCTCCATCACCTCGGAGTGCGTTGTGCCTTCGCCGCGCTCACTCTGGCCATACCCCTCCAGGATGGCCGCGCGCACCGATGCGGGCAGCCCTTCCCAGCGGCCGCCGGCATGCAGGTCGAGCAGGGCTTTCACCTGGTGCAGGATGGCCGGGTCGGTCAGCTGCCGGATGCGGTCCAGCAGGTCGCTCCTCAATTCGTTCGGTCCCATCGGTCCGTGGTCGACCTCAAAGCTACGATGGTGCGCGGTCGATCGGCGCAAGCGACCACCCGCAGGATGGCGATGGTGTCGCCGGGCTTCAGCGGTGCGGGAACGAGGATGGGCATGGGGCGAAGGTCAGCACGATGCGGTGAACCGCGGTGCTCGGGTCTGTTAGATAAAGTGTGTCATCATCGTTATTGCTGATGATGTTGATGTTGTTGGGTTTTGAACGAGGGGGTCCGGGGGAGACTCAGAACCTGTTGATCGGTGTTGATCGCCTGTGGATCGAAGCGTGGGCCGAAGAGCAGGCGTAGCTCGGCGGCTATCTCCCTCCAAGCGAAGATGGGCTTGGCGGCCATTTTCTCCACGATGCGCTGCTGGGCCAGATAGAGCAGCTTGAGCAGGGCCATGTCGTTGTCGAAGACGCGCTTGGTCTTGGTGTACTTGCGCAGCTGAGCGTGGAAGCCCTCGATGGGATTGGTGGTGTAGATGAGCCGCCGGATGCGCTCGCTGTAGCGGTACTGGCTGGCCAGCAGCGGCCAGTTGGTGTGCCAGGAGCTCACCGCCTGCGGGTAGCGTTCCCCCCATTTGTCGCTGAAGACCTCCAGGGCATGCAGCGCTTGCTGCTCACCAGGGGCCCGGTAGATGGCCCGCATGTCCTTGACCACCTCCTTGTAGTGCTTGTAGCTGATGTACTTCAGGGTATTGCGCACCTGGTGCACGATGCAGAGCTGGATATCGCTCTGTGGGTACACCAAGGAGATCGCGTCGGAGAAGCCGCTCAGGTTGTCGATGCATGCGATCAGCATGTCCTCCACGCCGCGTTGGCGCAGGTCGCCCAGCACGCCCAGCCAGAACTTGGCCCCTTCGCTCTGCCCCACGTACAGGCCCAGCAGGTCCTTGTGGCCATCGGGGCCAACGCCCAAGGCGGTGTATACGGCCTTGTTCACCACGCGCCCTTCCTGCTTCACCTTGAAGTGGATGGCATCGAGCCACACGATCGCGTAGCGCGCCTCCAAGGGCCGCTGCCGCCAGGTCTGTACATCGGCGATCACCTGGTCGGTCACCGCGCTGATCGTGGCCTCGCTCACCTCGATGCCGTACAGGTCCCGCACATGGTCGCTTATGTCGCGCTGGCTCATCCCAAGCCCGTAGAGCTTGATGATCTTCATGTCCAGCTCGGCGTTCAGCACGCGCTCGCGCTTGGGCAGCAGCACCGGGTCGAAGGTTCCCTCACGGTCGCGCGGCGTGGCGATCTCCACCTCTCCGTGGGCGGTCTTCACCCGCTTGCGCCCATGTCCGTTGCGCCGGTTACCTCCAGGCGGCTCCTCGGCCAGGTGAGCGCTCAGCTCGCCCCGTAGCGAGGCCTCCATCAGTCGCTTCACCAGCGGGGTCAGCACCCCATCGCTGCCGCTCAAGGGCTTGCCCAGTAGCAATTGCTTCATGGCCTCCTTCTCGAAGGCTTCGTAATCGAACTTGTCCGTCTTGTCCTCCATGGGTCAGGTGTTGAAGTTCGCAATCCGGCCTGACACACTTTACTGAACAGTCTCCGGTGCTCACTTCAGTCGCTCCAACACGCCCCTTCGCTTCACGATGTTCTTGTAGTCCCACTGGATCTCGTGGGCCTGCCTCAGCCAGCGAGCCAGTTCTTTTACGTCGACCTCCTCGGCAGTGGTGTAGCGTTTCTCCGCGGCCTTGAACGAGCCTTCCGGCTTCAGTCCGGTCTCCTCGAAAGACTGGCCGCTCCAGAACAACAGCCGCACGCAGTCTTTTAGCTTGCTGTAGCCCACCACCGGGTTGCCGTCAAGGAACCAAACGGGGTGGCGGTGCCACACCTTGTTCTCGGCATCGGGCAGGTGCTTACTGATCTCTTTCGCCAGGGTTTCGCAGATCGCGCGGTCGGTGTCGGTCTGTGCGGCGTGGTAGGCGAGGGTATCGGTGTGTACTGTTCTTGTGGGCATGACTGGAGCGGAAAGGTAGAGCCCATTGGCAGCAGGCCGTGGGGTACCGACTTCGGTTCTTCCCCATCCTCCGCCCCACGGTACTTTCGCGGTCCGAAGCGCAAGACCCCGTGAAGACCCCCGCCCGCCACACCATCACCGCCGCCTTGCCCTACGCCAACGGGCCGCTGCACATCGGCCACATCGCCGGGGCCTACCTGCCCGCCGATATCCACGTGCGCAACCTGCGGCAGCGCGGCAAGGAGGTGCTCTTCATCTGCGGCAGCGACGAGCACGGTGCGGCCATCACCATCCGCGCCATGAAGGAGGGCACCACGCCCCGCGCCATCGTGGACACCTACCACGCGCTGATGGGCCAGGCCTTCCAGGACTTCGGCATCCACTTCGACATCTACGACCGCACCAGCAGCGACCTGCACCGCGAGACCTCGCAGGGCTTCTTCCTGAAACTGCTGGGGAACGGTGCCTTCAGCGTGCAGGAGGAGCAGCAGTACTACGACGCCGAGGCGAGACAGTTCCTGGCCGACCGCTACATCATGGGCACCTGCCCCACCTGCGGCAACCCCGATGCCTACGGCGACCAGTGCGAGAAGTGCGGCAGCGCCCTCAGCCCCAAGGACCTGATCGATCCGCGCAGCACCCTCAGCGGCGCCAAGCCCGTGCTGAAGCCCACGCAGCACTGGTACCTGAAGATGGACGAGGCCCAGCACTGGGTGGACACCTGGATCAACACGGGCATGCTCGATGGCGCGCAACACCACGACCCCAGGGAGTGGAAGGCGAGCGTGCTGGGCCAGTGCAACAGCTGGCTGAAGGACGGCCTGCGTCCCCGCGCCATGACGCGCGACCTGGACTGGGGCGTGCCCGTGCCGCTGCCCGGCGCCGAGGGCAAGGTGCTCTACGTGTGGCTCGATGCGCCCATCGGCTACATCAGCGCCACCAAGCGCTGGGCCTTGGAGCACGGCCAGGACTGGGAGAAATGGTGGAAGGCGGATGACACGCGCTTGATCCACTTCATCGGCAAGGACAACATCGTCTTCCACGCCATCATCTTCCCGATCCTGCTGAAGCTGCACGGCGGCTACGTGCTGCCGCAGAACGTGCCGGCCAACGAGTTCCTCAACCTGGAGGGAAGGAAGATCAGCACCAGCCGCAACTGGGCCGTGTGGCTGCACGAGTACCTGGAGCGCTGGCCGGGCCGTCAGGACGAGCTGCGCTACTGCCTGGCCACCATCATCCCCGAGCAGAAGGACAGCGAGTTCACCTGGAAGGACTTCCAGGACAAGAACAACAACGAGCTCGTGGCCATCATCGGCAACTTCGTGCAGCGTGTGTTCGTGCTCTGCCACAAGTACTACGAAGGCAAGGCGCCCGCGGCGGGGGAGAAGCTCGACCAGGATGTGGCCTTGTGGAGCGCGGTGCACGGCAGCGTGGAAGAGGTCGCCCGCCACATCGACGGTTTCCGGTTGCGCGATGCCCTGAGCAGTGCCATGAACGTGGCCCGCGCCGGCAACAAATACCTCAGCGACAGCGAGCCCTGGAAGCTGGAGAAGACCGATCCGGAGCGCACGCGCACGATCCTGGCGAACAGCCTCAACGTGGCAGCGGTGCTCAGCATCGTGCTGGAGCCTTTCCTGCCGCACACCACCGCCAGGCTGCGCCGCATGCTGGGCATCGGTGCGCTGCCGTGGAGCGAGGCCTTCCGCAGTGACCTGATCGGCGAAGGACAGGAGCTGGGCAAGCCTGAGCACCTCTTCAAGCCCATCACCGATGCGGAGATCCAGCCGGAGGTCGAGCGGCTGCATGCGACCGAGGGTGCAACAGGCGTCCCGCCTGTTGGGCCAACACCGTCAACAGGCGGGACGCCTGTTGCACGTTCAAAGCCCCACATCGCGTTCGACGACTTCGCCAAGCTCGACCTGCGCGTGGGCACCATCCTGACGGCCGAGCGCGTGCCCAAGGCCGACAAGCTGCTGAAGCTGAGCATCGACATCGGTGAGCCACAACCGCGCACCGTGGTCAGCGGCATCGCCATGCACTACGCACCGGAGCAGCTGCCCGGTCAGCAGGTGGTGCTGGTGGCCAACCTGGAGCCGCGGAAGATGCGCGGCGTGGAAAGCCAGGGCATGGTGCTGATGGCCGAGGATGCCGCCGGCAAGCTGGTGTTCGTGCAGCCGAAGGAGGGGATGGGGGCGGGGGCGGAGGTGCGGTGAGCGAGTGCGCGCTACAGCACCGCGATCAACAGCAGTTCCTTGCCGTCCTCCCGTGCGCCCACCCGCTGTGAGCGCTGGTCCCAGGCGGCGAGCTCTTCAGTGCTGTAGGTCCAGTCGCCGGTGAGGATCAGATGGGGCACGTCGCGCAAGAGGTGGCGCGCGAACGGGATGTCCAGGTAGTTGGGGTGCAGGGACCCCAGTTCACGTGGAAGAGGCCCGGTTCCCGGCGCCGGTAGGCGTCGCTTCCGTTGGGGCAGAACGCCATGAACAGCCCCCCGGGCACCAGGTGGTCCCTGCTGAACGCGACCAGATCGGGGATGGAGGCCAGGTGCTCGATGACGTGCGAACTGCTGATGACGTCGTAGCGGCCGTTCACGGCGGCAGGGTCGCTGTGGATGGTGACGCCGAGGGTGCGCTGGCCGAAGGCGGCGCGTGGCCTGCTCAGTTCGAAGCCCTCGGCATCGAGCCCGGCACGGCGCATCTTGAACACGTGGTAGCCCCAGCTGCAGCCATAGTCCAGCACGCGCCCACCGGCCGGACGAAGTGCCTTGATGTAGGGGGAGATGTCGCGCAGGTCGGGGAAGCCCTCGGTCTTGAGCTTCTCCATGGCCGCCGCATCGGGCAGCTTGGTGATCATGTGGGTGTCCACCGTGTACTCCTTCTGGTAGAAGCGCTCCAACCAGGCCGGGTCATCCTTGGGATGGCGGTGTCGCAGGTGACACTGCCGGCATTCCAGCAACCAGGTGACGATGTACTTGTGGTCCACCACCTGCAGGTCCGTGCCGCCGCAACAGGGGCAACGCCGCGGCTGGCCCACGTTCAGCGCCGATCGCAGCCAGTACGCGGCCTTCAGCTTCAGGCTCATGGGAGTGAAGGCGAAGGTGCCGGGAAAGGTCCGTACGCCCTCACTGCTTGTTGATGCGTTCCAGGAAGGCCTTGACCCCGCTGCTGAAGCGCTTCACCTGCCCGCCCACGCCTTCGGTGTTCACGTACACGGTGTTGTGCTCGGCGGCGACCTCCCCCTCCGGCCGGGTGGCCGTGTAGTAGTAGGTGGCGAGGCTCTTGCGGTTCACGCCGGGCGGCGTCCGCAGCGGCTTGGGGTGTCCGTGGAAGCTGATCTCGTTGGTCTCGAACATGGCGCAGCGGTTGAAGAGCGGCGCCACCTTGCCCAGCAACCGCTTTTCACTGCCGGTGAGGTCCCAGAGCTCGAGGTGGCCTTCGTACTCGTCCTTCCAGTCCTTGTTCATGTACACCAGCACGTTCAGCCGGCGGTGGTGCTTGGTGTCGGGGTGGAAGTTGTAGTCCACGTGCACGTTGAGGAAGGCCCCGGTGATGCTCTGGTGCAGGCCGCCCCCGAAGAGCTTGGGGTCGCCCTCCAGCCCCTCGATGCCGCTGATCTCCTCCAGCCAGCCCAGCAGCTCCGGGCTGTTGAGCTCCTGGAAGGCCCGGTCCATCACGCTGCCCGGCTCGAAGACGGTCTTGCTGAACTTGTTCTTCTGGTCGATGTAAGTGGTGCCATCCCAGGTGCCCTCGCCGATCGCGGGGTAGCTGTTGTGGACCTCCTCGGCCTTGTCGGGCTTGAAGAAGCCCTCGAACATGGTCCAGTGGAAGGGGCGTTGGGAGCGGAACGCAGTGCGGATCTCGTCGGTGCGGGCCCGCAGGCGCTCCATGTCGATGAATTCCATGGTGGTCGCTGGTCGGTCGAAGGTAACGGTGCGCGATCACACCACGAGCAGGGCCACCTGGTAGTAGTTGTTCACGGCTCCGAGCAGTTCGGTGCGCACGTACCACGAGGCCTGAAAGGCCTGAAGGGCCGCGAACTCGTGGTTCGGCACATTGAACTCGTCGAAGAGCAGGACATCGCCCGCGCGCAGGTGCGGCCCCAGGGCGGTGAGCACGAAGAGGGTGGAGGAGTAGAGGTCGGCGTCCAGATGGATCACCCTGCGGCGGCCGTCCGCGAACGGGGCCGAACGCAGGAAGGGCAGGAGGGTCTCCTGGAACAGCCCCTTGTGGAACCGCCCGCGCGGGTCCTCCAACACGGGCACCGTGGTGGCCATGTCGCCCATGGCGAACGCGCCCCATTGCTCGGGCAGGCCCTCGAAGGTGTCGAAGCCGTGGAAGCGGCTGTCGGCATGCGGTGCATGGGCGAGCCACCAGCGGAACGAGCGCCCGTCGAAGACCCCGAACTCCAGGTAGTCGATGGGAGCTTCATGGAGGCCCAACCGCCGGATGACATGGGCATGAAGCTGCTCGCGTTTGGCATGCACGCGGCGGAAGGTGTGGAAGTCGTTCATCACCTCTGGGCCCTTGCGCTGGCGTGCGATCCAGGCGGAGAGCGCCAGGGTGTTGGCCGCGAAGCGGAAGGGATGCACCGACCAGCCCAGCCAGGCATGCGGCCGCAGGAGCAGCAGGAGGCCCTTGGCGTGGATGTGGAGCCGGATGAGGGCGTTGCGCATGGAGCGTGGGCCGGCAAGGATACGCAACGGCCCCGCCTCCCGGACGGGAAGCGGGGCCGCGATGGGGCAGGGATCAGAGCGCGAGCGCGCAGTTCACCGCGGCGGCCGCGTTGATGTTGCCGTAGCCCTTGCTGCTGCTGGGGCTGTTGGCGAACTGGGCCGTGGCCTTCAGGCAGGTGAGCACCTGGTCGCGCGTGGCGGTGGGCCGGGCGCTCCACACCAGGGCGGCGATCCCTGCGGCCGTCGCCGTGGCGCTGCTGCTGCCACCGATGTAGGTGGGCGTGCTGCCCGAGGGCGGCAGGGAGAGCGAGTTGCGGCTGCTGCTGCTGTTCCGCTCCATGCAGATGGTGAGGTCGATCTGCGAGCCGTCGTGGCAGCTGGCGCACTTGCTGCCGTTCTCCTTCACGCCGGTCACCGCCACGCAATTGCTGTAGGCCGCCGGGTAGATCACGCCCCACCAGCTGGTCCAGCTGAAGCTGGTGCCGCCTGCGGCGAAGAGCAGTTTGCCCTGGCCGTGGGCGTAGTTGACGCCATCCCGAAGGACGCTGTAGCTGAACGGTGTGCCGATGCTCATGCTGATCACCCGCACGGCGGGGTCACCACCGAGGGCCACCAAGGCGTTCTTCACCGCGGTGCGCTCGCTGCTCTTGTTCAGCACCACATCCTCGCTGGCGCGCACGAAGCGCAGGTTGCTCTTGTAGGCCACGCCCGTGGTGGCGCCACCGGCGTTGCGCGGCCCCACGGCCTGGCCGGCCATGCTGGTGCCGTGCGAGCAGCTGGTGTAGGCCGAGCTGCCCAGCGTGGCGGAAGCCGTGAAGGTGCGGCCCACGTTGCTCTCGCCGTCGTTGAACGCGCCGCCCACGTAGCTCTGCGCCGAACTGAGGCCCGCATCGATCACGCCCACGGTGATGCCCAGGCCCTGCGCCGTGTTCCAGGCCGCAGGGATGGTGTGGTTGTTGAAGTTCCACGGCAACCGCGCGTTGGGCGTGATGGTGGTGACGTCGGCGGCGTTGAGCGCGGTGGTGCTCGGGCTGCAGCCGCTGGTGCTGCGGTCGGCGATCGCCGGCCAGTAGTCGAGCGGCTCCACATAGCGCACGTTGCGCAGGTTGGCCAGCATCGTCAGCACCCGGGCATCGGTGATGCGCAGGGTGAGGATGGGCAGCACCGGGTCGTCCTCCACCAGGATGTCCCGCAGGTCGAGCGGGTCGCGGCGGCCTTCGTTGAGCATGCCCAGGACGCGCACCAGCAGGGCGTCATGCACGGCGCGCCACTCGGAGGAGCGGATGTCGATGCGATGGAGCTGCTCCTCCACGCCCGTGGCGTTGGCGGGCTGGTACCCGATGCTCACGCTGTGGTCGTTGTACTGTGTGGCGCTCCACAACGTGCGCAGGTCCACCATGTCCCACCGGAAGTCGTTGCGGGATTCCAGGATGCCGATGATGGTGCGGTCGAGCGCCTCCTGGTCGAGCGGGGGGCCTTGCGGTGGGGTTTGTGGCTGTGCGCGCTCAACGAGCACGGGGCCCTGTTGCAGGTCCTGGGGGCCGGCGGCGGGTTCGCGTTGGCAGGCGGCCAGCAGCAGTGCGCCGGCGAGGATCGGAAGGGGGGATGGGATGCGCATGGTGGGGTCTTGCTGGCGAAAAGCTACACGGCTTTTTCATACCACCGGGCTCTCCAACAACGACAAGGGGGACACGCGGTCCCCCTTGCGAACGGCGCCCGGAACGGGCGGGCCGTCGGTTCACTTCACCTTCTGCACGATGGCCTTGAAGGCCTCGGCGTCGCTGTAGGCGATCTCGGCCAGGGCCTTGCGGTCCAGGTCGATGCTGGCCTTCTTGAGGCCCGCCATGAAGACGCTGTAGCTGGTGCCATGGAGGCGGCACGCGGCATTGATGCGCTGGATCCAGAGGGCGCGGAAGTCGCGCTTCTTGATGCGCCGGCCGGAGTAGGCGTGGGTGAGGCCCTTCTCCACGCTGTTCTTGGCGACGGTATAGACGTTCTTGCGGCGGCCGAAGCTGCCTTTGGCCAGCTTGAGGATCTTCTTGCGCTTGGTGCGGCTGGCGACCTTGTTCTTACTGCGGGGCATGTTGCCTTGGGTTTTCGGGCGTGGGCGGAACGCGCTGTCGGCGCTCGCTTGGGGGCTCCACGTCCTGGTTAACGCTACCTGTTCGACCCGGTGCGGGAGGGTCCCTTACTTGAGCAGTTCGAGGATGTTCTTCTCGTCACGCTTGTGCACCACGGCCATCTTGGCGAGGTTGCGCTTGCGCTTCTTGTGCTTCTTGGTAAGGATGTGGTTGTGGAACGCGTGCTTGCGTTTCACCTTGCCGGTGCCGGTGAGCTTGAACCGCTTCTTGGCGCCGGACTTGGTCTTCATCTTGGGCATGGCCTCTCTGCGTTGATGATCGACGGTCGGGTGATCGGGGTTGATGGATGGAACGGGATGGCGATGTCGACCTCGCCTTATTTCTTCTTCTTGGGAATGAGGAACATGATCATGCGCTTGCCCTCCAGCTTGGGCATGCTCTCCACCAGGCCCACGTCCTCCAGTTCCTGAGCGAACTTGAGCAGCAGGATCTCGCCGCGCTCCTTGAACACGATGGTGCGGCCGCGGAAGAACACGAAAGCCTTCACCTTGTGGCCTTCCTGCAGGAACTTCCGGGCGTGGTTGGTCTTGAAGTTCAGGTCATGGTCGTCGGTGTTGGGTCCGAACCGGATCTCCTTCATCTCGACGGTGGCCTGCTTGGCCTTGATCTCCTTCTGCTTCTTCTTGAGGTCGTACAGGAACTTCTTGTAGTCCGTGATGCGGCACACCGGAGGCACGGCCGTGGGGCTGATCTCCACCAGGTCCAGGCCCAGGTCCTCGGCCATGCGCAGCGCCACGTTGAACGGGTACACCCCCTGCTCGATGTTCTCGCCCACCACACGCACTTCGCTCACCCCGTAGATGCGCGAGTTGATGCGATGGGGATCCTCCTTGACCACACGGCCACGGAAGGGACGACGCGACCCGCCTCCGGGGCGCGGTCCGCTGGGACGATTGAAGGGTGGTCCTGCCACGAAGGGGATGTTGGTTCCTGTTGCGTTCACAAGCCGCCGAGCTGCTCCCGCACCCGTTCGTTCACCAGGTCGGCGAAGGACCCGGCGCTCATGGCGCCCAGGTCGCCCCGGCCTTGTTCCCTTACGGACACGGTGCCTTCGGCGGCTTCCTTTTCACCGAGGATGAGCATGAACGGGAATTTGGCCAGTTCCGCATCGCGGATCTTGCGGCCGATCTTCTCGCTGCGCTCGTCAACGGCGGCGCGAATATCGGAATCTTTCAGATCCCCAGCGACTTGCCGCGCCAGGTCGAGGTACTTGTCGCTGATGGGCAGCACGATGGCCTGTTCGGGGGTGAGCCAGAGCGGGAAGCGGCCGGCGGTGTGCTCGATCACCACGGCCACAAAGCGCTCCAGGCTGCCGAAGGGCGCCCGGTGGATCATCACCGGCCGGTGGCGCTGGTTGTCGGCCCCCACGTATTCCAGCTCGAAGCGCTCCGGCAGGTTGTAGTCCACCTGGATGGTGCCCAGCTGCCATTTGCGGCCCAGGGCGTCCTTCACCATGAAGTCCAGCTTGGGGCCGTAGAAGGCCGCCTCGCCGTACTCCACCACCGTCCTCAGCCCCCGCTCGGCGGCCGCATCGATGATGGCCTGCTCGGCCTTGGTCCAGTTCTCGTCCGAACCGATGTACTTGCTGCGGTCCTCCTTGTCGCGCAGACTGACCTGTGCCTCGTAGTCCGTCAGGTCCAACGCTTTGAACACCTTCAGCACCAGGTCGATCACCTTCATGAACTCCTCCTTCACCTGGTCCGGCCGACAGAAGAGGTGGGCGTCGTCCTGCGTGAAGCCGCGCACGCGCGTGAGGCCGTGCAGTTCGCCGCTCTGCTCGTAGCGGTACACCGTGCCGAACTCGGCGTAGCGGATCGGCAGGTCCTTGTAGCTGCGTGGGCGGCTCTTGTAGATCTCGCAGTGGTGCGGGCAGTTCATCGGCTTCAGGAAGAACTCCTCGCCCTCGTGCGGGGTCTGGATCGGCTTGAAGCTGTCCTTGCCGTACTTCTCGTAGTGGCCGCTGGTGACGTAGAGGTCCTTGTGCGCGATGTGCGGGGTGGCCACCTGCTCGTAACCGCTCTTCTCCTGGGCCGCCTTCATGAAGTTGACCAGCCGCTCGCGCAGGGCGGCGCCCTTGGGCAGCCACAGGGGCAGGCCGGGCCCCACCTTCTCGCTGAAGGTGAAGAGGTCCAGCTCCTTGCCGAGCTTGCGGTGGTCGCGCTTCTTCGCCTCCTCCAGCAGCGCCAGGTGCTCGTCGAGCTCCTTCTGCTTGGGGAAGGTGATGGCATACACGCGGGTGAGCTGCTTGCGCTTCTCGTCGCCGCGCCAGTAGGCGCCCGCCACGCTCATCACCTTGGCCGCCTTGATGAACGAGGTGTCCGGGATGTGCGGCCCGCGGCACAGGTCGGTGAAGCCGCCCTGTGTGTAAAAGGTGATCTCGCCGTCGTTGAGGCCCTCGAGCAGCTCCAGCTTGTATTCGTCGTCCTTCTCCTTGAAGTAGGCGATGGCGTCGGCCTTGCCCACTTCCTTGCGTTGGTACACGCTCTTCTTCGCGGCGAGCTCCTTCATCCTGGCCTCGATGGCCGCGAAGTCGCCCTCGCCGATGACGCGCTCGCCCAGGTCGATGTCGTAGTAGAAGCCCTGCTCGATGGGCGGGCCGATGCCGAACTTGGTGCCGGGGTACAACGCCTCGATGGCTTCGGCCATCAGGTGGGCGCTGCTGTGCCACATCGTGGCCTTGCCATCGGGGTCGTTCCAGGTGAGCAGCTGCAGGGTGCAGTCTCCCGGCAGCGGCCGGTTCGCGTCGCGCACCTCGCCGTTCACTTTCGCGGCCAGCACATTGCGCGCGAGGCCTTCACTGATGCTCTTGGCCACGTCCATGGCGCTGACGCCGTGGTCGTAGCTCCGGACCGAACCGTCCGGAAGGGTGACGTTGATGCTCATGGCGGCGTTCCGGCCACCCTACGAGCGGTGGTCGCGAAAGGGGCGCGAAGATAACGGACGCGCACGCGCCGCCGACGCGCTCACAGGCAATGGATGATCAGCAGCTCGTCCAGCGAGGCGTCGCCCAGTTCACGGGCCTTGACGATGTCCATGCAGGCCTCCTCGTTGCGCCCCAAGGCGATCAGCGCATGGGCCCGGCCGCCATAAGCCTTCACGAGCGTGGGGTCGAGCGACAGGGCGTGGGCGAGGTCGGCCACGGCCGCCTCGTGCTCGCCCAGGTTGTTGCGCACCAGCCCGCGATTGCACCAGGCCTTGGCGTCGGTCGGGGCCAGTCGGACCAGTTCGTCATAGTGGACCAGGGCCGCCTCACGTTCGCCCCGGGCCACCAGCACCTGCCCCCACGTGTAGCGCGCGTGCAGGCCGATGGCATGGTCCGGAGCGGCCTCGAGAATGGCGCGCAGGTCGGCTTCGGCCAGGTCGAAGCGTTCGGCCTGCACATAGGCTTCGGCGCGTCGCAAGCGGATGTTCAGGTCGTTCGGTTCCAACAGCAGCGCCCGGTCCAGGTCGTGCAGGGCGCCCGTCCGGTCGCCCAGGGCCTCGCGGCTCAGCCCGCGGTAGTACCACGCGCGGGCATGCTCCGGCCGCTGGGCGATCACCCCGGTGAAGATGTCCACGGCGGCGCGGTGCTCCTGGTGCCGCACGGCGGCGAGCCCCTCCATGAACGGGTCCGCGGCGTCCTGGCCGGTGATGGTCGTGGAGACCACGACGGCGATGGCGAACAGGGTGGTGCGCATGGCCCCCTTGAACGGGATCCGCAGGGCCGGGGTTCATGCCGTTCACGCAGGGCCGTGGATAGATCGGACCCAAGGCCGGTCCCCGCTGGTGGTCGTGCCGCTATGTTCGCCCCCACATTCACCTCCATGCTGCTGAACAGTGAACCCCTGGGAGAGGACTTCGGCGTGCTTCTGTTGCGCGTCACCGCTGGCGGCGGCATGTTCTGGTTGCACGGCTGGCCCAAGCTGATGCACTTCAGCGAGCGCATGGACAGCTTCGCCGACCCCTTCGGGATCGGTTCGGCCGCTTCCCTGGTGCTCATCGTGTTCGCCGAGGCGCTGTGCTCGGTCCTGGTGGTGCTGGGCCTTTGGACCCGCGCCGCCCTGATCCCCCTGCTGATCGCCATGGGGGTGGTGGTGTTCATGATCGACGCCGGCGAACCGCTGAAGGAGCGCGAGCTGGCGCTCTTCTACCTCCTGTCGTTCGCCACCCTCCTGTTCACCGGCAGCGGGCGCTTCAGCATCGACCGCATCAAGTTCCAGTAGCGCGGTCGGCAGCCGCGGCACGTCCGTTCGGCACGCCCCCGAACCACCGGCGCAAAGGGAGCAGGGCGGGGACATCCTCGGCCACAAGCACCCCCAGCGATACCAAGGGCAGCAGCAGGATCATGCCGGCCACGCCCCAGAGCGCCCCACCGGCGAAGATCACCACCAGGCTCGCCAGCGTGCTCAGGCCCAGGCGTTCGCCCACCACCTTGGGGAAGATGAGGTTGGCCTCCAGGTATTGCACCGCGCCCAGCACCGCGATGACACCCAGCGGCATCCACATCGACCCGCTGGACGTGTAGGCCAGCGCGATGGGCAGCAGCGAGCTGAACAGGATGCCCACGTAGGGGATCATGGTCATGATGGCGGTGAGCAGCCCGAAGAGAACGGCGTAAGGCACGCCGAGCGCCAGGAAGCCGACGCTATTGAGCAACCCCACGATGAGGTAGACCCGCACCATGCCGCCGATGAAGCGGGCATAGGTGGTGACCGCCTTGGCCAGGATGGCCGGTACGCGGGGCGCCAGGTCGGCGGGCACGGAGGCGGCCAGCGCGGCCACGAAATGACGGCGGTTGTAGAGCAGCAGGGCGGTGTACACCGGGATGATGAACGCGTTGAAGGCCATGCCGAACAGGCCGTTGAGGAGGCTGCCGAGGACGGCCGGGATGCGGCCCGGCAGCGCGGTGGTGAACGAATACCACCACGCCTCGTGGTGACGGTCCATCACGTCGTGCACCCAGCGGTCCAGCCGCTCCCAGAGGCTGCCTTCCGAGGCCGGCAACTGGTCGAGGAACAGCCCCACCTGCCAGGCGAGCAGGCCGAGGAGAGCGCCCACCAGCGCCAGCACGAGCAGCAGCGCGGTGCCGATGGCGAGGCTCCGGGGCCAGCCTTTCCGCTCCAGGCCGGCCACCATCGGGTGCAGCACCAGGGCCAGCAGCAGGGCATAGAGGAGGGGGATGAGCACCGGCGCGCCCCACGCCAGCAGGAGCAAGAGCGCCACGGCCCACACGGGCCAGTTCCTCAACCCGCCGTCAGCCGTTCCCATGCATGCAAGCTGGTCTCGGGGATCGCCTTCGCTCAGGCCTTCATGTCGGCCACCTTCTCGCTGCGGTACGCGCCCACTTCCAGCTTCTTCTTCACCTCGCGGAAGCTGTTGATGGTGCGCTCCACGTCCTCCATGCTGTGCACGGCGGTGGGGATCAGGCGCAGCAGGATCACATCCTTCGGCACCACGGGGTACACCACGATGCTGCAGAAGATGCCGTGGTTCTCGCGCAGGTCGAGCACCACGTTGGTGGCCTCGGGGATGCTGCCCTTCATCATCACGGGGGTCACGCAGCTGTTGGTGACGCCGATGTCCAGGCCGGCCTCCTTGAGGCCGCTCTGCAGGGCCCTGGTGATGGTCCAGAGCTTCTCGGCGAACTCGGGCCGCGTGCGGATCATCTCCAGCCGCTTCAGTGCCCCGATGACGATGGGCATGGGCAGGCTCTTGGCAAAGGTCTGGCTGCGCATGTTGTAGCGCAGGTACATGATCACGTCCTCGGGCCCGCTCACGAAGGCGCCGATGGTGGCCATGGCCTTGGCGAAGGTGCCGAAGTACACGTCCACGCCGTCCTGCACCCCCTGGGCATCGGCCGTGCCGCGCCCGTCGCGGCCCATCATGCCGAAGCCATGGGCGTCGTCCACGAAGAGGCGGAAGTTGTATTTCGCCTTGCGCGCCACGATCTCCTTCAGCTTGCCCTGGTCGCCGGCCATGCCGAACACGCCCTCGGTCATCACCAGGATGCCGCCGCCGGTCTCGCGGGTCACCTTGGCGGCCTTCTCCAGCATGTTGTCCAGGCTGGCCATGTCGTTGTGCTGGAACACGAAGCGCTTGCCCATGTGCAGGCGGGCGCCGTCGATCATGCAGGCGTGGCACTCGCTGTCGTACACCAGCACATCGTGGCGGGAGAGGAGGGCCTCGATGGCGCTCATGCAACCCTGGTAGCCGTAGTTGAGCAGGAAGGTGTCCTCCTTGTCCATGAAGGCGCTCAGCTCATCCTCCAGCTGCTCATGGTACCGGGTCTGTCCGCTCATCATGCGGGCGCCCATCGGGTAGGCCATGCCCCATTGCGCGGCCGCCTCCGCGTCCACCTTGCGCACGTCCGGGTGGTTGGCCAGGCCCAGGTAGTTGTTCAGGCTCCACACGAGCACGGGCTTGCCCCGGAAGGTCATGTGCGCGCCCAGGTCGCCTTCCAGCTTCGGAAAGCTGAAGTAACCGTGGCTGTCCTTGGCATGGCGGCCGATGGGGCCGAGGTCCTTGCGGATCTTGTCGAAGATGTCGTTCATGGGTGGGCGGCTGTTCGCCGGGCCAAAAGTATCAATGCCCCCTGCATGCCTGGGGATGCCCCGCCGGGCGTGGGCGGAAGGGGTTCGGGCCAGGCCGGTGCGCGGCCGACTATCTTTGCCGCCTTTTCCGTACGCTTTGTCCAGCCCACGGTCCGTTCTCACCCCCCTGTGCGCCGCCCTGGCGGTGGTGGCCGTGCTGGCGGGCTGTGGCAAGTTCAACAAGGCCCTCAAGAGCACCGACCTGGACCTGAAGCTGCGCACCGCGCAGGAGTTCCACGACAAGGGACAGTTCGAGAAGGCGCTCCCGCTGCTGGAGGAACTGGTGTCGCTCACGCGCGGCTCGTCCATGAGCGAGCGCGTGAACTATCTGCACGCCAAGAGCTACTTCGGGCTGAAGGACTACACCATGTCCGGCTATTACCTGAACAACTTCACCCGCACGTTCCCCACCAGCCAATACGCGGAGGAGTGCGCCTTCCTGACGGCCTACTGCTACTACAAGAACTCGCCCAGCTACGAGCTGGACCAGACCGATACCCGCTCGGCGATCGATGCGCTGCAGCTGTTCCTGATCCGCTATCCCGCATCGGGCTTGAAGGACAGCTGCAACACGCTGATCGATGTGCTGAGGAACAAGCTGGAGGTGAAGGACTTCGAGGGCCTGAAGCAGTACCACAAGCTGCGCAACTACCAGGCCGCCGGGGTGGTCGCCGAACAGTTCCTGCGCGCGTGGCCCAACAGCCGCTTCCGCGAGGAGGCCCTTTACCTGGCGGCCGAGAGCGCCGTGCTCCTGGCCGAGAACAGCATCGAGAGCAAGCGGGAGGAGCGGTTGCGCGCAGCGATCAAGAGTTGTGATACCTTCGCGGACGCTTTTCCCGAGGCCAGCCGCACCGCCCTGGTGAAACGGATGGCCGACACCTGCCGCTCGAAGCTGAACGTTCCTCCGCAATCCGCACCGACCCCATGACCCCCAAGCACCAGAACGCCGCCAAGACCACCGTGACCCGCGACATGGACCAGCTCGACAAGGAGATCGGCAATGTCTACCAGACGGTGGTGATCCTGGGCAAGCGTGCCAACCAGGTGGCCCTCGGCATCAAGGAGGAGCTGGGCGCCAAGCTGGAGGAGTTCGCCAGCAACGGCGAGAACCTCGAGGAGGTGTATGAGAACCGCGAGCAGATCGAGGTGAGCAAGCACTACGAGAAGATGCCGAAGCCCTCGGCCATCGCCGTGCAGGAACTGGTCGAAGGCCGCCTTCACATCCGCCGTCCCGAGGATGGTGATGTGGCGCCGGCACCCGCCAACGCCTAAGCCGTCCGGCCCCGCCGGCCCGCCATGTCCGCCGCGCTGCCCCGTCGCATCCTGCTGGGCGTCACCGGTGGCATCGCCGCCTACAAATCCGCCCTGCTCGTCCGCGCCATGGTGAAGGCCGGCGCCGAGGTGCAGGTGGTGATGACGCCTGCGGCGCACGACTTCGTGACCCCGCTCACGCTCAGCACCCTCAGCGGCCGGCCGGTGCTCACCGACCTGTTCGTGCGCGATGGCAGCGGCCGCTGGAACGACCACGTGCACCTGGCCCGCTGGGCCGACGCCCTGCTGGTGGCCCCCGCCAGCGCCAACACCCTGGCCAAAATGGCCCACGGGCAGTGCGACAACCTGCTGCTGGCCTGTTTCCTGAGCGCCACCTGCCCGGTGTTCGTGGCCCCCGCCATGGACCTGGAGATGTGGCGCGACCCGGCCACCGCCCACAACCTGGCCCTGCTGAAGGAACGCGGCGTGCGCGCCATCGGTCCGGAGCACGGCGAACTGGCCAGCGGGCTGGTGGGCGAGGGGCGCATGACCGAGCCGGATGAGCTGGTGCAGGCCCTGCAGGAGGCCCTGATCGGCGTGTCGCCCTGGGCCGGACGCACCGTGCTCGTCACCGCCGGGCCCACCCAGGAGCCCATCGACCCGGTGCGCTACATCGGCAACCGCAGCAGCGGCCGCATGGGCTTCGCCATCGCCGAGGAGGCCGCGCGCCGTGGGGCCCGGGTGCGCCTGGTGACCGGACCCGTGCAGCTCACCACCACCGCGGCCGGCATCACCCGCACCGATGTGGGCACCGCCGCCGAGATGGCCGAGGCCTGCAAGGCCATCGCCGCGCAGGCCGATGTGGTGGTGATGAGCGCCGCCGTGGCCGACTTCCGCCCGGCCGCCCCCGCAGCCCGCAAGGTGAAGAAGGGCGAGCCGCTGGACACGCTCGCGCTCGAGCCCACCGAGGACATCCTGGCCTGGATCGGTGCGCACCGCAGGCCCGGGCAGCTCATCGTCGGCTTCGCCCTGGAGACCAACGATGGGGTGGAGCACGCCCGCGGCAAGCTCCAGCGCAAGGGCCTCGATCTGGTGGTGATGAACACCCTGGAGGATGCCGGCGCCGGTTTCGGCCACCCCACCAACCGCGTTACCTTCATCGCCCCGGATACCGATCCGGAAGCCCTGCCGTTGATGAGCAAGTCCGACGTGGCCCGCGCCTTGTTCGACCGCCTCGAAGCCCTCCTCTGACCATGCGAAGGACCGCCTGCCTCCTGCTCCTGCCCTTGCTGCTGCTCCTGCCCCGGGCCTCCGCCGCCCAGGAGTTCAACTGCTCGGTGAGCGTCATCGCCCCGCAGATCCAGAGCACGCCCAAGCGCATCTGGCAGAGCATGGAGACCGCCATCCGCGAGCTGATGAACACGCGGCGCTGGACCAACCGCAACTTCACCCAGCAGGAGCGCATCGAGGTGAACATGCTGCTCACCATCAACCAGCAGGAGGGCCTGGACCGCTTTCAAGGCACCCTGCAGGTGATCTACGCCCGGCCGGTCTACGGCACCGACTACAACAGCCCGGTGATCGACCTGCTGGACAACGACGTGGCCTTCAACTTCCTGGAGAACACCCAGATCGACTTCAGCCCCGATCGGTACACGAACAACCTGGCCAGCATCCTGGGCTTCTATGCCTACTTCATCCTCGGGGTGGACGCCGACACCTTCAGCCCCATGGGCGGCAGCGAGTACTACAACGTGGCGCAGGTGATCGTGAACAACGCACAGAACGTGTCCGAACCCGGCTGGAAGGCCTTCGAGGGCACCAAGAACCGCTACTGGCTGCTGGACAATCAGCAACAGGCCGTGTTCCGGCCCTTCCGCCAGTGCCTCTACGACTACCACCGCGAAGGCTTCGATCGCATGAGCACCGAGATGGATGCCGCGCGCAAGGTGGTGGCCTCCTCCATCGAGAGCCTGCGCACCGTGCACCAGGCCAAGCCCGCCAGCTACAACCTGCAGGTGTTCTTCAACGCCAAGGGCAACGAGCTCGTGGAGCTCTTCAAGCCCGTGCCCGCCCAGGAGAAGACCAAGCTCTTCACCACCCTGCAGATCGTGGACCCCGGGAACATCAGCCGGTACCAGAACATGATGAAGGGGAGTTAGAGCGGGCGTTCCATGTGGCCATGTGCGCATGTGCCCATGTGTTCATCCCGCTGAGGCGGGACAGGTCGTGGCCATGTGGCCATGTGCGCATGTGCCGATGGACCGGTTGGTGGCCACGGCTATCTTGGCCGGCCTCGGATCGCTGAAGTTCCCGTCATGCTGCACCGCCTGCGCATCACCAACTACCTGCTGATCGACCGGCTGGAGCTGGAGCTATCGCCGGGGCTCACCATCATCACGGGTGAAACGGGCAGCGGCAAGAGCATCCTGATCGGTGCGCTGGGCCTGGCCATGGGCGAACGCGCGGATGCCGGCCTGGCGCGGGACCCCCGGCAGCGCTGCGTGATCGAACTGGAGGTGGACAGCGCCGCGGCCTGGCTCTCCGCCTGGTGCCAGCAGGCCGGTGTGCCCGTGGAGACGCCGCTGATCATCCGCCGCCAGCTGGAGCCGGGTGGCCGCAGCCGCGCCTTCGTGAACGACACGCCCGTGCGGCTCGAACAGCTGCGCGAGCTGGGCGAACGCCTCATCCATGTGCACAGCCAGCACCACACGCTGCTGCTCAACGACCCGCGTTTCCAGCTCGGTCTGGTGGACCAGGTGGCCGGCCACGCCAAGGCCGTCACCGCCTACCGCGCCGACCACCGGGCCTGGCGAGCGGTGGAGGAGGAGCTGGCCCGCGCCCGCGCCGAGGAGGAGCGCTCGCGCGCCGAGCTGGACTACCTGGCCTTTCAGCTGGACGAACTGGACCAGGCGCAGCTGAAGGTGGACGAGCAGGAGGCCCTGGAGGCCGAACTGGACCGCGCCGAGCATGCGGGCGAGCTCCTCGGTGCACTGCAGCACGCCGAACGCGCGCTCTCCGGCGAGGGCGGCGTGGTGCCCGCCCTGGCCGCGCTTCGCCAGCACCTGGCCAAGGCCGCCCGCCACGACGCGGGGCTGGCCACCCTGGTGGACCGACTGCACAGCGTGGGCATCGAACTGGATGACATCGCCGGCGAGGCCGAGCGCATGGCCACCGCCGTGGTGCTGGACCCCGCCCACGCCACGCGCCTGCGCGAACGGCTGGACCTGCTGCTGCGCCTGCAGGTGAAGCACCGGGTGAAAGGCACCGAAGAGCTGATCGCCGTGCGCGAGGACCTGCGCGACCGCCACGGCCGCATCGGCACCCTGGGGGAGCGCATCGCCGCGCTGGAACGCCAGGCGGCCGCCATGCGGCAGCACGTGCGGGAGACCGCCGAACGCCTCAGCGCCGCCCGTCGCAAGGCCATGCCGCAGCTCGCCGTGGAGGTGGTGGCCGCCCTGAAGAAGCTCGGCATGCCCCACGCCCGCTTCGCCTTCGAGCACCACCTGACGGATCCCGGCCCCGACGGCATGGACGCCGTGCACGCCC
The DNA here is from genome assembly GCA_016715895.1 of Flavobacteriales bacterium. Taxonomy (NCBI): domain Bacteria; kingdom Pseudomonadati; phylum Bacteroidota; class Flavobacteriia; order Flavobacteriales; species Flavobacteriales bacterium. Next base: position 656,981 of record JADJXH010000003.1, on the reverse strand, counting down.
GCTTCAGCGCCAACAAGGACCGCGCGCCCGAGCCGCTGGAGAAGGTGGCCAGCGGCGGCGAACTGGGCCGCGTGATGCTGGCCCTGCTGGAGCGCAGCGCCGAAGGGCTCGGCCTGGACTGCCTGGTCTTCGACGAGATCGACACGGGCGTGAGCGGCGAGGTGGCCGACCGCGTGGGCGAGCTGATGGCCGCCATGGCCCGCCGCCGCCAGGTGATCGCCATCACCCACCTGCCCCAGATCGCCAGCAAGGCCGATGTGCATCTGCTGGTGCACAAGGACCACGAGGCCGAGGCCGTCACCACCCACATCCGCCCCGTGCTCGCCGACGAACGCGTGGAGGTGCTTGCCCGCATGCTCAGCGGCCGCAAGACCACTAAGGCCGCCCTGGAGAACGCGCGGGAACTGCTGAAGGGGAGGTGAGGGGGCTCAGTGATGGGTCGGCGGCGGCCGAGCTACGCATCACTCACCAGCGCGTTCTCCTTGTACACTTGGGGGAACACGGTCATGACCATGTCCTTCATCGACCTCACGGGTGCAGCACGATCCGCGCATGTCCGCTGCGGCCGGCCTCATTGCGCACCCGTACGGCATAGACCCCGGCGGCCTGGCCGGTGAGGTCCAGCACGGCGGGGCCACTGGCAACCCGCTGCACCCGCACCACCCGGCCCTGCGCATCCACCACCTGCAACGTGGCCGGACCGATCGCCTCCGGCAGCTCCACCCGCACCGGACCGGTGCTGGGGTTGGGCACCACCTGTACCGCCAGCGGCTGCTCCACCTCCCGCACCCCCACATCCAAGCCGTACAACCGGCTCACGAAGCGCTGTGTGGTATCGTTGACCGTGCCGTCGTCGTAGCCTACGAACGAGCCGTGGATGTAGTAGCCCCCATCCGGTGCAGGCACCATATCGCGAATGCTCCCGTAGGTGAAGTTCATGTACGTGTAGGGGCCACCACCGTTGCCTCCGAGCGCAGTGGACAGGAGCTGCCCCGTAGTATCGGTGAGCACGAAGCCCCGCCGGACCAAGCCACCCACGCGATCGAAACCGCCGAGCAGCGCTATTCGCCCATCGCCCAAGGGGTGCACCGCCGTTACCGTGGCGCTCACTCCGTCGAGGGTGTCGATCTCGAAGGAGAGGTGATTGTTGAAGGTGGGATCGAGGGTGCCGTTGGGCATCAACCGGATCAAATGGAGCGTATCGGGATCTCCGCTGATCTGAAATCGACCTGCAGCCAAGATCCGGCCATCATCCAGTAGGTGACATCCATACGCTTGACCCCAAAAAATGGTGGTACTGAAACTTGTGTCCAAGCCGCCATCGGGATGGACGCGAAAAATGCGACCGGCAGGCTGGCCTTCGTAAGTGGTAAAGATGCCGCTGAGCAGGAACTTGCCATCGGGCAGGGGATGGATGAAGTCGATGCTGCCATCGCATTTGCGGTGCGTGGCCGTGGTGTCCAGGTATCCGGTGTTGGAGAACCACACCAGGCTGTAGAAGCCCTCGAAGCCGCGGATGCTGTCGCTGAGCACATGCACCCCGGTCATCAGCACCCGGCCGTCGGGGTACACGTGGTAGTCGCCGCCTTGGCCAGGACTGAAATAGGGGCTGTTCGTCATCAGTATGAAGCTGGGGTCGAGCTGACCAGCCGCATCCAATCTGCGAACGAGAGAGGTCGTACCAACATAGTAGCCCGACGACCAGGGTGTGATCTTGCTGCCACCGGGTGCACCAAAGTTCCAACTTGGATCAAGGGAACCATTCGACAACAATCGGGCTAAGGGCCATTCATCGACCACCCCATTGAACTTCAGGCGACCAGATATCAATAGTCTTCCATCTGGCATGATGGCCATGGAATTGACATTCCGCGATCCCAACGAGGTGCGGAACGTGCTATCAAGATCGAAGGGTTGTTGCGCCTGTGCTCCAAGGATGGTCGAAGTGGCCATCAGCATGAAGTACAGCCGCAAAATGCGGCTGTACTTCATGGCTGCACAATGAGCTGTTGCGTGACAGGTCCGTTGGCTGCGCCCAGCAGCACCACGGCGTAGCTACCGGCCGGGACCTGTCGGGTGTCCCAAAGGAGTTGGCCAGTCGCTGCGCTGATCGGGGCTCGATGCACTTCCCGGCCCATCAGATCACGGATCGAGATGGACGCGTTCGCAGGTTGCGGATCCAGACCATAACTAACAGCAACCCATGTGCTGGCCGGGTTGGGATGGATCAGCAGCGAAGCACCAGGCTCCTTGACCGGCTCCTCCCGCACCCCCACATCCAACCCGTACAACCGGCTCACGAAGCGCTGTGTGGTGTCGTCCACCGTGCCGTCGTCGTAGCCTGTATAAGCACCGCAGATGTAATAACCACCGCCGACCGGATCCGGTATCAGGGACTCCACCGAGCTGTACGGGAAGCCCATGTACTCGTACACGCCGCAACCTGTCCCTGAGAAGTATGTATTCAACAGAACCCCGGAGGTATCCACCAAGGCGATACCCCTACGCGGTTGTTCGTCAATGCTGGTGAATGCGCCGTACACGATGTGACCAAGGGGCGATACGGATGTGATCCCGCTCCAAGAGAAGAAGCCTCCGAATTGATGATAGCTTGAACGAAGGTGGTTGTTGAAAGTGGAGTCCAAGGCGCCATCGGGGAACAACCGGATCAAATGCAGCGTATCCGGGTCGCCGTTCATGAGAAATCGGCCTGTCGCGACGATCTTGTTATCCGGTTGCACAAGCAGATCGGTGGCCATGCCCCAGTAGATGCTCGTGTGGAAAGAACTGTCCAAGGCTCCATCGGGATGTACGCGAAAAATGCGACCGACGGGCTGGCCCTCGTAGGTGTTGAGCCAGCCGCTCAGCAGGAATTCACCGTTGGGCAACGGATGGATCAGGTCGATCGTATTGTCGCACTTGCGGTGGATGGCCGTGGTATCCAGGTATCCGGTGTTGGAGAACCACACCAGGCTGTAGAAGCCCTCGAAGCCGCGGATGCTGTCGCTGAGCACATGCACCCCGGTCATCAGCACCCGGCCGTCGGGGTACACGTGGTAGTCGCCGCCTTGGCCGGAAGTGAAATAAGGTCCCGTGTTCATTCCGATGAAGGAGGGGTCCTGATGACCATCAGGTAGGATCCGGCGGACCGTACTGTTGGCCGCCACATAGAACTGTCCGCTCCAGGAGGTCAGTTTGCCACCTCCCAAACTGCTGGCGTAAAAGGTGGGGTCCAGAAGACCATCTTGATCGATACGGACAAGGAGGTGCTCGTTCAATGCACCCGGGAAGAGCATACGGCCTGAAAGGACCAGCTTACCGTCCTGTTGGGGCAGGATGGAGTTGACATTGCGTTGAATGATCGGGGTGCGGAACGAGGTGTCCAGGTCGAACGGCTGCTGCGCGCTACAGAACAGCGCAATGCAAGCCGACACAAAGGCCTGTGGGATCCTCATGGTTGCACGACGAAACGATCACGCACAAGGGAACCCGAAGTGCTCAGGAGTTCCACGATGTATACCCTGGGGGGCACCTCCGCGCTGTCCAGTTCGGCATCGGTGCGGTCGTACGGGTTCCGCCCAGGAAGATGTGCACAAGCCATGTTGACCGTTCTGGGAGTTGAAGATAGTCACACCAGGATCCGGGCGCAGGTGGGCGGTCCCACCATTCCCGGTGGATGCGCTCGGTCCGCACACGCTCCTGCCCGGCCCGCCATCCACCCACTCCCGCCCGAACGGCTATTTTCGACCCCTCAACCTGCACTCATGGCCTACGGACTCCTCAGCGGCAAGCGCGGCATCATCACCGGCGCCCTCAACGACCAGAGCATCGCGTGGAAGGTGGCCGAGCTGGCCCACGCCGAAGGCGCGCGCTTCGTGCTCACCAACGCGCCCGTGGCCATGCGCATGGGCGAGATCAAGAAGCTGGCCGACGCCACCGGTGCCCCGGTGATCCCCGCCGATGCCACCAACGACGCCGACCTGGAGAAGCTCTTCACCGAGAGCGCCCAGCAGCTCGGCGGCCCGGCCGACTTCGTGCTCCACAGCATCGGCATGAGCCCCAACGTGCGCAAGGGCCGGCCCTACAACGACCTCAACTACGACTGGTACAAGCAGACCCTGGACGTGAGCGCCATGAGCCTGCACCGCATGCTGGCCGCCGCCGAGAAGGCCGGGGCCCTGGCCGATGGAGGCAGCGTGGTGGCCCTCACCTACATCGCCGCCCAGCGCGTGTTCCCCGACTACGGCGACATGGCCGATGCCAAGGCCCTGCTGGAGAGCATCACGCGCAGCTGGGGCTACCGCCTGGGCCGCGAGAAGCGCATCCGCGTGAACACCGTGAGCCAGAGCCCCACCATGACCACCGCCGGCAGCGGCATCAAGGGCTTCGACGGCTTCTTCGGCTTCGCCCAGGCCATGAGCCCGCTGGGCAACGCCCCGGCCGAGGACTGCGCCCGCTTCTGCCTCACCCTCTTCAGCGACCTCACCCGCTACGTCACCATGCAGAACCTCTACCACGACGGCGGGTTCAGCACCACCGGCGTCACCCCCGAGGTGATGGCCAAGTTCACCGGCGAGTAGCGCCCGTGCGCCTCGCGGGGTCACCCAACCAACACCCCATGCGCCTTCCCGTCCGCCTCCTTTCCGCGCTGGCCGGCCTTTCGCTGGCCCTGGCCGCCACGGCCCAGACCGAAGGGCCCTCCTTCACCGTCACCGGCACCGGCATCGCCACCACGCTGGCCGCCGACTACCAGAGCATCGGCATCAACCCGGCCAACCTGGGCTGGGACCTGAAGTACGAGGACCCGCGCTTCGTCTTCGGCCTGCTGGAGGGCGCCTATTCCATCCACACCACGGGCGTTTCGCGCAAGGTGCTGCGGAAGGACATGCTCCGCGACTTCGACCGCACCTTCACCGGCAACGAGCAGGCCGCCGCCGCGGACAACTTCGGCGGGGCCGACCTGGCGCTGAACGCCGACATGCGCCTGCTGGGCTTCAGCTTCCTGAACGACGACGCCGGCGGCTTCGCCATCAGCATCGGTGACCGGTTCCAGTGGGACAGCTACTACAATGGCACCACCAGCGACCTCCTCTTCCTGGGCCGCCGCGCGCCCTACTTCACGCACCTGGAGCTGGCCGACGGCACGGTGATCGCCAACCGCCCCGACCTGGGCGCGGACACGCTGGCGCTGGTGCGCCGCGGCTTCGTGGAGCCCGGTGAGGGCCGGCGCATCAGCCAGCTGATGGACGACACCCGCATGACGTTGAGCTGGACGCGCGAGTACGCCTTCTCGTGGGGCCGCCGCCTGTTCACCACCGGCACGGTGGAGTGGCACGGTGGCATCGGCTTCCGCTACCTGCAGGGCTTCGCGCACATCGACATCGGTGAGAAGGACGGCCGCTGGCAGGCCTTCAGCGCCCTGAGCCCCGTGTTCGACGTGGACTACGGCACGGCCGCCGCCAGCAACCCCAGCACGGTGGGCGGCAGCGGGCTGCGCAGCGTGGGGCGCGGCTTCAGCGGCGATGTCGGCATCAGCGCGGTGTACAAGGACCGCCTGAAGGTGGGCGTGGCCGCCACGGGCCTGGGCTCCATGACGTGGGATGGCAACGCGTACAGCGCCAAGGACGACACGCTCTACACGCTCGACAGCCCCGGCTTCACCAGCTACAACTTCTTCGACCAGGCCGAGGTGATCACCTCCGAGCTGGGCATCCTCAACTGGGAGGGTCTGGCCCAGAAGCGGGTGGCCACCCCGGGCATGCTGCGTGTGGGCGCCAGCTACGTGGTGCCCGACAAGGCCGAGGTGGGCATCGACGTGGTGCTGCCGCTGAACGACGTGCCCGGCAACATCGCCAGGCCGCAGTTCAGCGTGGGCGGGGAGTACAGCCCGGTGAAATTCCTCACCCTGCAGGCCGGGGTGGTCACGGGTGGTAACTACGACACCCGCCTGCCCATGGGCCTGCTCTTCCGCCTGCCCTCGGGCCAGTGGGAGGGCGGCTTCGCCAGCCGCGACATGCTCTCCTTCTTCAGCCAGGACACGCCCACGGTCTCCCTGGCCATGGGCATCCTGCGCTTCCGCATCTGACGGACGCCACAAAGAACCTCACGGGGATCGACGGCGGGGCGCCACCGCCTATTTTCGTGCGCCATGCTTCGCCGCATCCTGTTGTTCCTGCTCCCGGGCGCCTTCCTGGTTCTCTCCGTAACCGCCTCCGCCCAAAGCGGCAAGGCCTTCTTCAAGGAGGCCGAGGCCTTGCGCGAGGCCCAGCAGCTCAGCGAGGCCGTGGAGAAATACGGGCTGGCCATCCAGGTGGATCCCGGCATGATCAAGGCCTACCAGGCCCGGGCCGAGGTGTACGTCCTGCTGGACAAGCCCGAGGAAGCCGCTGCCGACCTGCGGAAGGTGCACGAGCTGCAACCCGGTGATGCCGGCCATGCCGCCCGCGCCGCCAAGGCCTACCTGGACCTGGGCCGCTCGCAGGAGGCCCTGGAGCTGTGCAACAAGGCCCTGGCCATCGACCCAAAGAGCATGGAGGCCCTGCAGGCCAAGGTGCGCGTGTGCCTGGCACTGAACGACCTGGACGGCGCCGCCGCCGCCAGCGATGCCGCCCTGGCGCAGAAGGGCACCACGGACACCTACTACCTGCACGGCCTGGTGCGCATGGCCCAGCGCGACTACCGCACCGCCGAGACCGATCTGGAGCGCGTGATCGAGTGGAACTACCTGTACGAGGACGCCTACGTGGCCCTGGCCGAGGTGCAGCTGAAGCTCTACGAGCAGTACACCGGGCCCACCATGCAGCTGCGCACCCTGGACAAGGCCGTGGAGCGCACCACCACCGCGTTGGAGCTGAACCCGCGCAGCACCGCCGCCCTGTTCACCCGCAGCAAGGCCTTCGCCCTGCAGAAGGAGTACGCCAAGGCCATCGACGACATCAGCAAGGTGATCGCCAACGGCCGCACCGATGCCGAGGTGTACCGCCAGCGCGCCCGCTACTACAAGGGCTACGGCCAGCAGCAGAACGCCGTGAACGACCTCAACCGGGTGCTGCAGGAACAGCCCAAGGACGTGCAGGCCCTGCTGCTGCGCGCCGAGTGCAAGGAGGCCAACGTGGACCTGGAGGGTGCGCAACGCGACCTGGACCTGGCCGCCAAGGCCCTTCCCGAAAGCATCAACGCCGAAGGTGTTACAGCACTGGACATCCAGGAGCGGCGCAAGCGGGTGGCCGATGCGCTCTTCGAGCTCAACCGCGAGGAGGATCCGCCGGTGATCACCCTGGTGGAGCCCAGCCGGACCGGCGAGGTGGTGCAGGTGAGCAACGCCCTGCGGCAGGTGAAGGTGACCGGCCACGTGCGCGACCGCAACCTGTTGAAGGCCATCCGCGTCAACGGCACGGAGGCCGACTTCGCCAGGGACGAGAAGGATCCGGAGTTCTTCACCAGCATCCCGTTGGCCGTCACCGAGGAGCGCCTCACCGTGGAGGCCGAGGACGTGTACGGCAACCTGGCCACGGTCACCTTGAAGGTGGAGCGCACCGAAGGCGTGGCCCCCGACCTCGCCGTGACCTCACCGGACCCGGGTCCGGACCGCATCATCACCGTGCCCGCCGACCGCGAGGACCTCTTCATCGAGGGCGTGGCCAGCGATGCGAGCATCATCCGCAGCGTGACGGTGGACGGCATCGTGGCCAGCTATGTGCCGGACACCAACCGCACGGAGTTCAGCATCAAGCTGGTGATCGCCGGCAAGGACCGGTTCACCGTGCGGGCCGAGGACCGCTTCGGCAACGCCAGCGAGGTGCTGGTGCAACTGCAGCGCAAGGCCGCACCGGCACCGCGCCCCGTGGAGCCTGCGGTGGTGGCCGACCGGCCCGCCGACAAGCCTGCCGAACGCCCGGCCGACAAGCCTGCCGGCGGCACCGCGGTGTCCTCCGGCACCACCTGGGTGGTGTACATCGAGAACAGCGAGTACCGCAGCTTCCCCGCGCTCCAAGGCCAGGGCGGCGATGCGGCCAAGATGCAGAAGGCCTTCGCCAAGTACAACGTGCAGAGGACCATCACCAAGAAGAACCTCTCCAAGCAGCAGCTCGAACGCTTCTTCAGCACCGAACTGCGCGACCTGGTGCGCAGCAACAAGGTGAACACCGTGCTGGTGTGGTACGCCGGGCACGGCCGCACCGTGGGTGGCAAGAGCTACTGGATCCCGGTGGACGCCAAGAAGGATGACATCTACACCTTCTACAACTACGGCCCGCTGAAGAACCTGATCCAGAACTACAGCGAGTCGGTGACCAACACCCTGGTGGTGAGCGATGCCGCTGGTTCGGAGGCCAGTTTCTACGACCTCACCCGATAGCCGATGCGCCGGTTCCTGATCGCCCCGCTGCTCCTGCTCACCGCGCCCCTGGTGGCGCAGCGCTTCTACTTCGAGCGCCTCGACGTGCAGAACGGCCTGCCCTCCAGCAACGTGTACTGCGTGGTGCAGGACAGCTCGGGGCTGGTGTGGCTCGGCACTGAGGACGGGCTGGTGAGCTTCGATGGTCGCGACCGCGTGGGCATCCGCGCCTACGGCACCGAGGATGGCACGGCCCCCAAAGGCGTGCGCTGCCTGTTGATCGACCGCGACGGCCGCTTCTGGGCCGGCCACACCGGCGGCGGCCTCACCGTTCGTTCCGGCCGCACGTTCTCCACCTTGACCCTGCCCGGCGAGGCCCTCACTTCCGATGTCACCGCCCTGGTGCAGGACGGCGATGGTGCCGTGTGGGTCACCACGATGGGGCAGGGGGCCCTGCGCATCAGCGCCATCAGCGCGGAGGGTGCGCCCACGGTGGACCGCTTCGGCAGCGATCAAGGCCTGCTGGACCATGTCGTGGATGCGGTGCACTTCCGCGATGGCACCCTGGCCTTCCTGGAGGACGGTGGAACGTTGAAGCGCTGGGACCCCGCCACCAAGCGGTTCGCTTCGCTGGAGTGGAACGGCCTGGAGGACGTGCTCGGCATCAGTGCCCTGTATGAGGATTCCGACGGCAGGCGCTGGCTGGGCACGCAGGGCAGCGGGGCCTTCGTGCTCGATCCCCGCACCGGACAGGTGGTGAACTACAGCACGGCCAATGGCCTGCCCAGCGACTTCGTGATGTGCTTCGGGGAGGATGCCACCGGACAGGTGTGGGTGGGCACCTGGGGCGGCGGTGCCGCCGTGATCGGCCTCAACGGCGTGCGTCGCCACTACCATCCCGGCAACGGACTGGAGAGCCTGCTGATCCGCCGCATCACCCGCGACCGCGAAGGCAACATGCTGCTGGCCACGAACGACTACGGCCTCAACATCTTCAAGGGCGAGCGCTTCCTCAACCTGCTGGAGCAGGACGGCCTGCTGGACCAGCAGGTGTGGGCCGTGCTGGAGGACCGCAGCGGCCGCATCTGGTTCGGCACCGATGGCGGGGTGAGCATCCTCGATCCGCGGGTGCAGGGCACGGGCATGATCAAGAACCTCCAGACGGTGCGCACCTCCCGCGTGCGGGTGCTGGCCGAGGACGCCAGCGGCAACGTGTGGGTCGGATCCGAGACCAACGGCCTGGTGGAACTGGACCCCGTGGCCTTCCAGCCCGTGCCGCACCCCGACCTGGACGTGCTGATCCCGCGTGGCAAGGTGACGGCCCTCGCCGTGGGCCAGCCGGGCGAGCTCTACATCGGCACCATCACCGGCCTGCGCCGCTATGCCGCCGGGGCGCCGCCCATGGTGTACACCGAGGAGGATGGCGTGCCCACCACCCCCGTCACCGCGTTGTACCGCGATGACAAGGGCAGCATCTGGGTGGGCAGCAAGGACAAGGGGATCACCCGCATCGACAACGGTCGCGCGCAGCGCGTCGACCTGGGGAGGGCATTCTCGCCCACCGCCTTCGTACAGGACGCCACCGGCCGCCTTTGGGTCGGTACAAGAAGCCAGGGCCTCATGCTGTTGTCCAACGGCAAGGAGGAGCGGGCCTACACCCAGGTGGACGGCTTGCTGGACAACACGGTGCGCTCCCTGCTGCGCGATGCCAAGGGCCACCTGTGGATCGGCACGGTGGGCGGGCTCAACAGCTGGCGCCCGGACCAGGAAGGCTTCCTCTCCTACACCGAACGCTCCGGCTTCATCGGCGTGGAGGCCAAACCCGGCGCGGCCTGCCTCACACGCGCCGGCGACCTGTGGTTCGGTACGGCGCGCGGGGCCACCCGTGTGGTGCCCGATCAGGGCGATGGAGCACCGACACCGCCCATCGTGGCCCTGCGCGGCCTCAGCGTCAACCTGGAGGACCGCCCCTTGGAGCAGGACCTCAGCCTCGGCCACAGCGAGCGCTCCATCCGCATCCACTATGGAACGGTGAGCCTCAGCGACCCCGGCGCCGTGCGCTACAGCACCCTGCTGGAAGGCCTGGACCGGGATTGGCAGCCCCTGACGGTGGCCACCGAGGCCTTCTTCCCGGCCCTGCCTCCGGGCAACTACACCTTCCGGGTGAAGAGCATCAACCGCGCGGGCCTGTGGAGCGCCCCCGCCAGCCTCACCTTCACCGTGCTGCCCCCATGGTACCGCTCCTGGTGGTTCTACACCGCGCTCACCGCCTTCATCGCCCTGGTGCTGTTCAGCTGGGTGAAGGTGCGCGAACGGCAGCTGCGCATGCGCAACCAGATCCTGGAGCGCCGCGTGGAGGAACGCACCGAGGAGGTGCGCGCCCAAAGCCGTGAGATCGAACACCAGAAGGGCCGCATCGAGGACCTGCTGCTCAACATCCTGCCCAAGGAGATCAGCGAGGAGCTCAAGGACAAGGGCAAGGCCACCGCCCGTCGACACGACGCCGTCACCGTGCTCTTCACCGACATGAAGGGCTTCACCAAGGCGGCCGAGAAGATGAGCCCCGAGGAGCTCGTCACCGAGCTGGACGAGTGCTTCATCCACTTCGACGAGATCGTGGGCCGCTACGGCATCGAGAAGATCAAGACCATCGGCGACAGCTACATGTGCGCCTCCGGCGTGCCCGTGGCCGACCCGCACCACGCGGTGAAATGCGTGCTGGCCGCCCTGGAGGTGCGCGACCTGATGGACGAATGGCGCCGCCAGCGCGAGGCCAGGGGCAAGGTGCCCTGGATCCTCCGCATCGGTGTGCATACAGGCCCCGTGGTGGCCGGCGTGGTGGGCAAGCGCAAGTTCGCCTACGACATCTGGGGCGACACGGTGAACACCGCCAGCCGCATGGAGAGCAGCGGCGAACCGGGCGAGGTGAACGTCAGCGGCTCCACGTACGCGCTGATCAAGGACCGCTTCGAGTGCGTGCACCGCGGGCAGGTCGAGGCCAAGAACAAGGGCGCCATCGACATGTACTTCGTGCGGCGCATCAAGGCCGAGCACAGTGCGGACAAGGACGGCACCCGCCCCAACGAGCGTTTCCTGAAGGAGCTCGGCGTGGCCTCAGCCGTGGAGCAGCTCGCGTAGTTCGGCCAGCATCATCGCCGTGGCCCCCCACACCACCTGGCCGCCCAGGTCGAAGTAGGGCACGATGGCCTCGCGGCCGAGCACCTGGATGTGCTGGCGCCGTTCCCGGATCACGTCAGGCCGCAGCAGTTCGGCCAACGGTACCTCCAGCAGCGCCTGCACTTCGCGCGGATCGGGGCGGGTGGGCCCCAACTCCTCGGCCAGGCCGACGAAGGGCGTCACCAGCGACCGGCTCGGCGGGATGTACACCTGCGACAGTGTACCCAGGACCCGCAGTTCCCGTGGCGTGGCCCCGGTCTCCTCATGGAACTCGCGCAGCGCCGTGGCCTGCAGATCGATGTCCTCCGCTTCGCGGCGTCCGCCCGGGAAGCTCACCTGCCCGCTGTGCACCCCGGCATATTCGGGCCTGCGCATCAGCAGCAGATGCGGCGCACCCAAGGCGGGATAGAGCAGGGCCAGCACGGCGCTCTCCCGTGGTGCGGCGTCCGCACGTTGCGCATGGTCCAGGTCCGCGCGGGAGTATCCGCTGCGCGACAGGAAGGTCGCATGCCCCGGAAGCGGTCCATGAAGGGCCGCGGCCAGGCGCTCGTGCACCACCTCCAGCGTCATCGCATCAGGTCCTTCACCAGCGCATCCGCCTGCCGCTTGTAGCTGTGGCGGGGTCGGGCGGCGATGGCACGCGCGCCCTCCAATGCCCGGTCGTGCTGCCCGCTGCAGAGCCAGCACAGCACCGTGTACCACGCCGCCGCCTCATCGTAGTCGTTGCGCGCCGAGGTCTCGATGAAGTCCAGTTGCAGCTCCGCGTCGTAGGGCTTTCCCGCGCCCAGCAGCGCGCTGGCCAGCAGCATGCGGATCTGCTCCTCGTTGGGGGTGTCCCGCAGTTCGGCCTCCAGCACGGGAATGGCCGCCGCATGGTCACCCGCGTTGTAGCGCGCCATGGCGTCGAGCAGCGCGGCGTTGGCGTCGGTGCGCGCCCGTCCGCCGATCAGGTCGGGGAAGGGCTCGTAGTGGCGGGTGCACAGGTCCTCGGGTCCGGTGCAGCCCGCCAGCAGCAGCAGCAGCGGCAGGGCGAGGGAACGCATGGCGCGAAGGTACCTCGCCGGGCAGGCCTGGCCCTACCGGCCCAGGGTCCTCCACCACCGGTCCCCGCGCAGCCGGCGCGGCTGCGCATCCCACGACAGCAGCACGCGTACCGCCCGGCCCACCAGGTGGTCGGCCGGTACGAAGCCCCAGTGCCGCGAATCGGCGCTGTTGTGCCGGCTGTCGCCCAGCACGAAGTAGTGGTCGCGGGCGATCACCGCTTTCGCCGCCGGGGTGCCATCGAGCAGGAGTCCGTCCCGGCCCACCTCCAGCACGTGCCCTTCATGCCGGGTGAGGATGCGGTCATAGAGCGGCAGCTGGGCAGGCTCCAAGGGCACGCTGTCACCGGCGGCGGGCACGCGCAAGGGCCCGTAGGCATCGCTGCTCCACGGGTGGAAGGGGCTGAAGGGGAAGAGGTGGCGTGCGGGGCGCTGGCTGAGGCCCATCGGCCCGACGTCACGGACGCCGCGCACGCGCTCCAGCCGCGCCGCAAGGGCCGGATTCAGCGGAAGCTCGAGGTGCCGCTCGCCGGCGGCGATGAAGGTGCGGGGCAGGCCGATGGCCGCCGCGATGCTGTCCAGCGAGGTCTCCGGTGCGATGCGCACCAGATAGCGGCGGGTCTCACCGGGCCAGGGCGGCAGCGGCCGGCCGTTCACCAGCACCAAGCCGGCACGGATCTCCACGGTGTCGCCGGGCAGGCCCACCACGCGCTTCACCAGCAGCTGCCGCCGGCGAACCGGTCGATCGTCCTGGGTGGGGTCGCGGAACACCAGCACATCCCCGCGGTCCACGCCGGTCCACACCGGCCAGCGTTGCACCACGAGCACATCGCCGGGAAGCAGGGTGGCGAACATGCTCGTGCTCTGCACGATCACCCAGCGCAGCACGAACACATGCACCACGGCCAGCAGCAGCAGGGCCTGCACGAAGGCCCGCGTCCAGGGGCTCAGGCCCGTCCAGCGGTTCCACAGTGCGCGCATCGCCCAAAGCTCGGCGATCGGTCGCGGCTCACTCCAGCCCGTTGCGCACCACCGTGAAGAGGCGCTTCCACCGGATGCCGGTGTACGGGTCCTTGGTGAACCACACCAGCACCGCCTTGCCCACCACGTGGTCATGCGGCACGAAGCCCCAGAACCGCGCGTCCTGCGAGCGGTGGCGGTTGTCGCCCATCAGCCAGTAGTAGTCCTGCTGAAAGGTGTAGCTGGTGGCCGGTGCACCGTTGATCAGGATCCGGTCGCCCTCCACGCGCAGGTCGTTGTGCTCGTACACGCGGATGGCCCGCTCGTACAACGGCAGGTTCGCGGTGGTGAGCGCGATGGTGGCCCCGGCCTTCGGGATCCACAGCGGGCCGAAGTTGTCCTCCGTCCAGTCGTACGCCGGGTGGTTGGGGAAGTAGGGCAGCTTGTGGTAGGGCGAGCTGTAGCCCTTCGGATGGTCCTGCCGGGTCATGCTGGCCACGTTGCTGAAGCCGCCCAGCTTGGCCGCGTTGGCCTCGGTGAGCGGGATGCTCACCCCGCCGTTCTCGCCGGGCGACAGGTCGTCCGGGCTGATGTCGTACTGCTCCTTCAGCATGCGCTCGTTGAAGCGGTCCTTCAGCACGAACTCGTAGGCGTACTGCGCCATCTCCGGCACGTGCTGCTTCACGCCATCGATGTATACCAGGCCGCCGCGCACCTCCACGGTGTCCCCGGCCACGGCCACGCAGCGCTTGATGTAGTTCTCCTTCTTGTCCAGCGGCCGCACCAGGATGCCACCGGTGGGCATCTGCCGCACCTGGCCGTCCACCATGTTCAGCATGCGGTAGTTGGGGTCGTGGATCTTCTCGCGGCCGTGGTCGCGCACCAGCTGGTAGTAGCTCTGGTTCTGGAAGTTCGCCACCACCGTGTCGCCCTCCGGGAAGTTGAACACCACCGCATCACCCCGTTCGGGCCTGCCGAAGCCGGGCAGCCGGCGGTAGGGCTGGCTGAACCAGGTGACGAAGCTGGGTGTGCTGGCCGTGAGCGGCATGGTGTGGTGCGTGAAGGGGAAGGTGAGCGGGGTCATCGGCATGCGCGGGCCGTAGCTCAGCTTGCTCACGAACAGGTAGTCGCCCACCAGCAGGCTCTTCTCCATGCTGGGCGTGGGAATGGTGAAGGCCTCAAAGGTGAAGGTGCGGAAGACCGTGGCCACGATGACGGCGAACAGGATGGCATCGCCCCACTGGCCCAGCAGCCCGCGTTTGCGCTGCGCCACCGGGATGGGGCCCACGTAGGCGTGCTTGGGCGAGAAGGCCAGTTGCGGGATCTTCACCCACGGCAGCAGGGTCATCACCACATGGTCCTTGAAGTTGCGCTCGCCCAGCGTGATGCTCAGGTTCACGTTCAGGATCATGAACATCAGCAGGTTCACCCCAGGTACCAGGAAGAGGAAGATCCACCACCAGGGCTTGCCGCTCAGCTTCAGCCAGATGAGGATGTTGTAGCCGGGTACGAAGCCTTCCCAAGCCTTGCGGCCGGCTTTCAGGAAGTACTTCCACAGGCAGCCGAACAGGACGGCGAAGTAGGCGAGGAGGACGAGGTAGGGGATCATCAGGCTGCGAAGGTGCGCAACGAACGGCCAGCGGCCATGCAGCGGCGGATGAGCGGGGTGGGGAAGGGGACGGACGGAGGCTCAGGGCCGGCCCAGGACGTCGTCCATGGTGAACAGGCCCCGCCGGGCCTGGACCGGGTCCGCCAGCCATTCCGCAGCGAGCACCGCACCACTTGCGAAGCCGCCGCGTCCAAAGGCCTCATGCGTGATGATGATCCGGTCGTCCGCGCTGGTCCATTGCACGCTGTGCTTGCCGGGCACCTCGCCGGTGCGTTCGCTGTGGATGGGGACGGTGGCAGGGTCAGGAGAAGCAGCAGGAGCAGGAGCAGGGGCAGAGGCAGGCGCAGGGGCGAGGGACCAGCCCGTGTAGCCGGCGTGCTGCAGGTCGATGTCGCGGGCCAGGGTGATGGCCGTGCCGCTCGGCGCGTCCAGCTTGTGCACGTGGTGCACCTCGTCCAGCCGCACCCGGTAGTCGTCGCGGCCGTCCATCAGCCCGGCCAGCAGGCGGTTGATGCGGAAGAAGAGGTTGACCCCGATGCTGAAGTTGCTCGCCCACAGCACTGCGCCGCCTTTGGTGGCCACCAGTTCCCGCACCTCCGACAGGCGGTCGTACCAGCCCGTGGTGCCCACCACCACCGGCACACCGGCCTCCACGCACAGCCGGATGTTGTCCACGGCGTGCGCCGGCCGGCTGAATTCGATGGCCACATCGCAGGCGGTGGGCGGGGTGCCCGCGTTGGCCGAGCCCACCTTCAGGGCGATGCCGTGGCCGCGGCGCAGGGCGGCCTCTTCGATGGCGCGGCCCATGCGGCCGGTGCCGTAGAGTGCGATCTTCATGCGGTGAAGGTCGGGATCGATACGGCATCCGGCTATCTTCACCGGTATCCCGGACACGATGCACGGATCGCTCCACTGAACCGTTATCGCACCAATTGCAGACCCATGAGATGCGAAGCGCTGTTGGTTCTCTTCGCTCTACCCGCGCTCCTTCCGACGCCTGAGGCCATGGCCCAAATGACGGATCCGATCTGGGTGTACCACAAAGAGGTTGCACCATTCAATGGTTCCATTCCGCGGACGGTGGAGGTCGATGGTCAGGGGTGTTCCGTGTTCCTCGATGTACTTGTCCTCGGCGCATCCCCAAGTGGATGGAGCGTGTTGATCACTTCGGTGGACCCGCAGGGCCAAGAGGTTTGGTCCGATACACTTCTGGATCACCTTGGCATGCCCCATGCCGATCTGGTGATCGATGAGAATAACCGGGTCTATGCCTGCGCAATGGGGCCGGGTTCGATCCGGGTGCGGAAGTACGAGCCCAACGGCGCCGTCCTCTGGACCTCAGATATCCCGCACACCGGGTTGCAAGACCTGCCTCTCTTCATCGATGAAGGGGAGGGTTACGTGTTCGTCGCCACCACATGCATGGGAGATAGCCTGGGTAGGGAATTCCTGGTCCATGGCCTTACGGACGCTGGGGTTCCCATTTGGGAGATCAGGGTCCCGTGGAGTGCATTCCTTTCGAACGAGTTCATGGGAGGACTATGTGTCGACAGCTCAGGAAGGCCTTACGTCACGGGCTACAGTTTCGACACGCTTGCCGGCAGTTGGGTCACCCTTGCCTTGGATACGGACGGATCCGTACGATGGGAAGCCAGGGCCTTCCCCAGCATTGTTGCGTATGGAACGGATATTCTACCGACAGAGGACGGTCGCATTGTGGTCCTGGGCATGAAGGCCGCACAGCTGATCGGAGAAACGGATTTGGCGGTGCTCGTGTACGACACGACTGGAACCTTGATGTGGAACCAACAAGTGTCCATCGGTGGCGTGGATGTTTCTATGGATCTTTCCATCGGTCCGGATGGTTCGGTGTATTGCATCGGCACGGGTACCGCGCCGGACGGCTCCAGGGACCTGGGCGCCTTTTCCTTCGATCCCACGGGTTTGCCCACCTGGTCGTACATCCTGGACGATGGCCCGCTCCACGTGCTGGGCAGCGGCATCGTGAGTGAGGCAGGTGGATCCTGTGTGCTTGTCGGCACCCGCGCGGATCCGTTGCAAGGGGGGCGGTCCGCGGTCTTCACCCAGCGCCTCGATGCCGCCGGGCAGCCGCTTTGGTCCGACCTTTACGCAGTGCCGAACACCTGGATGAACGGTGCGAACGATGTGGTGCTCGATCCCGTCGGTGACATCCTGGTGCATGGTGTCATGCGCGATACGGTGGTCTTATCGGAGATCCTGTTGCTGAAGTACGCCCAGAACACCGGCCTGAGCGGGCCCGGGTCCGCCACCAACGCGTTCCTGGTCTGGCCCAACCCGGCCACGGACCGGGTCCGGATCGCTTGCGCCGGCTTCGATGGCAGCAGCAGCCTGCGCCTGATCGATGCCTTGGGGCGTGTGGTGGCCTGGGGCGCACCCGGGATGCGGCATTTGGACCTTGGCGCGCAGGCTCCTGGGCTCTACACCGTGGCCGCGGTCAACGCTCAGGGGAGCGTGCTGATGCACTCCCCATTGGTGGTCGTGGACCGGTAGCGCTTCACCACCCCACGCTCACCGTCAGCCCCACGGCCCGCTGGGCCGCCAGGTCGAGCCCGGGCCGCAGCTGCAGGCTCAGGTCGTCGCCCACGTCGAACCGCACGAAGTGCGCGTCCACCGTGGCGTCCACGATGGTGAGCACGTACACCAGGGTGAGGCCCACGTAGCTCAGGTCCATCCAGCGGCGGTACGTGTCGGCCACGTCGCGTACGGCCCCGGCGGAGAACTCCCCGTTGAACTCGTCCACCGTGCCCGGGTCCCCGTCCACCAGGGCGATGTAGGCCTCCTTGTAGCGGTCATACTCGCGGGTGTTGTTGACGATGAAGTAGGTCGACACGCCAAGCCCCGCGGCCACGATGGGCACCTTCCAGTACTTGCGGTTGTACACCTGACCGGCCCCGGGCAGCAGCGCGCTGTAGAGGGCCGCACGGCCGGGCTTGTGGCGCAGGCGCCAGGAGGGCACGCTGTTGGATGGTGCGTCATTGCGCTGCGCGTGCAGCGCCGCAGCGAGGGGGAGCAGGAGCAGCAGCAGCAGGCAGCGGCGCATGGCGGGGCTCAACTGCCCAGCTTGGCCAGCAGGGCCGCCAGTTCGTCGCCGTTGCGGAAGACGATCTCGATGCGGCCCTTGCCCTGGGCGTTCTGCTTCACGGCAACCTTGGTGCCGAACCGCTGGCTCAGCTGCTTCGCGGTCTGCTTGTGCAGGGCACCGCTCAACTTGGAGGCGCCGCTGGGCACGGGCCCCCGCTTGGCGGTGCGGGCCAGGTCCTCCACCTCGCGCACGCTCAACTGGCTCTCCACGATGCGGCGGTACAGGTCCACCTGCTGGTCCGGGTCGCTGAGGGCCAGCAGGGCGCGGGCGTGGCCCATGCCGATCTGCCGCTGGCGGATGCCCAGCTGCACCTCGGGCGGCAGCTTCAGCAGCCGCAGGTAGTTGGTCACCGTCGTGCGGTCCTTGCCCACCTTTTCGCTGAGCTGCTCCTGGGTGAGCTTCACCTCGTCGATGAGCCGCTCGAAGCTGATGGCCACCTCGATGGCGTCCAGGTCCTCGCGCTGGATGTTCTCCACCAAGGCCATCTCCAGCATGGCCTCGTCGTTGGCGATGCGGATGTAGGCGGGGATCTCCGTGAGGCCGGCGGCCTGGCTGGCGCGGAAGCGGCGTTCGCCGCTGATGAGCTGGTATTTGTCGTAGCCCACCTTGCGCACGGTCACCGGCTGGATGACGCCCAGCTGGCGGATGCTGAGGCTGAGCTCGGTGAGCGCCTCGGGGCTGAAGTGCGTGCGGGGTTGGAAGGGGTTGGGCTCGATGTGCGCCACAGGGATCGTGGCCACATGGCCCGTGGTGCGCACCGGTGCACCCGCCGCCACACCGATGTCGCCGCCCGTGGGCCGCTCGGTGAGGTCCGCGCCGCTGTCCTCCAGAAGGGCGCTCAGGCCGCGCCCCAGGCCGCGTTTCTTGGTCATTGCTCCTCGGGGATGGCGATCACGCGCTCCGAACCGGGGATGCGTGTCATGTCGTTCTTCTGCAGGATCTCGCGCGCCAGGTTCAGGTAGTTCACCGCGCCCTTGCTGCTCGCGTCGTGCATGATGATGGTCTGTCCATGGCTGGGCGCTTCACCCAGGGCCACGTTGCGGTGCACCACCGTGTCGAACACCAGCTGCTGGAAGTGTGTCTTCACTTCCTCCACCACCTGGTTGGCCAGCCGCAGGCGGCTGTCGTACATGGTCAGCAGCATGCCTTCGATCACGAGCTCCGGGTTCAGGCGCTGCTGCACGATCTTGATGGTGTTCAGCAGCTTGCCAAGGCCTTCCAGCGCGAAATACTCGCACTGTACCGGCACGATCACGCTGTCCGCCGCGGTCAGCGCGTTCACGGTCACCAGGCCCAGGCTGGGGCTGCAGTCGATGATGATCAGGTCGTACTGGTCGCGCAGCGGGTCGAGCACCTTCTTCATCTGGCGCTCCCGCTCGCTCATGTCGATCATTTCGATCTCGGCGCCCACCAGGTCGATGTGGCCCGGCAGCAGGTCGAGGTTCGGGTTGTCGGTGCCCAGCACCACCTCGCTGGCGGGCGTGCCGTTGATGATGCACTCGTAGATGCTGGCCTTCACGTTGCGCGGGTCGAAGCCCACGCCGCTGGTGGCGTTGGCCTGCGGGTCGGCGTCCACCAGCAGGGTGCGGCGCTCCAGCACCCCGAAGCAGGCGGCCAGGTTGATGGCGGTGGTGGTCTTGCCCACGCCGCCTTTCTGGTTCACGATGGCGATGATCTTGGACATGGCTGTCGGTCGGCCTGGTTCAGTGCCCTTCAAGAAAGCGTTGGGTCAACGGTTATGGCCGGCGCAAAGAAGGGCAGGGGAGGGCCCCCGTCGGTGTTGATAACAAGGCGATTTTTGAACAACCTGCTGTCGGCGTGGCGGGGCGTGCCCTTCAGCCGTCCTTCCGCTCCAGGTCGTCGAAGTCCACGTCCGTGAACCGGTCGCCGCCTTCCGCCGGCGGCGTGGCCTCGGGGTCACGCGGCGGTTGGTCGGCCTGGTACTGGCCCGTGGCCCGCAGCCGGTCGATCTCGTCGAAGGCGTCGTGCAGGCCATCGAGGAACTTGTCGAAGTCCTCCTTGTACAGGAAGATCTTGTGCTTCTCGTAGGTCGCCGTGCCGTCCGGGTTGCTGTGCTTCTTGCTCTCGGTGATGGTGAGGAAGAGATCGCGGCCGCGGGTGCTCTTCACATCGAAGAAATACGTGCGCTTGCCGGCCCTCACGGCCTTGGAGTACACATCCTCACGGTCGTCCGCCATCGCTGGGTCCGGTTTCGGTCAACCAAAGATAGAAGGACATCCGTACCGGGCAAGGGGGCGCCTCACGCCTCGCGCGCCTCCTCCAGCAGCTGCTCCTGATGCAGGCGGGCATAGATGCCGCCCTTCGCCAGCAGGGTCGCGTGGTCGCCCTCCTCGGTCACCCGGCCGTGGTCGAGCACCAGGATGTGGTCCGCATCCTGCACGGCGCTGATGCGGTGGCTGATCAGGACCGTGGTGCGACCGGCGTCGCGTTGCGCGCGGAGGTCGCGCAGGAAGGCCGCCTCCGTGGCGGTGTCCACGGCGCTCAACGGGTCGTCCAGGATCAGGATGCGGGGCCGCGTGGCCAGGGCCCTGGCGATGCTCACCCGCTGCTTCTGGCCACCGCTCAGCGTCACGCCGCGCTCGCCCAGCAAGGTGTCGTACCCCTTCGGGAAGCCCGTGATGTTCTCGTGCACCTGGGCCTGCCGCGCGGCCGTGGTGATGAGCGCCTCATCCGCGCCGTCGGCCCCGAAGGCGATGTTGTCCGCGATGCGCTCGCTGAACAGGAACACGTCCTGCGGCACATGCCCGATGTGGCGGCGCAGCCCGGCGAGGTCGTACTCCGGCAGCGGTACATCGTCGATCATCACGGCGCCCGCCGTGGGGTCGTAGTGCCGCACCAGCAGGTCGGCCACGGTGCTCTTGCCCGATCCGGTGTGGCCCACGATGGCCAGCGTGCCGCCGGGAGGCACATGGAAGCTCACCTCGCGCAGCGCCTCGATGCCCGTGTCGGGGTAGGTGAAGCTCACGCGCTCGAACCGCAGGTCGCCCTTCAGGTCGGCCGGCACCCGATGACCGGGCCGCACGTTGGGGCGCGCGTCCAGGAACTCGTTGATGCGCTCCATGCTGGCCGACGCCTGCTGCACCAACGACACCACCCACCCCACCGAGGCGAAAGGCCAGGTGAGCATGTTCACGTAGATGATGAACTCCGCGATGTTCCCCACGGTCACCGTGGGATCGCCGGCGATGAGCATGCGGCCGCCGATGAAGACCGTGAGGACGGAGCTGATGCCGATGAGCAGTCCGATGGCCGGCATGAACAGGGCATCCACGCGGGCCTGGGCCAGGCTGAGGGTGCGGTAGCGGGCGCTGCTCGCCCGGAACCTGTCCGCCGCATGGTCCTCGCGGGAATAGGCCTTGAGCACCCGGATGCCGCTGAAGGACTCCTGGGCCAGGGTGCTCAGCACGCTCTGCTGTCGTTGCACATCGAGGCTGCGGCGGTTGATGAGGTCGCTGACGCGGTAGATCACCAGGCTCATCAGCGGCAGGGGCAGCAGGGTCCACAACGTCAAGGTGGGGTTCACCGAAAGCATGAATCCGATGCACATGATGAAGAGCACCACCAGGTTCACCGTGTACATCACCGCCGGGCCCAGGTACATGCGCACCTTGCCCACGTCCTCGCTGATGCGGTTCATGAGGTCGCCGGTGCTGTGGCGTTTGTAGAACGCGCGGTCAAGCGACTGGTAGTGATCGAAGATCACGTTCTTCAGGTCGTACTCGATCAGGCGGCTCATCACGATGATGGTCTGCCGCATGAAGAACATGAACAGGCCTTTCAGCAGGGCGAACACCAGGTAGAGCGCGGCGAGCAGGAGGGCGCACCGGGTCACGGTGGCGGCGATCATGTCGCGGTCGGCGAGGTCGTCCAGCATGCCGGGCAGGTCGAGGCCGGTCCAGCCCACCCAGAGCTGCAGGGTGGCCGGCACGCTGAGGGCCCGTTCCCCGGCAGGCCGGTCGGCCTGGGCGATCCCGGCAGCGATGAGGTCCACCGCCTCGCGCACCACCTGCGGGCTGTACACCGCGAACAGGTTGCTGAGCACGATGAACAGGAAGCCGAGCAGCAACCGGCCCCGATAGCGTCGGAAGTAGGGGTTCAGCGCGAGGAGCGGGCGCATGGGTGACCGGCGAACGTGCTAGTTTTGCGCCGCCCCAGAGGACCGGCCCGTCAAAGGTAGCCGCACCGCATGCCTCCGGTGGTCCCTCACCCGCAAGCACGCACATCCATGGCCACCACCACCGCCAAGGCCACCGAGGCCGCCGCCATCATCGGCCGCATGGAGCAGCACGATCACGAGGAAGTGCTGTTCTGCTTCGATCGCCCCACCGGTCTGCGGGCCATCATCGCCATCCACGACACCACCCTGGGGCCTGCGCTGGGCGGCACCCGCATGTGGCCCTACACCAGCGAGGCCGAGGCCGTCAGCGATGTGCTGCGCCTGAGCCGGGGCATGACGTACAAGAGCGCCCTCGCCGGGCTCGACCTGGGCGGCGGCAAGGCCGTCATCATCGGCGACGCCCGCGTGGACAAGACCGAGGCCATGTTCCGCCGCTTCGGCCGCTTCGTGCACAGCCTCAACGGCCGCTACATCACCGCCGAGGATGTGGGCATGAGCACCGCCGAGATGGTGAACATCCGCAAGGAGACCCCGCATGTGGCCGGCCTGCCCGAGGAGATCGGTGGCAGTGGAGATCCCAGCCCGGTCACCGCCTACGGCGTGTTCTGCGGCATGAAGGCCGCGGCGAAGACCGCCTACGGCAGCGAGAACCTCAGCGGCCGCAAGGTGGCCATCCAGGGCGCGGGCAACGTGGGCCGCCACCTGGCCACCCACCTGGTGAAGGCCGGGGCGCAGGTGTTCCTCACGGACATCCATGAGGAGAAACTGGCGGCCATCAAGGCCGAACTGCCCGCCATCACCCTGGTGAAACCCACGGAGATCTACGACCTGGACATGGACATCTATTCACCCTGTGCGCTGGGCGCCACGGTGAACGATGACACGCTGCCCAGGCTCAAGTGCAGTGTCATCGCCGGGGCCGCCAACAACCAGCTCGCGAACGAGAGCGTGCACGGCCCGGAGGTGATGAAGCGCGGCATCCTGTACGCGCCGGATTTCCTGATCAATGCGGGAGGCATCATCAACTGCGCCTGGGAGCGGAAGGGCTATGACCGCAAGGCGGCATTGATGCAGACCGAAGCCATCTACAGCACCGCCCTGGCCATCTTCAAGCGCAGCGCCGACGAAGGCATCCCCACCTATCTGGCCGCCAACCAGGCCGCCGAACAGCGCGTCCGCAGCATCCGGCAGGCCGGACTGCGCTTCTGAACGTCCGTCGCCCGCAACAGCCCACCCGCCCGCATGCTCAACCGGCGCTACCTGCGCATCAAGGTCTACCAGTCGCTCTATGCCTACTGGCAGAGCGATTCCTCCAGCGCCGCGCGCATCGAGAAGGAGCTGTTCCTGAGCATCGAACGCACCTTCGACCTGTTCGTGTCGCTGTTGCTCACCTTCGGCGAGCTGCGCCGCACCAGCGAGCTCCGCATCGAGGAACGACGGTTGAAGCGCCTGCCCACCGCCGAGGACCTCAACCCCAACCGGCGTTTCGTGGACGGTACCCTGCTGAACGCCATCGCCGGCTCGTCCGTGCTGGAGGCCGAGGCCGGCAAACGAAAGGTGGGGTGGATGGGGCAGGGCGACCTGTTCCAGCGGATCCTCAAACAGATGGATCAGGATGAGCGCTACAAGGCCTTCGTCGCCACCCCGGCCGACGACCTGCGCAGCGAGCAGCAGTTCCTGCTCCATCTGTTCGTCGAGCTTGTCGCCAACGCGGAGGAACTGCACGACCATTTCGAGGCGCGCAGCATCTACTGGCTCGAGGACCTCGACCTGGCCTGCGCGCTGGTGAAGCGCGTGCTCGAAGGCCTTCGCGCTCCGGCCGCGTTCGACCCGGCCGTGGTGGACGTGCTGGCCGCTCCGTCCGCTGAACAGCATTTCGTCAGCACCCTCTTCCGGAAGAGCATCGAGCAGGGCGATGAGCACGGTCGCCTCATCGCCGAGAAGGCCGCCAACTGGGAGGCTGACCGCATCGCCCTCAGTGACATGATCCTCATGCGCATGGCCCTCACCGAGGCCCGCACCTTCGAGGACATCCCCGTGAAGGTGACCCTCAATGAGTACATCGAGGTGGCCAAGGCCTACAGCACCCCCAAGAGCAAGAACTTCATCAACGGCATCCTCGACAAACTGTTCCAGGAGCTCAAGGAGCAGGGCGCCATCCGCAAGGTGGGCCGCGGGTTGCTGGAGGGCTGAACGTGACCATGATGGTGCATCCGACCGCCACCTTCCGATTCTGCACGAACCCCTTGCGGCCGGTGCGTTCCGCAGCCCTTGTCCTTCTCGTTCTTCTCCTCGGCGCTTGCCGGATCACCGATCACAGCGAGCACGCTTCGGACGATGTGGACCCCACGGCCCTCGACGGCCGGGCCTCCGGCTACACCGACGCCTCCGGTGAGCTGCCGGTGATGACCTTCGACAGCACCCTGATCCACATGGGCCGCATTTCGCAGGGCACCGTGGTGGAACGCCGCTTCCGGTTCCGCAACACCGGCGAGGGCGATCTGGTGATCGCCGATGTGCGCGGCAGCTGTGGGTGCACCGTGGGCAAGGACTGGCCCCGGCAGCCCATCTCACCCGGCGGCACCGGCGCCATCACCGTTTCCTTCGACAGTGAAGGGCGGGAAGGCATCCAGGAGAAGACCGTCTCGGTCGTCGCCAACACGCGTCCGCCCACCACCATCCTCACCATCAAGGGCGAAGTGCTCACTCCGCTCTCCAACCCCTGAACCCGACCAACCGCATGATGTTCCCGCTCTCCTTCCCCCTGCAGGCCGCCGGCCAGCAAAGCCCGTACAGTTTCTGGATCATGATGGGCCTGCTCATGGTCGTCTTCTACTTCTTCATGATCCGCCCGCAGCAGAAGAAGGCCAAGGATGCCCGCAAGTTCCGCGAGTCCATCCAGAAGGGCATGAAGGTGGTCACCATCGGCGGTGTGCACGGCAAGGTGGCCGAAGTGAACGACAAGACCGTGCTGCTGGAGGTGGACGCCAACGTGAAGATCCGCTTCGAGAAGAGCGCCCTCGCCCTGGACAGCTCGCAGCAGCTGAACGAAGAGGCCGTGAAGGCCAGCTGATCCATCCATGCGACCCCGCCGGATGCGAACCTGCCACCCGAACGGAACCAGGCTCGGACATGTGGGCACCTGTGCGCATGGGCGCATGACCACATGGGCGCAGGGGCACCCATGAGGATGTGGCGTTCGCGCAACGACCGTTGAGCCCATGCGGAGGATCGGCATCACCGGCGGCATCGGAAGTGGGAAATCCACCGTGTGCCGCGTGTTCGCGGTGCTGGGTGTTCCTGTGTTCGATGCGGATGCCGCAGGCAAGCGCCTTCTCGTGGAGGATCCCACGGTGAGGAAGGCGGTGATCGAAGCGTTCGGTACGGACGCTTATCCGGCCGGAGCCTTGGATCGCGGGTTCCTGGCAAGGGCGATCTTCTCCGACGTCAACGCGCGCAGCCGGTTGAACGGCATCGTGCACCCTGCGGTCCGTGCCACCTTCGCCCAGTGGGCGGGCGAGCAGGATGCCCCTTACGTGTTGATGGAGTCGGCGATCCTGGTGGGCAGCGGTGGCGCCCGTGCGCTGGACGGCCTGGTGCTGGTGACCGCCCCCGCGGACCTTCGGATGCTCCGCACCATGCTGCGGGACGGTGCTGACGAACAGGCGGTACGCGATCGCATGGCCGCGCAGGACACCGAGGAGGACATGAGGGCGGCCGCAGGGTTTGTGATCCTCAACGATGATCACCATCTGGTGATCCCGCAGGTGCTCGATGTGCATTGCGGCCTGATGCAACGGTCTGTCGCATGAGCGACCTGGAACGAGTGCCCTGGTCAAGGACGGCGCGGTCGCTGGCGGTGCTCAGTCTGCCGGCGGCCCTGCTTGCGCAATTGGTGGTGCCCGCCCTGTTGATGGCCGTGTGTGCGCTGGTGCTGGCCCTTCGCGGGCGTGCGCGGGCCGCGAGCCTGCCACACCGGTTCGGTCCGGCCGGCGAGCGCCATGCACGCATCACCGTCCGCCTGGCGGTCCTGGGTGCTGCGCTGTCGTTGGTGCTGTGGGCGTTGTACGCCGCCGCGGTGCTTCCGTAGAAGCCCCGGATCAGGCCCTGGCCTCCCGGGCCGGATGGTGGATGGCCCGTGCCACCCGTTCCGAACCGAACCCATCGATAAAGCGCCCCAGCAACGCGGCGGTGGCGCGGGCATCGTTCAAGGCGCGGTGGCGACCGGTGAAGGGGATGCCGAAGTGGCGGCACAGGCTGCCCAGGTTGTGATGGCTGAGCCGCGGCACCAGCTGGCGGCTGAGCCGCTCCGTGCACAAGGTCGACCGGTCGAACGCCACGCCCGCCCGACCGCATTCCGCCGTCAAGGCCGCCATATCGTAGCGCGCATTGTGCGCCACGATCACCCGGGTGTCGGTGAGCAGCAGCAGGCGGGGAACGATCCGATGGAACCGCGGTGCGTGGCGCAGCTCGTCCGGTGCGATGCCCGTCAACATCCGCGCGAAGGCCGGCACGGGCACGCCCGGGTCCACCAAGGCGCTCCAGGCGACGTGCCCGTCGGCATCCGGCAGCACCAGGGCCAGCTCCATGATCCGGCCCCGCAGCGGGTCGCCCAGGGTCGTCTCCACATCCACCACGGCGTAGCCCATCTGCTCCATGGGGCGCTCATACGGCGGGCGGGGCGCCCGGGTTCCTGCGAGCATGGCCTTTGATACCTTGCCCGCCCATGGACGTGATGGACCTGCGACTGGCCGTGCTCTGCGTGCGTGCGGACGGCATCCTGGAGATCCGCTTCAAGCCCGGTCTGCTCACCGATGCCGCTGGAGTACAGGAGGTGGTGGAGGGGCGTCGCCGGCTCTGCGAAGGCGCACCCCGACGGGTGATGGTCGTGCTGGCCGAGGATGTGGACTTCGAGCTGGAGGTGACCACCACGGACAACGCACCGCAGGTGGCCGACCGCACCGTGGCCGAGGCCACCGTGGCCACCACCACCCTCAACAACAAGGTCGCCTCCATGTACTACCGCTACATCCACCATCCGTACCCCACCAGTGTGCACGGCTCGGAGGAGAGTGCGGTGGAGTGGTTGCTGCACCAGACTTGACCGCATGTTCAGGCTGTTCTCCCTCCTGATGTTCCGCCTGCTGGGCTGGCGGATCGAGGACCATCGTCCCCGGGACCTTGACCGCTACATCGTGGTGGTGGCGCCGCACACCAGCAATTGGGACTTCCTCATCGGGCTCTTCACCCGCAGCATCGCCCGCATGGGCGATGTGCGGTACCTCGCCAAGCGCGAACTGTTCCGCCCGCCTTTCGGCGCGGTGTTCCGCTGGTTGGGCGGCTATCCGGTGGACCGCGGCCAGAAGAACCAGCTCGTGGACCAGGTGGCCGACCTCTTCCGCACCGAACCGGGCTTCAAGATCGCCATCACGCCGGAGGGCACCCGCAGGCGCGTGGACACCTGGAAGACCGGCTTCTACCACATCGCCGTGAAGGCGAAGGTGCCCATCATCCTGGCGGCGATGGACTACGGCCGCAAGTGCGTCTCGTTCTCCGCGCCCTTCTGGCCCACCGGCGATGTGGACGCTGATGTGGAGGCCATGAAGGCCCATTTCCGCCCCGTGCGCGGACGCAACCCCGAACAGGGCGTGCACTGATGGCATCATTCCTGCAACACACCACCACCATGCGCACTCTCCGCCTCGTTGTCGTGCTTCTGGCCGCCCATCTCGCTGCGCCTGCCATCGCCCAAACGGCCACCTTTCCACCACTGGACGGAGAGAAGGCCGACGGAAGCCGTGTGCGGTTGCCCGTCCCGGCGGCCAAGGGCTTCACCGTGGTCGGGCTCGCCTACAGCCAGAAGGCTTCACCGATGCTGGAGGAGTGGGCCGAACCGGCGTTCCTCCGGCTGGTGGCCAAGCATGGCCTCTTCGCCGGCACCTACGAGGCCGACGTGTGGTTCATCCCCATGTTCATCGGGGGCAACAAGGCGGCCTACGAGCCGAGCATGAAGCGCTTCCGCAAGAGCGCCGATCCCGAGGTGGCCGATCACGTCCTGTTCTATCAGGGCGAGATCGAGGTCTTCGAGCAGGCGCTTGGCCTGCACAGCAAGGACATCCCGTACTTCTTCGTGCTCGACCGCGAGGGCCGTGTGGTCCACCGGACCGAGGGCGCGTTCTCCCTGGAGAAGCTGGATGCCATCGAGGAACGGCTCATGGAGTGAGCCGCCGCGTATTTTCGCGCCCACTTCCTGTCAACCCATGCGCAGCGCACTCCCCCTCTCCGCGTTCTGGACCCTGCTCCTGGCCTCCTGCGCCCCGTCCGGCGACAGTGGTGGGCAGCCTTCCGCGCCGGCCACCGACCCCCTTACCACCACCACTGAACAAGCACCCATGAGCACCGACCCGAACGAGGGCGTATTCGCCAGGATCACCACCAACAAGGGCGTCATCACCATCCGCCTGGAACATGAGAAGGCCCCGGTGACCGTGGCCAACTTCGTCGGACTGGCTGAAGGCTCCGTGAAGAACACCGCCCGTGCCCAGGGGCAACCGTACTACGATGGGCTCACGTTCCACCGTGTGATCGCGGACTTCATGATCCAGGGGGGCGACCCCACCGGGACGGGGTCCGGCGGTCCGGGCTATGCCTTCCAGGACGAGATCCATCCCAGCCTGAAGCACGACCGCGCGGGCACGCTGAGCATGGCCAATGCCGGTCCGGCCACCAACGGCAGCCAGTTCTTCATCACGCACAAGGAGACCCCGTGGCTGGACGGCCGCCATGCCGTGTTCGGCTATGTGACCTCCGGTCAGGACGTGGTGAACGCCATCGCCCAAGGCGACCGCATCGAAAGCGTGCGCATCGAGCGGGTGGGGGAGAAGGCCAAGGCCTTTGACGCTACCCAGGTGCTGGCCGCCAATGCCGGCATGTTCAAGGCGCGCTGATCTAACGCCGGCCGCGACCTCCTCCGCTTCGACCTCCTCCGCTTCGGCCACCGCCGCTGCGTCCGGCACTGCCGCTGCGTGCGCCGCTGCGTGCACCGCCGCCTCCGTCCCTGCGTTTCGGCGCATCGGGCCGGTATTCCGGTCCGGGACCGAACTCCGCGGGCAGGGGCACTTTGCGCACGGCGTAACCGATGAGCTTCTCGATGCGCCCGAACTCGCGCATCTCCTTGTCGTTGATGAAGGTGACCGCCTGCCCCTTGCGGGCGGCGCGCGCCGTGCGGCCCACGCGATGCACGTAGTCCTCGGGGTCCTGCGGCACGTCGTAGTTGATCACCATGTCGATGTCGTCGATGTCGATCCCCCGGCTCACCACGTTGGTGGCCACCAGGATCCGCAAGCGGCGGTTCCGGAAGCGCAGCAGCACCTCCTCGCGCTCGCTCTGCTCCAGGTCGCTGTGCATCGCTTCGGCGTCGAAGCCCTTGCGCTTGAGGTGGCGGGCCAGGTTGCGCACCTCGCTCTTCCGGCCGGCGAACAGCACGATGCAGCTGGCCTCGGTGGTGCGCAACAGGTGCTCGAGCACGGGCGCCTTCTGCATCTCGTGCACCACGAAGGCCTGTTGATCAACGCCCTCGGCCGGTTTGCTCAGCGCGATGGTGATCTCCACCGGGTCCTTCAGGATGCGTTTGGTGAGCTCACGGATCGCCGGGGGCATCGTCGCGCTGAACAGCAGGGTCTGCCGCTCCTCGGGCAGGAAGCTGATGATGCGCATGATGTCGTCGATGAAGCCCATGTCCATCATGCGGTCGGCCTCGTCGAGCACCAGGAACTCCAGGCCCTTCACCGGTACATAGCCCAGGTTGAGGTGGCTCAACAGTTTGCCCGGGGTCGCGATGATCACTTCGGTGCCACCGGTCAGGGCCGATTTCTGCTGGTCGAACGACGCGGCATCGCTGCCGCCGTACACCGGGATCGAGGTGATGGGGGTGAAGTATGCGATGGCCTGCAGCTGCTGGTCGATCTGCAGAGCGAGCTCGCGTGTGGGCACGACCACCAGGGCCCGGATGCTGCCCTCCACCTTTGGCCGGTAGCTGTGCACCACGTCCATGATGGGCAGCAGGAAGGCCGCGGTCTTGCCCGTCCCGGTCTGTGCGCAGGCGATCAGGTCACGGCCGTCGAGCGCGGCCGGGATGGCCTGCTGCTGGATGGGCGTGGGCGTGCGGATGCCCATGGCGGAAATGCCCTCGAGCAGGTCGGGGCTGAGCCCCAGTTCATCGAACCCCATGTTCAGGTGCTGTGCCCGTGCACCGGTCGGTCGGTGCGCGAAGCGGCGCGAAGATAGGTCCACGGGGGGGGAGCCCTTCATCCAACGGCGCGCAGGGGAGCCTCGCCCCAGCAGGCCAGCAGTTCCACCCGGTGACCTTGGCCGTCACACACGCGCAGTTCACCTTCCAGCTGCTCGCTCAGCGCGTGGACCAGATCATGGCCGAAGCTGCCGGCGCAAAGCCCGCTCGCCGTGTCCAGGCCCACTCCATCATCCTGGTAGGAGAGGCGCAGACCGTGGCCGTTCCATGCCTCAAGCTCCAGGCGGATCGATCCGGTGCGCCCTTCCGGGAACCCGTGTTTCAGCGAGTTCATCACAAGCTCGTTCACCAGCAGCCCCAAGGGGATCAGCATCGTCGTGGGGACCGCTTCCACCGAGCAGGTTACGGTGACGGCGACCCGCTGCTCCGCGGCGAAACTGCGCACCACGCCGGTGACCAGTTCCTGCAGGTGCTCGCCCAGGCCGATGTGGCGCAGGTCGTTCGAGCGGTAAAGGCGGTCGTGCACCAGGGCCATGGCCTGCACGCGGCGCTCCAGGTCCTCCAGGGCCTCCCGCGACCCATCGGAGGACTCGTGCAGGGCGCGCAGGCGCACCAGTGTGCTCACCACCTGCAGATCGTTCTTCACCCGGTGGTGGATCTCGCGCAGCATCAGGTCCTTCTCGCTCTCGGCCATCAACGAACGGGCCAGCCGGGCGTTCTGTCGCTGCAGTTCCAGGTTCTGTGCCTGAAGTTGGTCGCCCTGCTCGCGGATCAACTGGTTCTTGTGCCGCACCCGGCCGATCACGCGACGGACGTGGAACAGGGTGGTGCCGAACAGGACCACCACGGCGGACACCAGGCCCAACAGGATGAGCAGCAGTCGGCTGCGCCGTTGCGCCGATCCGGCGATCGCTTCGTTCATGGCGCTCCGTTCGCGGAGCATCGCGTTGTCACGGTCCTTGTTGGACACCTGATAGAGCGCCTCCAGTCCTGCCAGCTGGCGGGCCATCTGCGCGTTCAGCAGGGAGTCCTTCAGCTTCATCTGCTGGTCGAGGAAGGCGAGGGCCTCGCGTTCCGAGCCGAGCGCGCGCGCCTGTTGCTGGCGCAGGTCGAGATAGTGAAGGCGTTCGGACCGGTCGCCTGTGCGGGTGAGCAGCACCTCCAACGAGTCAAGATGCCGGTCGGCGCCGCGCATGTCACCCAGGGCGAGCGCGGCACGGGCCTGTTCCTTCCACAGTGCGGTCCACAGCACCGGTGGACCGGAACGCCCCAGGAGGGAGGCGGCCTTGCCCAGGCAGGGCAGGGCGTCCGCCGGCTTCCATTGATCGAGGAGCGCGGTGGCGCTCAGCACCCACCGACGGGCTTGTTCCTGCACATCCGCACGGCGCACGAGGACGGCATCGGCCAGGTGGCCCTGCTCCTGTGCTTCGCGATAACGTCCGGCCGCGATCATGCGCTCCATGACGTCCAGGTGCGCGTGGGCCAGCCGCAGGCTGTCACCCAGGTCGCGCACCGCCAGCAGGGCCCGCTGGCTCTCCTCCATCGCCCGGATGGGCTGCCCCATCTCGGCGTACGTCCGGCTCAACCAGGCCAGGTCGTTCGCCACCACGGCCGGGCGTTCCAGCGCTTGAGACACTTCCAGCGCGCGCAATGAGGCCTTGAGGAGGCCGTCCAGGCCACCGGCGTTCAACTCGTTCTGGCGCAGTTCCACCAGCACCCGATGCACCAGTTCGAGGTCCTTCGATTGCTCGGCGAAATGAAGGGCGGTGCGGCGGTGCGCCAGGGCTTCCACGGGCCGTTCGGGATCCAGCGTCCTCGCCAGCTCCAACAGCACACGGGCGCGGTCGCGCGCGCCGGACATCCCGGTGGCGCGTTCGGCGCGACCATGCTCAAGGCGCGAAGCGGACACCGGGGACCAGGGCCCGGAGAGGAGCAGGAGGATGACCAGCGCGGTACGCATCGGCCCTTGTACGCCGCCGCGGGTGGGGCGGTTGCACCACGCCCGTGCTACGTTTGGCCCATGAAGGTGCGGGTGGAGGTCTGTGTGACCGGTATCGCCGAGGCTCATGCGGCCGCACGGGCCGGAGCGGACAGCGTGGAACTGTGCACCTGGCTGGACTGCGGCGGGGTGACCCCGAGCTACGGGTTGGTGAACGCGGTGAAGGAGGAGCTCGGGGTCCCGCTGCGCGTGCTCATCCGGGCCACCCCGGGCGGCTTCTCGTACACCATGAGCGAGCGACAGGCCATGCTTCGCGACGCCCTGCTCATCGGCATGAGCACCCCGGGCCTGGTGATCGGAGCCCTGGATGAGGCGGGCGCACCCGATATCCCCTTCATCCGGGCCGTGCGCATGGCCGCTCCGGAGGCGGAGATCACCTTCCATCGGGCCATCGACCGCAGTCCCGACCCCGGCATGGCCTTCGCCACCTGCCTCGCCGAAGGGGTCCAGCGCGTGCTCACCAGCGGTGGCCGCACCCTGGCGATCGACGGTGCCCTCACCATCAAGGCCATGGTGGAGGGCGCACAGGGCCGCTTGCTCGTGGCCGCCGCCGGAGGCATCTCCCCGCAGAACGTGGTGGAACTGGTGGAGCGCACGGGCGTTACGGAGGTGCACTTCGCCGCTCAACGCAAGCTGCCGCCCGAACCCCACGAGGTGAGCATGAGCTCCGCCCATCGCGGCTTGAGCTTCGACAGCGTGCCCGATGAGGCCAAGATCGACGGGGTGCTCAACGCGCTGGCGAAAGCCCACTTGCGATGAGGCTGGCCCTGCTGCCCATGGCGGGCCTCTGTGCCTTGTCGACCGTCGCCCAGCCGCTTCGACAGGCCATCCGCGAAGGCTGGCGGTTCCGCGAACTCGGCACTGAACAGGGGTGGCCCGCCCAGGTACCGGGGACCGTCCAACAGGACCTCCTGCGCAACGGCCGCATCCCCGACCCGCTCCGCAACGCGAACAGCGACAGTGTGCGCTGGATCGAGCTCCGGGATTGGGAGTACACGGTGCGCTTCGAGGCCGATGCCGCCTGGGTCGATCACCCGAACGCTCATCTGGTGTTCAAAGGCATCGACACCTTCGCCGACGTCCGCCTCAACGGCGTGCGGCTCGGCGGTGCGGACAACATGTTCCGCACTTGGAGCTGGCCCGTGCATGGCGTGTTGCGTGAAGGGACCAACGACCTGCGGGTGGTGCTCCGAAGCCCTGTCCGCGAAGGGGCCCAGCTCCGCGCCGAATACGGGGTGCAGCTTCCGCACGACAGCGATCCGGGCGGCACGAGCCCCTATGTGCGCAAGGCCGCCTACCAGTTCGGCTGGGACTTCGCCCCACGTCTGGTCACCATGGGCATCTGGAAGGAGGTGGCGTTGGAACTGCCGGCGGAGCCGGTGCCACCCGCGCAGCCGTCGGTGCTCCTGGATCAGCCCGCGGACAGCATCGGCCGTGCGTTCCGGTTCCTGCGCAACGGCCGCCTGCTCTTCATGAAAGGCTGCAACCTGGTGCCGCCGTCCATGTTCCCGGGCGCGGACAGCCTGTGGGTGGCGCGGGTGCGCGACATGCAGCGGGTGGGCATGAACATGGTGCGTGTGTGGGCCGGCGGTGTGTATCCGCCTGACGCGTTCTACGCCGCCTGCGACACGGCCGGCATCCTGGTGTGGCAGGACCTCATGTTCGCGACCATCCCACCCGCCGAAGGCGCCTTCGTGGACAACGTGCGCGCCGAGGTCGCCGACCAGGCCGGGCGCCTGGGCCGATGGCCCGGGCTGGCGCTGTGGTGCGGCAACAACGAATTGGAGGTGGCCTGGCACAATTGGGGCTGGCAGGACCGCTATCGCATCCACGGACCGGATTCCGTGCGCGTTCGGGACGCCATGCACCGGTTCTTCAGTCAGACCCTCGTAGAGGCCCTTCCGGACGATCAGCGCCAGCGCTACACGTCCACCTCGCCCCTGAGCAATTGGGGCAACGCCACAGGCCTGCGGAACGGCGACCTGCACTATTGGGGGGTGTGGCACGGCGACAGCACCTTCGCTTCGTTCGGCCGCAACGTGGGCCGATTCGTGAGCGAATACGGTTTCCAGAGCTATCCGGACAGCGTTACGCTCGCCACCCAACTCGACGCGGAGCACCTGCATCTCGGGGACCCGGTCCTCGCCGCGCGGCAGCGCAGCTACAAGACCGACCGGCCCATCCTGGACGCCATTGATCGGGAGTTCGGCGTTCAGCCGCGAACGCTCGGTGAGCTCATCCGCTTCAGTCAGCTGGCGCAGGCCGAGGCCTACCGGCAGGCCATCTGGGCCCACATCACCGCGCAGCCGCACTGCATGGGCACCCTGTTCTGGCAGCTCAACGACGTGTGGGCCGGCCCCAGCTGGAGCACCGTGGATCACACGGGCACCTGGAAGGCGGCGATGTACGAGGTGGCACGGAGCTACCGGTCCGTGGTGCTGGACCTGCGGCAGGAGGGAGGCGAGGTGGTGGCGCGCCTTTGGAACGAGGACACCGACCGGCAGATGCTGCTGGCCGTCACCCACGTGCTGAACACCGAGGGACACCTGATCCGTTACGACAGTCTATGGATCCAGCCCACTGTTGGCGTGAATGAGCTGATGCGGCTGTCGGTGCCCCGAGTGCTGGCCGGATCCCCTCCGGAGCGGACCCTCGTGCATGTTCGTGTCCTGGACCACCAGGGCGGGCTGCTGGCCGATCGCCTGCTCTCCATGGCCCCCTGGGGCCGGATGGAGTGGCAACGACCCCGGGTCGAACTGATGGCCGACCCGGCACGGGCCGGACGTTACCGGTTGAGCACGGACAAACCCGTGCCTGCGGTGCATCTGCGGGCGGGCAATGCCAGCCTGAGCGACAATGATCTTCCGCTCCTGCCTGGAGCCGACCGATGGATCCAGGTGGGAGGGACGGACCGTCCGTCGATCGAGACCTGGCCTTGGTGATCCGCGCACGGGTTTTCAACAGACCCTGTGCGAACGTCCTGCATCCGGCTTGGCCGTTCCGCAGGACAACCCCTACCTTCGGCAACCATCCAACCGGTCAACACGACCCCACGCATGAGCGCATCTCGACCCATCACCCACGTTCTTGTCGCAGCCCTCGCCTTGATGCCCGGCGCATCCCTGCTGGCACAAGGGAACTGCCAGAACGCTAGTCAGTTCGGACAGGCCACGCCCGATCCCTTCGGTGCGGTGACCACCATCAGCACCTGCAGCTTTGAGTCCGAATACTCCGTCGTCACGGGCATCATCGCTGGAGCCACCTATCAGTTCACCCTGAGCTCTGGGGGATATATCACGGTCCGTGAGGACTTCCCCGGGGGCACTGTGATCGGTCAGGGCTACAGCCCCGTCACCGTCACGGCGGTCACGGGTGGTGACCTGTACCCCCACTGGAACGTGGACGACCTCTGCAATCAGCAGTCCAACTGCGTCGTCACCACCGTGCAGCTGTTCCTGAACTGCACCCCCGTGGTGGCCAGCTACAGCGTGCTGGATGATTGCAACAACAACAGTTTCACCATCGACGTGAACGTGGCGAGCACCGGGGACGGTTCCTTCGTGAACATCGACCACAGCGTCAACGGCACGCCGCAGGCGCAGATCCCCGGGCAGGGCGTCGGGGTCATCACCCTCGGGCCGTTCACGGTCGGTGCCTTGGTGGACATCGTGGTGGGCCACGAGTTCGAAGCGGCCTGCAGCGTGAGCTTCTTCAACGTGCAGAGCACCGGGAACTGCCCCATCATCCTGACCTGTGGCGGGGTGGAGTTCAATGACACGTACTGTTATCAGCCGAACGACACCAAGACCTGGTGGTATCAGAGCTCCACCAACGACCCCTTGGCGCTGCTCTTCTCCACGGGTACGATCGAGTCGTCCACCTGGGATGTGCTCACCATTTACGACGGGCCGAACAACGGAAGTCCCATCCTCTGGCAGCACAACGGCCCCACGCTCGACCTGAGCACGCTGCCCCCGATCGTATCCACCGGCCCCAACCTCTTCATGGCCCTGACCTCCGACGGCTCGGTGCAGTGCTCCACCAACCCCAGCTGGGAGTGGAACTGGACCGTGGGCTGCCTGGACTGCGATGTGCCCGCCGCCACCTTCACCGTGGTGCCCGATTGCATCCACCGCGAGTATAGCATCGAGGTGAACGTGACCTCCACGGGTGACGCGGCCACGGTGGACCTGGTGATCCCCGGGGACACCCTCTTCGGCATCGGCACAGGCATCCAGAACTTCGGCCCCATCGGCATGGACACCGTGGTGAACATGGCCGTGTTCAATGGCGACAACAGCCTGTGCCGGATCTTCAGCGGCCCGGTGGTGGCCTACGAGGACAGCTGCGTCATCCCGGCCTGCCTCAACGTGAACACGTCCTACTGCTACGAGAACACGGACGACGCCTGGTTCGTCTACCAGTCCAGTGACCCCAACCTGCCCATCACGATGACCTTCCTGCAGGGCGAACTGCTGGTGGACGACAAGGTGGTGATCTACAATGGGGCCTATGACCTCTCCGGCGTGCTCTTCAACGGGAACTTGGGCGGAAACCTCTCCGGACTCTCCATCAGCTCGCAGAACCCGGACAACCTGCTGACCCTGCGCGTGCAGTCGAACGCGACGGGCTCCTGCGACGATGGGCAGGCGACGATCCCGCTGGTGTGGGACGTGGGCTGTGGCTTGGTCGGCATTGATGAGACCGATGCGACGGGCTTCGTGCTCTACCCGAACCCCACCACGGGTGCGGTGACGATCCAGCTCGGCCTCGACCAGCTGACCAACGCGGTGGTGCGGGTGTTCGACCTCACGGGCCGGCAGGTGCTCGATCTGCCGGTGCGCACGGTGAACGACCGTTCCGTGCTGGTGGACCTGTCCGGCCTGCAGAACGGCAACTACCTGCTGCAGGTGCACGCGGACGAGTTCGTGCGCACGAAGGCCGTGCAGGTGGCGCGCTGACCGACGATGTTCTTCCGGAAGCCCGGCCGTGAGCCGGGCTTCTGCGTTTCCGGCGGGTGCTCAGCGGGCCGGTCCGGCCTCGATGCCGATCTCGT
Source organism: Flavobacteriales bacterium (assembly GCA_016715895.1). Lineage (NCBI taxonomy): Bacteria > Pseudomonadati > Bacteroidota > Flavobacteriia > Flavobacteriales > Flavobacteriales bacterium. The sequence continues at coordinate 619,295 of JADJXH010000003.1, read as the reverse complement.
CCAGGAAGATCCAGCTCGATCCGCCTTTGCTCGGATGCCAGTCCGGGCAGGGCCCCGCGTTCTTCGCCATCACCTTCACGTAGCGGGCCCGCTTGCCGATGGGACCGGTGCGCAGCTCCATCCGCTGGGTGCCGTCCGCATCGCGGGCCACGGTGTGCGTCAGCACCGTGCTGCTCCACTGCCGTCCATTGATGCTCCACGCCACATCCACGTATTCCGGGTACCAGATCCACGAGCGCTGGTCCTGCAGCATGCCGACGCTCACGGCATCCAGCCGGCGTTCGCCGCCCAGGTCGATCGTGGCCAGCACATCCTGTCCCTGGAAGCCCTGCCATTCGCCCGACCGGAACTCGGTGCTGCCGCGCAGCCCGTCCACCAAGGCCTGATCACCACCGGCCGCATATTGGTTGGCGTAGGTGCTCTGGAGGCTCACCGTATGCCGCACGTCCAGCCGCTCGAACCGCGCCTCCACCACCGGACCCGTACGCCCGCCCAGGGCGAGGCGCGCCTGCACCGTGCCCGTCTGCCGCAGCGTCAGCAGCTCCGGCGCTGCACGCCATTGCTTCACGCCGCCCTCCTTCATCCGGTACTCCACCTGGCCGTAGGGGATGGGGCGCACGAAATGCACGGCCAGGGTGTCCGTGAAGGTCCGTGAGGGGGCGTTCACCCAGGGCGCGGGCAGTGGCCGTTCGAGCGACAGTTCCGGCTCTCCCAGGTCTGGGTAGGAGGGGGCGCTCCCCGGACGGGGGCCGAGGCGGAAGGCCAGGGTGCCGCCGTCCATCAGCCGGTCGTGGCTCAGCTGCCGGAAGACCTCCGGTTCGCGCCCGTTCCAGGTGACCTCCTCCACGTAGCGCGCGTCGGCATGCGTGCGCTCGGCCGTGATGCGCAGGCTGCGTCCATGGGCCAGCTGCACAGTGGCCTCGTCGAAGAGCGGCACCCCCAGCGTGTACTGCGGCGAGCCGGGGCAGATGGGATAGATCCCCAGGGCGCTCAGCACGTACCAGCTGCTCATCTGGCCGCAGTCCTCGTTGCCGATCAGGCCGTCCGGCGCATCGCGATAGAACTCATCGCGGATGCGGCCCACCAGTCCGTCCATCCAGGCCGGCGCATCCGTACGGGCATACAGGTAGGCCATGTGGTGGCTGGGTTCGTTGCCATGCGCGTACTGCCCGATCAGTCCCGAAATGTCCGCCTGCTCGCGTCCCGTCGTGCGCGTGTCGGCATCGAAGAGCTCATCCAGCCGGGCCCGCAAGGCGCTGCTGCCGCCCGCGTCGCGCAGCAGCTCGTCAAGGTGGTGCGGCACGAAGAGCCCGTACTGCCAGGCGTTGGCCTCCGTGAAGTGGTAGTTCACCTCGTAGGGGTCGAAGGGCTCGATCATGCCGCCGTTGCGCCGGGCGCGAAAGAAGCGGGTGTCCGGGTCCAACAGGTGCTGCCAGGCGTATGCGCGCTGGGTGAACACCTGCGTCAGGCTGTCCTCGCCCAGGGCTTCCGCCAACTGCGCGATGCACCAGTCGTCGTAGGCATATTCCAGCGTGCGGCTCACGCTCTCGGCCTGGTCCTCGCTGCTGATGTAGCCGCGGGTGCGGTAGGCGTTGAGGCCCGGCTCGTCGCGCATGGCCCCGGCCACCAGCGCCTCCAACGCCAGCCGGGCGTCGTAGCCCCGGATCCCCTTGCTGTGCGCATCGGCGATCACGCTCGCGCTGTGGTAGCCGATCATGCAGTCGGTCTCGTTGCCCCAGAGCTCCCACACCGGCAGCCGGCCGCCCTGCTGGTAGTGCAACAGGAAGGTGCGGATGTAGTCGTTCACCCGGTCGGGCTCCAGCAGCGTGAACAGCGGGTGCGTGGCGCGGAAGGTGTCCCACAGGCTGAAGATGGTGTAGACGTTGTGGTCCGCCCGGTGCACCTCGCCGTCCATGCCGCGGTACTGCCCGTCCACATCGTTGAACACGCAGGGCGCGATGAGGCTGTGGTAGAGCGCGGTGGCGAAGATGCGCTGCTGCTCGGGCGTGCCGCCCTTCACCTGCACCTTGTTCAGCTCGGCGTTCCAGGCGGCCTCGGCCTCCGCCCGCACCCGGTCGAAGTCCCAATGCGGCACTTCGGCCTCCAGGTTCCTCCGCGCACCTTCGATGCTCACGGCGCTGATGCCGACCTTGACGATGAGGGGCTTGTCGGAGGCTTCAAAGGACAAAAGAGCTTTTTCTTGGTTCACCTTTTCTCGATCACCTGCGATAAAGCCTGGCGAAATACTGCAAGCCAAGATCTCTTGGCTGAATTGCGCACAGAAGAACAAACGCTGGTCGTTAGCCCAAGATGAGCTTCGTCGTTCACCGACTAGCTCAAGCGGACCAGTCTGGTTCATCGAGGAAACTAGGATCTTATCTCTGTGTTCAAGATCAAGCAGGAGGTAAGCCCCCCGATCCTTTGGGAACGTGTAGCGATGCACCCCCACGCGCGCCGTGGCCGTCAGCTCGGCATCAACGCCCTCGTCGTTCAGGTGCACGCGGTAATAGCCCGCATGGGCCGCCTCGTTCGCATGGTTGAACGACGACCGGTATTCCTTGGGGTCCAGGGACCATCGGCCGCTCATCGGCATCACCAGCACATCGCAGAGGTCCGCCACACCGGTGCCGCTCAGGTGCGTGTGGCTGAAGCCGTAGATCACGCTGTCGCTGTGGTGGTAGCCCCCGCATCCGTCCCAGTCGTTGACCCCATCAGGCCGGGTGTCCGGGCTCAGCTGCACCAGTCCGTGCGGCACGCAGGCGCCGGGGAAGGTGTGCCCATGGCCCCCGGTGCCGACGAAGGGGTTCACAAGGTCGCGCGCGGGGTTCTGGGCATAGGCCGTCATTCCAACAGCGGCGGCGAGCACCAGGCAAAGGCCCTGTAGCGTCGACCCACCGGGTCGACCGTGCTGGATGCGATGAAGCGTACCGGTCATGGTCATGGTCAAAAGGAAACCAACGCCGCCGCCCCCAGGATCCCCGCATCATCCTCGGGCAGCGCGCTGAGCACCAGGTCCACCTGGCCGTGGTGGATGGAGAGCAGGTCGTGCGCGAACCGTTCGCGCAGCGGGCCCAGGAGCAGGTCACCGTTGCGGGCGATGCCGCCGAAGAGCACGATGCGCCGGGGCGTGGTCAGCGCCACGGCATTGCTGAGGCCCACGGACAACCAGCGGGCCGTGCTGCGGAAGGTCTGCACCGCCTCGTCCACCCCGGCCCGCGCCGCCTCGGCGATGGGCAGCACGCCCTCGTTCCGCAGCACGGCCGCATCGCCGCCGAGCTCACGGAAGGTCTCGCGCATCCCACGGATGCTCACGTACGCCTCCAGGCAGCCGCTGCGCCCGCAGGTGCAGGCGCGACCGTCGATCACCACGATGGTGTGGCCCAGCTCGCCGGCGTTGCCGTGCGGGCCCAGCAACAGGCGTCCGTCCACGATCAGCCCGCTGCCCAGGCCGGTGCCGAGGGTCACCACCAGCAGGTCGTCGATGCCCCGCCCGGCGCCGCAGCGCCATTCGCCCAGGGCGGCCGCGTTGGCGTCGTTGCCCAGGGTGCACGGTACGCCCAGCCGTTCCTGCAGCATCGCCGCCAGCGGCACATCCGTGCGCCAGGGCAGGTTGGGCGCCTGCACGATGGTGCCGCTGTGCTGGTTCCCGTTGGGGGCACCGATGCCCACGCCGGTGAGCGCGGTCGCTCCGGCCAGGCGCCGAACCGCCTCAGCCAGCGCATCGGCGAAGGCATCGGGATCGGCATGGCCCTCCGTGGGAATGCGCGTGCGCGCCACGATGCGGTCGCCCGCCACCAGGCCCAGCTTGGTGCTCGTACCCCCGATGTCGATGCCCGCGATCATGCCCGCTGCGAGCCTCGGAAGCCGTACCAGACCAGGAACCCGTAGCACAGTGCTGGCAGCAGGAAGCTCAGGTGGAAGCCCACGTCGGCGTCATCGCTGCCTTGGAACAGGTCGATGAAGAGGCCCTGGAGCGGGGGCACCAGAGCTCCGCCCACGATCATCATCACCAGCAGGCTGCTGCCCTGCCCGGTGGCCGGCCCCAGTCCGTCGATGGCCAGGGTGAAGATGTTGCTCCACTGGATGGAGTTGAACAGGCCGATGGCCACCACGGCCCACAAGGTCCATGCTCCGCCCGTGGCCATCACCGCCAGGCACAGCGCCAGGGCGGCGGCGGCGAAGAAGCCCAGCACCTGCCCGGGCCGCCGGCCGGCGACCATGAACACGACCATGTTGGCCAGGATCAGCACCAGCATGGGCCACAGGTGCTCCACCGCAAGGGCGCCGGAGAGCCGGTTGATGCCCCACAGCAACGCGAACATCACCAGCGCCAGGGCCGGAAGCAGGAGCTGGCGGCGCCGCACGCTCATGCGGCCGGACAGCGCCACCGCGCCCAGGAAGCGGCCCACCATGGCGCCGCCCCAATAGAGGCCCAGGAAGTTCTTGCCGTCGGTCTCCGGAAGCCCGAGCACGCTGTCCAGCTTCAGCAGGTTGATGATGAGGCTGCCCACGGCCACCTCGGCGCCCACGTAACAGAAGATGGCCAGCATGCCCCAGCGCAGCGGCCGGTGCTGAAGGGCATCGCCGGAGAAGCTCGCCTCCCCGCCGGGTTCCGGCAGGGGCGTCAGCCGCACCCACAGGGCTTGCAGCAGCAACAGCGCGCCGAACGCGGCGTAGGGCCACCGCACGGCGGCATCGCCCCGGAACAGCTCGAAGATGAGCGTGCCACCGATCAGCGGCGCCAGGGTGGTGCCGAGCGAGTTGAAGGCCTGCGCCAGGTTCAACCGGCTGCTGGCCCCTTCGGGCGCGCCGATGATGGCCACGAAGGGGTTGGCGGCGATCTGCAGCAGGGTGAAGCCCAGGCCCAGCACGAACAAGGCCAGCAGGTACATGCCGTAGGTGTCCAGGTAGGTGGCCGGCACGAACAGCAGGCTGCCCGCGGCGCTCACCACCAGGCCGGCCACCACGGCGCGCTTGTAGCCCAGCCGCGCGATGGGGTCGCCGCTGCTGCGCGAAACGGCGTAGTACGCCAGCGAGCCCAGGAAGTAGGCCCCGAAGAAGCTGAACTGCACCAGCAGGCTCTGCGCGTAGGTGAGGGTGAACACCGCCTTCAGGTGCGGCACCAGCACATCGTTCATCACCGTCATGAAGCCCCACATGAAGAACAGGGTGGTGAGCACCACCATGGGGCGGATCGGAGCGCGCATGGGCGAAGGGTGGCGGGAAAGGTAGGACCCTGAATGCAGAAGGCCCGCTGTGCAGCGCACAGCGGGCCTTCGCGAAGTGCCTGCGATCAGTCGACCAGCGTGATGCGCTGGGTGTTCACGGTGTTACCCAGGTCCGTACGCACCATGTAGGTCCCTGCGGCAAGGCCGGAGAGGTCCATGTGGTAGGTACCGCCCAGGGTGCGGGTGGTGGTCACGCCTTGGAGCAGGCGGCCGTTCAGGTCGAGCACCTCGATGCGGCGAGCTTCAGCGCTCACCGTGACGGTGAAGAGACCCGTGGTCGGGTTCGGGCTGATCAGCACCGGACCTTGGGCGGCGACCTCCTCGATGCCGATCGTGGCACAGTCGGTGGCTGCACTGGCGGTGCAGGTGATGGAAGGAAAGCCATTGTCGACGGCCTGGTTCGAGGACGTGCCGCATGCGCCTTGCTCAGAGACCACGATCAGGTAGGTCCCGGTCTCGGTCGCGGTCCAGGTCAGCGCGCAGTTCGAACCTGCGTCGAGGCCGAACGCATCGGGCGTGCCCGAAGGATTGATGATCGTGAACGACAGGGGCCACGCGCTTCCGCCAACGCCATTGCACGCGCTGAACGTATAGCTGCCACCAGCTTGCACGTTCGTCATGGCATAGGCCTCATCGGCCCACACCTGGAAGGCGGTGATCTCGTTCACGGGGCACACGCCGCTGGTCGCGCAGGGCGCACCGTTGAAGGTGGTCACGAAATCGCTCCATCCGCTGGAATCGGTCGGGTTCACCCAGGTGAGGCATTGGGCGTTGCTCATCGTCGGAGCAGCCAGCAGAGCCGCCATGGCCAGCTTCGGGAGGTTGTTGATGATGGTGTACAGGTGCTTCATGTTCGTGTGGTTTAAGCGCTTCAAACTTAACGGTCTTTCCCGATCCACCTCCCCCAAGGGATCAGCATTGATGAACAAGGGGTCGGGGAATTCAGCCGGGGCGGACGGGGCGACCCGTACCGCGGCAGTTGAACATGCATGCTTGGTCCGCGACCCGTTCTTCGAACCTCCTCTTTGTCATTAACCTTGTCCCCGATGCCTTTGGACCGCCGCCGCTTCCTGCGCCTCAGCTCCACCGGTGCCCTGGCGTCCGCGGTGCCATGGGCACGAGCGGCTGACCTGCTGGCGCCACCCGCCTCGCCCGTCATCATCAGCACCTGGGACCACGGCCTCGATGCCAACACCAAGGCGTGGCAGGTGCTCGAGGACGGGGGCTCCACACTGGATGCGGTCGTGGAAGGGGTGGCCGCGGTGGAGAACGACCTTGGCAACCGCAGCGTGGGCCAGGGCGGACGGCCCGATCGCGATGGGCATGTGACGCTCGATGCCTGCGTGCAGGACCACGACGGCCGCGCGGGAAGCGTCGCCTTCGTGGAGCACTTCCCCAATCCCGTGCGCATTGCCCGTGCGGTGATGGAGCGGACGCCGCACGTGATGCTGGTGGGCGAGGGCGCGGAACAATGGGCCCGGGAGAACGGCTTCGCCGAACGCCGCATCACCCTGCCGGGCGTGCAGGCCGAATGGAAGGAGTGGGCCGTGAAGAGCGACTACAAGCCCGTGGTGAACATCGAGAACCACGATACCATCGGTCAGCTGGCCGTTGACGCCCAGGGTCGGCTGGCCGGAAGCTGCACCACCAGCGGCGTGGCCTACAAGGTGCACGGCCGCGTGGGCGACAGCCCCATCATCGGCGCGGGCCTCTTCGTGGACGGCGAGGTGGGCGCGGCCTGCGCCACCGGCACCGGTGAGCTCGTCATCCGCATCGCCGGCAGCCATACCGTGGTGGAGCTCATGCGCCAGGGGGTGGATCCCACCGAGGCCTGCCGCCAGGCCGTGGACCGCATCGTGCGCCGTTCGTGGAACATCGACGGCCACCAGGTCGGCTTCCTGGCCCTGCGGGCCGATGGCGCCTTCGGGGCCTTCAGCATCTACAACGGCTTCACCTACGCGGTGAGCGATGCCTCCGGCCATCGCCTGCTGGAGTCGGGCTTCGCGCGGCGCTGGGAACCCTGAGGGTCGGGATTTGGATCCCGCACCCCTTCCGCCTACCTTTGCCGCATGCGTCCGATCCTCTTCGCTTCGCTGGTGCTGGGGACCTCCTTCACCGCCCACGTCGGCGGTGGTGATCACACGGGTTCGGCCCGCGTGGAATGCAGCCGGGCCTCCGGCCTCATCCGGCTCCACCTCGACGCCGAGCGGCGCATCGGCCGCGTGGTGCTCCAGATCGCCGATGCCAACGGACGGCTGCTCTATCGGGAGGAGGGCCGTGCCCTGCGCGATGAGCTCGTGCGCGTCCTGGACAAGGGCCTGTTCCCGAAAGGCGACATGGTGCTCACCGTTAAGGCGCGCGACCTGGACCTGACGCAGCACTTCACCATCGAGTAGGCCCGCTCACCAGGCGGCCCGCATCAAGCTGCGCAGGTCGGCGTTGCTGCCTCCCAGCGAGGCTGACGCCTCCCCATCCGAGGCGGATGCTTTCCGCCGCGATCGGCCAGTGGCGGTCACCTCGGCCACGCTGACCTGTTCGTCACTCAGGGTCTCGTAGTGCTGGGTGAGGGTTGTGGATGCGGGTGCCGCAGCAGCTTCCCGGGTGGAGGCCAGGTCCTCCCTGGGCTCTGCGTCTTTCATTTCCGCTTCCAGGGCGACGGCGTCATCCGCCGAGGCCGGCACTTCGGCCAGGGCCGCACTGCTGAGGCCGGCCGCGGGGGGCGCGGCGAGCGAAGGTTCGGTGACCTCGACGTTCGCCGTGGTCTCCCGATCCGCCTCCGCCTGATCACCAACGGTCGGCCGTGGGGCTTCGGTCGCGCTCTCCTCTTTGGCTGCAGCGGTGGTCTTGTCCTGCAGGACCACCGGCTTCAGTTCGGCGAGGCCTTCCTGCTCCAGCCCGGGTCCGGGCATCCACAGGGCCACGCCCACGGCGATCAGCAGGGCCAGGGTGCCGAAGGCCAGCGCCGGCCGCCAGTATTGCGCCGGGCTGGGCGGGGCCAACCAGGTGCCCACGGTGTTGAGCCAGATGCGCCATGCGGGGCGACGGGCTTCGCGGAAGGCGGCCAGCACCCGGTCGCGCACCTCCGGATCGGCCGTCACCAGGGGCCCTGGGCGGCCGTGCGCCCGCACCTGCGCCAGGGTGGCCCGCAGCGCTTCGTACTCGGCGCGGTCGGCCACATGCCGCAGCACGAAGGCCCGCTCCTCGGCCAGCAGCTCATCGAAGGCGCGTTCGCTCAACAGCGCCTCCAGGTCCTCGGGGTCGTATCGCTCACGCGCGTCCATGGTGGGGTAGGGGCATCGGGCCGAACTCCTTGAGGCGCTCGGCCAGTTTCTTCAGGGTGTAGAACAGGCGGCTTTTCACGGTGCCTTCCGAAATGCCGAAGGCCAGCGCGATCTCCTTGATGGCCAGGTCCTCCTCGTACCGCATCACGAAGGTGGCCTTCTGGTCGGGGTCCAGTTTGTCGAGCTCCTGGTCCAGCCGCCGGCGGAAGCTCGCCCGGTCCACCGCCTCGCCGGCCTGTGGTTCCTGCACCGCGCGGCCGTTGTGCCGCAGCTCGGGCACGGCGGCGCGCCGCACCTCCTCACGGCGGTACTCGTTCTTGCACATGTTGTTGGCCACGCTGAAGAGCCAGGTGCGGAAGGGCCTCGACGGATCGTACTGGTCCGGCCGCTGCGCCAGCTTGGCGAACAGGTCCTGCAGCATGTCCTGCGCCCGTTCCCGATCGCTCCACAGCATGCGGTGGAAGTAGTTCAGCACGCGCCCGTGGTAGCGGTCGTACAGCTCGGCGAACGCGCGTTCGTCCCCGCGCACCACGAGCTCCATGAGGCGCTCGTCGCTGGCGTTCCGCCGGTCGGTGCCGAACAGGGATCCCATGGTCAATGCGGCAGCACGCCGAGGCGGTACAGTTCGTTGGTGGCGCCGATGCGGTCGGCCAGCCGGCGCAGTTCCTGCTCGGTGCGGGCCATGCCCGCTTCGTCGTTCACGGCGCGGTAGTGGCGCAGCAGCACGCTGCCGGCCACCAGGTAGTTCCAGGAGAGCGGGCCCGCCTCGGCGGTGCGGTGCATGCGCTGCCAGCGGGTGGCCAGCTCGGCGATGGGTTCGCCGTTGCCCCCGGCCCGCAGGGTGAGGCCGGTGAGCGCCGACCGGTCGTGCCACGGGGCCAGCAATTCGCCCGGCAGGCTCAGCCCCAGATGGACCGGCCTTGCGGTGGCCTGCGGCAGGGCGGTCACCACGCCCTGTGCGGTACCCGGTGGTGTACCCGTCGCGCCTGCCTCGCGCCAGACGCGCTCGCGGTACGCGGCGTCCGCCAGCAGGCGTGCGTCCACCACCAGCACATCGGTGCGCCGGCCATCGCGCTGCTGGGCGGCGATGGCGGGGTAGGTGTCTAGTTCACCGCCCAGCAGCAGCACGCCTCCCCGGTCCACCGAGGCCAGCAGGTCCTCCGCCATCAGTTGAAGGCCCCTGGCCACCAGCCCGCGGTCGTGCAGTTCCATGGCGGCCTGCTTCAAGCCTGCCTGATCACCCTGCCGGAGCGCCAGCGTCATCCGCGGCACCACCAGGTCCGCCGCATTGCGGTCCAGTGCCAGCGCGGCGTCCAGCGATGAAAAGGCCGTGGCTTCCGGGAAGTGCTGGTAGTAGGTGGCCAGGTGGGCGTTCACGCTGCCCGGCGCGATGCGCTCCAGGTCGTGCGCCGCCTCCTCCAGGCGCGCGGCGTCGGCGGAGGTGATGCGGCCGTTGCCACGGGCCAGCGCGGCCTGGCGTTCGTTGCTGTACCACTGGTAGCGGGCCGCGGCGTCGTCCGGATGGGCGTTCACCGCAGTGTTCCACGCGTTGCTGTTGCGCAGCAGGTCGCGCTCGTTCCAGGGCCCCTGCAGGTTGTTGGCCGGGGCGGGCAGGCTGGGCGCGGCCTGGCCGAAGGACCGACCGCACACGGCCAGCAGCGCGAGAAGGAGAAGGGCACGCATGGGTTCCGAAGCCCTGTACACGCCACGTGCCGATCGGTTCGATCGCCGGGCCGGGGCTACCTTTGCAAGGTACGCGCATGCTGAGCGAAGAGGTGAAAGAGCGGCTCCGGCAACGGCTGGACCAGGTGTACGAGTGGCCCTCGGTGTACATGTACAAGTTCATCTTCGAGCCCGACGACCAGCGGCTGGCCGCCGTCACCGCGCTCTTCCCGCCCGAGGCCGAGATGCTCCGCAAGTACTCCACCGGCGGCCGCTACCTCAGCCTCACCGTCACCGAGGTGATGATGAGCGCCGAGGATGTGGTGGACCGGTACGACCGCGCGTCCGCCATCGACGGCCTCATCGTGCTCTGAACCGGGGCCATGGAGAACCTGCGGATCGCCCTCACCATCACGCTCAGCATCCTGCTGGTGCTGGTGCTGTTCCGGCGTTTCCGCGACCGGGTGATGCGGCACGATCTGCCCGTGGCCGGGCATGCCGAGCTGCTCGGCCTGCAGGTGGCCTACCATCCCGCGCGGCTGTTGGTGCGGGTGCGCATGCCCCAGGCCCGCTCGCTGTCGTGGACCCTGCTCGACGAGGCCCACCGTGAACTGCACCGCTGGCCGGACCAGCCCCTCCACGCCGGAGAGCAGGCGGTGGAACTGGCGCTCGATGCCCGCGCCGACGGCATCTACCACCTGCAGATGGCCTCGGACAGCCAACGCACCATCCGCCGGTTCCGGCTCGCCCAGGCATGATCCGCACGCTTCGCCTCCTGCCCCTGGCCGCGGCCGCCCTGCTGGCCCTCCGCGTCGACGCGCAGAAGCGCCAGCCCCTGCCCGAGCCGTCCTTCACGCTGAAAGGCACCCTCGTGCTGCCCGTGCCCGTCGGGATCCCGCTCTTCAACGACCTCACCGAGAGCGTGGGCGGCTTCGACCTCTGCGCCCAATACCCGTTCTGGAAGGGGCTGGGCGTGGGCGTGGGTGGCCGGGCCACCTGGTTCGGTCTGGAGGAGCGCTCCTTCTCCCCGCAGAACATCAGCGGCGAGATCGTGCGGGCCACCTGGTTCGGCAAGCTGCAATGGGAGAAGTACACCGGCGGGCGCACCTTCATCGAACTCGCGGGCAAGGCCGGGGTCTCCGATTACCACTACACCAGCAGCGGGGTGGGGGAGCGGCGCACCGTGAAGGCCTCGGGCCTGCACTGGGGCGGCCAGTTCACCTTCTACCTGCACGCCACGGACAACCTGGCCTTCGGCGTGCAGGTGGGCTATGAGCAGGATGCCCAGACCTTGAGCCCCGACAAGTTCGGTCTGGAGAGCTTCCCCGGCCGCACGGTGCAGTCCGAAGGCCCGCCCTTCGGGTTCCTCACGGTGGGGCTGGGCTTCAGCACGCGGTTCAGGAAAAGCGCGGACCGGGGGGAGTGGTAGCGCCCCACGTAGAACAGCCCGCTCGTCGCGGGCCGTTCTGCATGGAGGATGAGAACCCTTATTCGCCCGGCGCCGGGGGCAGCTCCTTGGGTTCGCCGCCTTCGGCCTTGCCGATCTTCTTCTTGCCCTTGGTGACCTTGATGGCCACGTCCGTCTTCTCCTTGTTGAGGCCCACGACGATCTTGTCGCCAGCTCATTCGGCGTGATGGTTAGTGAAGCCGCGAAAGCGACCGTGTTCCACATGTGCGTTGGCATCGCTTTGCCAACACCCCAAGCATTCATGTTGCACAAAGCGTTTCTAATTTGGAGCACCAATTGAAACCTCGTCCCAGGGACAAGCCTCTGTCCTGCACACCCTTTCTGTTCCTACTCGCCTTCTTCGCCATAACAGGGACTCCATTGGCATCTCAGTTATGGACCCCGATCGGGCCGGTTGATCACGTCTGGCCTTCCTCCGAAGAAATCAATTCTACCGAACGTTCGATGCAACTGGACGCCACAGGTAACCCAGTGATGGTCTACGAGTCGGCGGCAAACGGTGGTATCACCGTTGTGCGTTGGGATGGATGCGATTGGAACACGGTGGGCACGCCAGGTTTCGCCTCTGGATCGTTCCCTTGCCTGGCGATCGATCCCAGTGGTAACATTCTGGTCGCTTTTCGGGACTCTAACAATGGATACAGGGCCACCGTCACACGCTGGGATGGCATCAGTTGGAGCACGGTAGGCCCGCCTGGATTTTCCACGGGAACCCTCGGTGAACCGACTCTGGCCGTGGATGCCAACGGAAACCCCGTGGTCGCTTACGCCGATACGCCGATCGGCGGTAAAGTCACTGTGATGCGCTGGGACGGTGTTTCATGGAATGCAGTGGGTCAGCCTGGGATATCTCCCGGAAGTGCCAATTACCTGAGCTTGGCCTTGGACGCTAGCGGCTATCCAGTCGTAGCCTATCCTGATGGGTCTGACGCGAACAAGACCACGGTTATGCGGTGGGACGGGAACAGTTGGAGCACGGTGGGTTCCCAGCACATATCATGGACCTCGAGTTTCCACAGCCTGGCCCTGGACGCTGGCGGCAACCCTGTAGTAGCCTATCGGGATTTCAACGGCGGTGGTGGCGCCCAGGTGAAACGATGGAACGGAAGCAGTTGGAGCACCGTGGGCACTACCGCCATTTCGGTGGGAACGGCAGCCTACCTAAGTCTGGCCATAGATGCCAGCGATAACCCGATATTGGCATTTTCCGATGATGGGATCCAAGGAAGGACCAGTGTCATGCGCTGCGACGGTGGTGTTTGGTATTCAATAGGCCAGCCGGCTGGTGTTTCGGTGACGGCCGTTGGTCAAAGCCTGGCCTTGGACGCAAGTGGAAACCCTGTTGTGGCTTTTCGGTCCCCCAAGGCCTGTGTTAGCCGCTGGGACGGTGGTAGCTGGATCACGGTGGGTATACCTGGAGTCTCCGAAATTGGCGCAGATTTCATCAGTTTGGCCTTGGATACCAGCGACAACCCTGTCGTGGCCTATATGGATATCAATAACGGGTGGAAGAGTACGGTGGTGCGCTGGGATGGCAGCCATTGGAACACGGTCGGCCCCTCGGGGTTCTCGGCGGGGGGGGCCACTGAACTGAGCTTGACCCTGGACTCCAGCGGATCTCCTGTAGTGGCCTACCGGGACTTTGCCAATGGCCAGAAGTGCACAGTGATGCGCTGGAATGGGAGCCAATGGAGCACCATTGGCCCTCCGGGATTCTCAGGGGGGGCTATCACTCAACTCAGCTTGGCCCTGGAGGCGAGCGGTGCTCCGGTCGTGGCCTACCGTGATGATGCCACTGGCGGCAAGATCACGGTGATGCGCTGGAACGGCAACAACTGGAGCACCGTCGGCCCGGCAGGGATCTCTGCTGGCGTAGTCCTATCCCCAAGCCTCAAGTTGGACGCGAGCGGCCATCCGGTCGTGGCCTACTGTGATTGGGCCAACGCTTACAAGGCTACGGTGATACGCTGGAACGGCAACACCTGGAGTACGGTCGGCCCTCCCGGCTTTTCACCGGCATCTACCCAGGACGTTAGCATGGCGCTCGATTCTCTCGGTAATCCGATCGTGGCATGCTCGGATGGCGCCAATGGAAGTACCACCGTTATGCGTTGGGACGGTAATGCGTGGAGTTCCGTGGGAAACCCAGGGATATCACCAGGATGGCATTGGCGCCCTATGTTGGATTTAGATAGTGATGACAACCCTATTGTGGCTTATGTGGACGTTGATGACCAAAGTAGGGTCACTGTTGTGCGCTGGGATGGCACCAGTTGGAGCACGGTCGGGCCGGTAGGCTTCACGGTATCGATTACTGGAGATAACTGTCACGCTCTCAAGGTGGATTCGCAAGGAAGGCCAATCGTGGCCTATGTGAGCGGCCATCTATTCGCTCAACGGTTTGAGTCGGCCCCTGTTACCACAAGCTTGGTCTGTGGTTCCGTTTTCTGTGGGGGTGGATCGCTGACCGTCTCCTTCACGGCGTCAGGGACCTACGGCATCAATAATACGTTCACTGCTCAATTGAGCGATGATACTGGGGGCTTTAGTTCACCGGTCGACATCGGAAGTCTGAACGGAACGAGCAGTGGCAGCATAGCCTGCTCGATACCTCCAGGGGTGCCCGTTGGCTCGAGTTATCGTATTCGCGTGGTGAGCAGCGACCCGGTTGTGATCGGTATTGATAACGGCGGCGATATCACCCTTGGCGCCCTCGCTCTTTGGTATGCCGATGGAGATGGCGATGGGCTCGGCGACGGTGGCGTCGACAGCTTGGCATGCGCGCAACCATATGGTCACGTAGCAAATGCGAACGATGACTGCCCCTCCGTGTTCGGCACAATTGGAACTCCCTGCGACGACGGCAACGCGCTCACTTTCAACGATGCGATCGATGTGAATTGCGCTTGCGTTGGTGACTTCACCACCGTGCTACCAGATGGGGCTGCTACAGGTAGTACCATCCAGTATGACCGTGCCGGGGGGGTCATTACCGTTTGGTCCAACGATGCGGGCCCGGTGGGTCTTTTCGACGCTACCGGGCGTTTGGTAGCCGCCGAGACAGGACGTATGGTGCGGCTCAATGTTGCCTCGTTGCCATTGGGAGTGTACGTGATCTACACGGTTGGTCGGGCTGAGCGCGTGCTTGTGTTCTGATCAGTCCGTCGACCGGCCAGGTGGTGTCGGTCCTGCACACCACATAGGTCATAGGGACGAACCATCGGAAGGACGGAGAGCAGGAGAATGCCCGCCCGGTCGCACGGTGCAGGCGGAAGGCCCGCCGTACAGCTACCTCACGGTGGGGCTGGGCTTCAGCACGCGGTTCAGGAAAAGCGCGGACCGGGGGGAGTGGTAGCGCCCCACGTAGAACGGCCCGCTCGTCGCGGGCCGTTCTGCATGAAGAATGAGAACCCTTATTCGCCCGGCGCCGGGGGCAGCTCCTTGGGCTCGCCGCCTTCGGCCTTGCCGATCTTCTTCTTGCCCTTGGTGACCTTGATGGCCACGTCGGTCTTCTCCTTGTTGAGGCCCACGACGATCTTGTCGCCCTCCTCGATGGCCTGGTTGATGATCTCCTCGGCCATGGGGTCCTCGATGAACTTCTGGATGGCCCGCTTCAGCGGACGGGCACCGAACTTCTCGTCGTAGCCCTTCTCCACCAGGAAGTCCTTGGCCTCGTCGGTGAGCTTCAGTTCGTAGCCCAGCTCGCCGATGCGCTTGTACAGGTGCCCCAGCTCGATGTCGATGATCTTGTGGATGTCCTCCCGCTTCAGCGAGTTGAACATGATGATGTCGTCGATGCGGTTGAGGAACTCCGGGGCGAAGGCCTTCTTGAGCGCCTTCTCGATGATGCCGCGGTTGGTCTCCTCCTGCGCCTCGCTGCGCGCCGTGGTGCCGAAGCCCACGCCCTTGCCGTAGTCGGCCAGGTCGCGCGCCCCGATGTTTGAGGTCATGATGATGATCGTGTTCTTGAAGTCGATGTGGCGGCCGAGGCTGTCGGTCATCTTGCCGTCATCGAGCGCCTGCAGCAGCAGGTTGAACACGTCGGGGTGCGCCTTCTCGATCTCGTCGAGCAGGATGATGGCGTAGGGCCGGCGGCGCACCTTCTCGGTGAGCTGGCCGCCCTCCTCGTAGCCCACATAGCCCGGCGGCGCGCCGATCAGGCGGCTCACGGAGAACTTCTCCATGTACTCGCTCATGTCGATCCGCACCAGCGCCTCCTCGGTGTCGAAGAGGTAGCGGGCGAGCTCCTTGGCCAGCTGCGTCTTGCCCACGCCCGTGGGGCCCAGGAAGATGAACGAGCCGATGGGGCGGTTGGGGTCCTTCAGGCCGGCACGGTTGCGCTGGATGGCCTTCACCACCTTGCCCACCGCCTCGTCCTGGCCGATCACCTTGCCCTGCATCTCCTCCTTCATGCGGCGCAGCTTGCCGCTCTCCTTCTCGGCGATCCGCGTCACGGGGATGCCGCTCATCATGGCCACCACCTCGGCCACGTTCTCCTCGTTCACGGTGGTGCGGTGGGTGCGGCTCTCCTCCTCCCACTGCTTCTTGGCGCGCTCCAGCTCCTCCTGCAACTGCCGCTCGCGGTCCCGCAGCTTGGCGGCCTCCTCGTAGCGCTGGCTGCGCACCACCTTGTTCTTCTCCTCCTTCACCTCCTCGATCTTGCCCTCCACATCCAGGATGTTCTTGGGCACCACGATGTTGCTGATGTGCACCCGGCTGCCCGCCTCGTCCAGCGCGTCGATGGCCTTGTCCGGCAGGTGCCGGTCGGTGATGTACCGGTTGGTGAGCTTCACGCAGGCCTCGATGGCCTCCGGCGTGTAGTTCACGTTGTGGTGATCCTCGTACTTCTCCTTGATGTTGTTGAGGATCTGGATGGTCTCGTCCACGCTCGTGGGCTCCACCAGCACCTTTTGGAAGCGGCGCTCCAGGGCCCCGTCCTTCTCGATGTACTGGCGGTACTCGTCGAGGGTGGTGGCGCCGATGCACTGGATCTCGCCGCGCGCCAGGGCGGGCTTGAACATGTTGCTGGCGTCGAGGCTTCCGCTGGCACCGCCGGCGCCCACGATGGTGTGGATCTCGTCGATGAAGAGGATCACGTCCGGGCTGTTCTCCAGCTCGTTCATCACCGCCTTCATGCGCTCCTCGAACTGGCCGCGGTACTTGGTGCCGGCCACCAGGCTGGCGATGTCGAGGGCCACGATGCGTTTGCCGAAGAGCACGCGGCTCACCTTGCGCTGGATGATGCGCAGGGCCAGGCCTTCGGCGATGGCGCTTTTGCCCACGCCGGGCTCGCCGATCAGCACGGGGTTGTTCTTCTTGCGTCGGCTCAGCACCTGGCTCACGCGCTCGATCTCCTTCTCGCGGCCCACGATGGGGTCCAGCTTGCCGTCCTCGGCCAGCTTGGTCAGGTCGCGGCCGAAGTTGTCCAGCACCGGCGTCTTGCTCTTGCTGTCGGAGG
This sequence comes from Flavobacteriales bacterium, assembly GCA_016715895.1. Classification (NCBI taxonomy): domain Bacteria; kingdom Pseudomonadati; phylum Bacteroidota; class Flavobacteriia; order Flavobacteriales; species Flavobacteriales bacterium. The sequence goes on along the minus strand of JADJXH010000003.1, from coordinate 602,198 downwards.
GCTTGCGCTGGCCGCCGGAGTATCCGCCGCCGCTCTCCTCGTCGTCGTCGTCCGCGCTCTGCGGGCCCTGGGCCTTCGGTCCTTTGGCGGTGCCGGCCGTGGGGGCGGGGCCACCCCCGGCGAGGATGGCGTCCACTTCGTTCTTCACGCTCTCGTAATCCACGTTGAACTTGTGCAGGGTGCGGGTGGCCAGGTTGTCCTCGTCCTTCAGGATGCTGAGCAGCAGGTGCTCGGTGTCGATGTGCGGGCTCTTGAACAGCTTGGCCTCCAGGAAGGTGATCTTCAGCATCTTCTCGGCCTGCTTGATCAGGGTGATCTTGTCCTTGTCCGGCGGGCGCATCGCGCTGGCGGGCTCCATGCTGCCCTCCACCGAACGGCGGAGCTCCTCCAGGTCCACGTCCAGGTGGTGGAGGATCTTCACGGCGTTGCCCTCGCCCTCGCGGATGAGGCCGAGCAGGATGTGCTCGATGCCGATGTAGTTGTGCCCGAGCCGGAGGGCCTCCTCGCGGCTGAAGGTGATGACGTCCCGGACCCGGGGGGAGAATTTGGCGTCCATGCGGTGGTTCGGCGGTGGTGCGTCCGTGGGATGAAGGTACGGTTACGAACACCGGGGGCAAGCTATCCAATCGGGCTTCGTGCCTCCCGGTCCGACCATCGTGCTTTTATCCACAAGGAACTGTGCGGTCTGTGGAAAAATACGGGGGCCTCGAACCCCTCAACGAAGTACTTTCGGGCTCCCTTTTCGGCACCCCAGATATCACGGACCGTGCCAATGACGAATTGACAGCCCATGACCGACGGAGAGAAGATCGTCCCGATCAACATCGAGAACGAGATGAAGACCGCCTACATCGATTACTCGATGTCGGTGATCGTGAGCCGGGCACTGCCTGATGTGCGCGATGGCCTCAAGCCCGTGCACCGCCGCGTGCTCTTCGGCATGCAGGAACTGGGCGTGCTCAGCAACCGACCCTACAAGAAAAGCGCCCGTATCGTCGGGGAGGTGCTCGGGAAGTACCACCCGCACGGCGACGGCAGCGTGTACGACGCCATGGTGCGCATGGCCCAGGACTGGAGCCTGCGCTACCCGCTGGTCGATGGTCAGGGCAACTTCGGCAGCATCGATGGGGACAGCCCGGCGGCCATGCGCTACACCGAGGCCCGCCTGAAGAAGATCGCCGAGGAGGTGCTGGCCGACCTGGACAAGGAGACGGTGGACATGCGGCCCAACTTCGACGACACCTTGGAGGAGCCCAGCGTGATGCCCACCCGCATCCCCCAGCTGCTCGTGAACGGGGCGGCCGGCATCGCCGTGGGCATGGCCACCAACATGCCACCGCACAACCTCACCGAGGTCTGCGATGCCACCATCGCGTACATCGACGACCGCGACATCGACATCGATGGGCTGATGCAGCACATCAAGGGTCCGGACTTCCCCACCGGCGGGGTGATCTACGGCACCGATGGCATCCGCGAGGCCTACCACACCGGTCGCGGCCGCATCGTGCTCCGCGGCAAGTGCCACATCGAGGAGGACCAGCGCACCGGCCGCGAGACCATCATCTGCACGGAGATCCCCTACCAGACGAACAAGGCCGTGCAGCTCTACAAGGGCGTGGCCGACCTGGTGAACGACAAGAAGATCGAGGGCCTCAGCGACGTCAACGACTACAGCGACCGCACCGGCATCCGCCTGGCCTACGAGGTGAAGCGCGAGGCCATGGGCACCGTGGTGCTCAACCAGCTGTACAAGTACAGCGCGCTGCAGAGCAGCTTCAGCGTGAACAACATCGCGCTGGTGGGCGGGCGGCCCATGCTCCTGAACCTCAAGGACATGATCGCGCGCTTCGTGGACCATCGCCACGACGTGGTGGTGCGCCGCACGAAGTACGACCTGCGCAAGGCCGAGGAGCGCGCCCACATCCTGGAGGGCCTGCTGATCGCCCTCGACCACCTGGATGCCGTGATCGCCCTGATCCGCGCCAGCCAGACACCCGACGAGGCCCGCGATGGCCTGATGAAGGAGTTCGGCCTCACCGAGATCCAGGCCCGCGCCATCCTCGACATGCGCCTGCAGCGCCTCACCGGACTGGAGCGCGACAAGATCCGCGAGGAACACGCCGAGCTCATGACCCTCATCGCCCACTTGAAGGCCGTGCTGGCCGACGAGGGGCTGCGTATGGGCATCATCAAGGACGAGCTGCGCGAGGTGAAGGAGAAGTACGGCGACAAGCGCCGCACGGAGATCGTGGCCAGCGGGGCCGACCTCAACATGGAGGACCTCATCGCCGACGATGCGGTGGTGGTCACCATCAGCCACATGGGCTACATCAAGCGCACGCCCCTGGCCGAGTTCCGCACCCAGAGCCGGGGTGGGGTGGGCAGCCGTGGCAGCACCACCCGCGACGAGGACTTCCTGGAGCACCTGTTCGTGGCCACCAACCACAACTACCTGCTCATCTTCACCCAGAAGGGCCGCTGCTACTGGATGCGGGTGTTCGACATCCCCGAAGGCACGCGCCAGAGCAAGGGCCGCGCCATCCAGAACCTCATCCAGATCGAGGCCGATGACAAGGTGCTGGCCTACATCAATGTGAAGGACCTCAAGAGCGAGGACTACCTGAACAACCACTTCGTGGTGCTGTGCACCAAGAACGGGGTCATCAAGAAGACCACGCTGGAGGCCTACAGCCGTCCCCGCGCCAACGGCATCATCGCCGTGGGCATCCGCGAGGGCGACGAGCTGCTGGAGGCCCGCCTCACCAACGGCAACTGCCACATCATCATGGCCAGCCGCGAGGGCAAGGCCAACCACTTCGAGGAGAACCGGGTGCGCCCCATGGGCCGCGGGGCCAGCGGGGTGCGGGGCATGCTGCTGGAGGACGGCGACGAGGTGGTGGGCATGATCACCATCGACAAGGCCGAGACCGGCACCCGCCAGGTGCTGGTGGTGAGCGAGAACGGCTACGGCAAACGCACCCCCCTGATGGACAAGGAAGGGGAGTACGAGTACCGCATCACCAACCGCGGCGGCAAAGGGGTGAAGACCCTGCAGGTGACCGAGAAGACCGGAAAAGTGGTGGCCATCAAGGACGTCACCGAGGAGGATCATCTGATGATCATCAACCGCAGCGGCATCACCATCCGCACCCGGGTGAACGAGCTGCGCCAGCTGGGCCGGGCCACCCAGGGCGTGCGCCTGATCGAACTGCGCGCCAACGACCGTATCGCCGCTGTGGCCAAGGTGGACAGCGACCTGCACGAGGACGAGGACCTGAACGGCGAGGGTGCGGACGGCGCTGCGAATGGCACCGAAGTTGATACCCCGGCCCCCGAAGCCTGAACCGAAGACACGACCGACCCCCTCATGAAGCGTACCCTCATCCTCCTGTTCGCCGCCGGCACCCTGGGCCTCCACGCCCAGAACAGCAACGTGGTGAACGCCTACAACTACCTCCAGGACGGCGATCTGGCCAAGGCGGCCGAGTTCATCGAGCCCGCCGTCACCAACGAGGCCACCATGGGCAAGGACAAGACCTGGCGCTACCGGGGCGACATCTACCGCCTGATCGCCCTGGGGCAGGACGAGACCCTCAAGGCCCAGTTCCCCGAGGCCATGCAGCGCGCCATCGACAGCTACATCAAGGCGCAGGAGCTGGACACCAAGGGGAGCTACAAGAACGAGATCCAGCAGAACCTGCTCGCCCTGCAGGCCGCGTCGCTCAACAAAGGCAACGATGCCTTCAGCGCCAAGGAGTACGACAAGGCCATCGCCCTCTACGGCAACAGCGAGCGCATCGCCAAGGCCTTCGGCGCGGTGGACACCAACGCCATCTTCAACAGCGCCCTGGCTTACGAGACCAAGGGTGACGCCGCCATGGCCATCCAGCGCTACGGGGAGTGCCTCAGCCTGGGCTACGACAAGCCGGAGATCTACCGCTACAAGGCCAACCTGCAGAAGAAGGCCGGCGATGTGGACGGTGCGATCGCCACCGTGCGCCAGGGGCGCACCAAGCATGTGGGCAACAAGGACCTGATCCTGGACGAGATGAGCTACCAGCTGGAGGCCGGCCGTACCGAGGAGGCCGAGAAGAGCGTGAACGAGGCCATCGCCGCCGACCCGGAGAACGCCGTGCTCTACAGCATCCTGGGCAGCCTGTACGATGCCAAGGCCAACCCCAAGGAAGGCCCCGCGCCTGCCGAGGCCGATGTGGCCAAGTGGACGGACCTGGCCGAGGAGAACTACAAAAAGAGCCTGGAGCGCGACCCCAAGTTCTTCGACGCCTATTTCAACATCGGTGTGCTGTACAACAACCGCGCGGCCACCTGCTACAGCAAGGCCAACGGCATCAAGGACAACGCCGCCTACGAGAAGGCCAAGACCGCCTGCGATGGGGTCTTCGTGAAGGCCGTACCGTACTTCGAAAAGGCGCACGAGCTCCGTCCGGACGACGTGCAGACGATCCAACAGCTGATGAAGCTGTATGCCAAGACCGACGACCAGGCCAAGTATGCCGCCATGAAGGCGAAGCTCGGACAATAAGGCCGTTGGCGCGTTAAGGGTGAGAGCTCCGGTCATGGCCGGGGCTCTCTGCGCTTCCGGCGGTCAGCGTTCGCGCAGCCAGAGGATGTCCTCGCGCAGGTCCCGGTGGGCCATCACGTCCACCGCTTCGGTGCGCCCGTCCATCCGCGCCCGGAAGGAGCGGAAGCCCGCCGCGCGCAGCAGGTCGTCGATCGCCTGCACCTCGGCCCGCGACCGGTCCAGCAGGGTGGTCTCCACCATGATACGGGTGATGCGCCCTTCGGCCAGCATCCGTTGGGCGCCCCGCAGGGCCGGCAGCTCCGAACCCTCGATGTCCAGCTTCAGGAAGTCGATGCGTTCGACGCCCTGCTCGCCGCAGAACGCGTCCACCGTGGTCACCTGCACCGGATACGGGATCTTGTCCGTGGGGTCAAAGGTGCCCTCCAGGCAGGCAAAGCCCCGCACCATCACCCGGGGGGTGTCGTAAAAGGTGTGCGTGCCGGTGTGGTCGGTGAGCGCCAGGTCCCACAACGACCACGTGCGGAAGGCGCCGAGGTCGTTCATGCGGCGGATCTGGGCATTGGCCGTGCGCGAGGGCTCGAAGGAGTGCACATGGCCCGCAGCGCCCACCAGGCCCAGGCAATGCGCCGCGAAATAGCCCATGTTGGCACCCGGGTCGAACACGATCATGCCCGGACGCAGGGTGCGGGAGAGGTAGTTCATGATGTTGACCTCGTAAAGGCCGAAGTACATCATGCGGTGCTGCCGGATGCCGAGGTCCAGCGAAAGCCGGACGCCGTTCAGGAGCAGTTCGACCGGATCACCGGTGTTCGTCCATTCGCCGACCAGGTCGGCCAGGCGATGACGGCCCCGGACGGGAAGCCGGGTGAGCTGGCGGGTGATGGAGCGGAGCGGAGCGCGCCACATGGCCGGCGAAGGTAGTCCAGCCGGTCGGGTGGGCGGGGATCACGATCAGCGGGCTACGGGCCTGAGCATCAGAAATCTACAACTTAACATAATATAAATTATGTGCCAATCTGGGTGTCGAACAGGCCTTCGATCGGTTCCACGCCCAAGCCGGTCGGCCCCAGGCTTCTGTAGGCACCGCTCACCAGGCCGAAGCCCCGGAACGGGTCGTTGGCGATCAACCAAGGACCGTCCAGGTCGCACAGGTCGGCCAGTCCGCCAAGCGACGCCATCGCCGCACAGCCCAGGCTGCTTTCGCTCATGCTCCCGAGCATCACCAGCATGCTCCGTTCACGCGCGCAGGCGATCATGCGTTCCGCATGGTCGAGCCCGCCGCACTTCATCAACTTCACGTTCACCCCGGTGAACGCCCATCCGCGCGCCTCCAGGTCCTCCGGACCCTGCACAGACTCGTCCGCGATGACCGGTACCGCGGTCTGTCGGCACAGGTCGGCATGCCGGTCCAGGTCATCCTTGTGGAACGGTTGTTCGAGGCCCACCACCCGGTCCGGCCCGCCGGCCGCCTCCACAAGACCCAAGGCCTGTTCCACCGCGGTCAATCCCTGGTTCGCGTCCAACAACAAGGGCCGCTTGGACCGTTGGGCGAGCCAGCGCAGCACCTTGGGGTCGTCAGGCGTTCCGTTCAGCTTGACCTTCAGTACAGGTGCGTCGTTCGCTTCGTTCAATTTCTCGTCCAGCTCGTCCAAGGCACTGGTCCCCAACGTATAGATCGCCTTGCCCGGCGCATGGGGTCCGATCGGACCACGAGGTGAAGCATGGATACCTTTTCTCCTTAGGATCAGGTCCATGAAGGCCATGTGAAGGCCTGCGCGCGCGGCTGGATGCGTTCGGCTGTCCAGCACCTGGTCAATGGACCTTGCAAGCGACTTCAGGTCGGATGCGTCAATGACCTGAACATCAACGCTTCGAAAGAGTCCGATGATGCTGGCTTGGTCCTCGCTGACGTACGGTGGCGTGGTGGCCTCGCCGTACCCGCAAGGGCCACCGTCGCTCAGGCGGATCAGCACGCTGTCGGTGCCGTCCCGCAGTCCATGCGCTGTGCCGAAGGGGCGCTTGAACCGCAGGCGATACGGCCGGATGTCCAGCTTCACGGCACCAAGGTCGTTCGAGGCACCCGCCGGTCAGCGTCCTGCGGCCCCCGAGTTCCGAACAGCCGGGAACGAACAAGCCCCGGAGCCGGACCCCGGGGCTTGCGTCGGACCCGCTTGAGCGGTCCTACTTGATGGGATACACCACCCGGGTGAGCCACTTGGCCGTGTCGGGTTCCGTGCCGGGGTCGGTGATGTACTCCTCGAGCACCACATCGCTCATCGTGGCGCCGTCGGCCTTGATCTTCCTGTCGATGGCCATGTGGGCCTTCTCCGTGTTGGCGTAGGGCCCGTAGTGGTCGATGGTGTAGGCCTTGCCGGCCGGGACCTCCACGAGGGTCATGCCCTTCAGCTTGTCCTTGGTGCTGGCCGAAACGGGGATGCCCGCCAGCATGTCCGCCTCCTGCTTGGCCTCGTTCCACTCGTAGAACAACCCGCTTGGCGCGCCGGCCGGTTCCACGCCCGCACCCTGCATGATGCCCATGGCCTTGCCGAAGGTGCTGCCGAAGAAGGCCTCCATGTTGCTCCATTTCACGCGCTTGCGCTCGCCGACGTACCACATCGCCGGACGGTCCACGATGTTCACCTCGAAGCCGTCGACCATCCTGGCCTTCTGCTCGGCGATGGCCTTGGCGTCCGCCTCGGCCAGGCCCTTGAGGTTGGACAGGCCTTTCTCGAAGTCGGGCCCCAGCATCTTGTCCATGTCCATGAACACGCCCATCACTCGGCCCACGAAGCCGTTCTCGCCCTGCAGGCCCCAGGTGATGCGGGTGCTGTCGCCCATCGCCTCCAGGTCGTAGGTGCCCTCGTTCACGGCCTCCATCGGCTCCAGGAAGGTGAGCTTGGTGCGCACGCTCTTGTTGGCCTCGATGGCCACGATCTCCTGCATGCCCTTGCCCACGGTGTCGCCTTCCCACTTCCACACGGCGCCCACCGTACCGTCCGTGCCTTCGATGGTCTGCACCTGGTCCTTGTCCATCTCCTGCCAGGGCCCCCAGTTCTTCATCTCGGCGAGCTTGCCCACCCGGTTGAAGACCACCTCGGCCGGGGCGGCGATCACCGCGCTGCGCTCCACGCGGAAGGTCTTGGGGCCCATGAGGCCCAGGATCACGAACAGGCCCGCCAGGGCCAGCAGGATGATGAGGATGGTCTTGAGGGCTCTCATGGCCACGTTGGGTTTGGGAGGTCAAAGATGCGCCTTGCCCCGAAATGGCATTGGCCGTGGGTCGGACGGTTGGCACGCTCTTTTCTTTGCCGGGCCCACACCCCATCCCATGCTCCACGCGTTCCGCCTCCCCTTCCTCCTCCTGGCCGCCGTCGCCCTGCTCTCCGCCTGCAGCAAGAACACCTCGCCTGCGGGCAACAAGGTGAAGCAGCCCTTCAGCGGCAGCGCCTACGAGAGCAACAACCGCTTCTTCCGCGGCACGGGCCAGGGCGTGAGCGCCAAGCAGAACATCGCCCGCAGCAAGGCCGACCTCGACGCCAAGAACCAGCTGGCGGCCCAGGTGGGCACCAACATGCGGGCGGTGACCGACCAGTACTTGGGCCAGACCGAGAACGCCGGCGCCGCGGACGTGGCCGACAAGTTCCAGACCCTGGTGCGCGAGGTGATGAACACCGAACTGGCCGACCTGCGCAAGATCGGTGAGGAGACCTACCACACCCCCGAGACCCAGGACTACACGGTGTACGTGGCCTACGAGATCCGCAAGGCGGCCATGTGGCGCTTCATGAAGAAGCAGGCCCGCACCAACGCCAAGGTGAGCGAGCAGGAGCTGAAGGTGATGGACGAGATCCTCGATCAGCAGATCAAGGCGGCCGAAGCCGAGGGCGAGTGACCTGCCATCTTTGCCGACCGACCTGCCGAACCGACCCGTACTCCGCGCTGTTCCTTGAACGGAACCGGAATTGCAGGGTCCGCACCAAAACCTGAACGACCCATGATGGGAGCCTACCTCATCGGCATCGTGGTGATGCTCGTGAGCATGCTGGTGAGCCACCAGCTGAAGAGCCGATTCCAGAAGTACAGCGCCACCCCGCTGGCCAATGGCATGAGCGGGGCGGAGATCGCCCAGCAAATGCTGCACGACCACGGCATCACCAACGTGAAGGTGGTGAGCGTGCCCGGCCAGCTCACCGACCATTACAACCCGGCCAACCGCACGGTGAACCTCAGCGAGGCCGTGTACCATGCCCGCAACGCCGCCGCTGCGGCCGTGGCCGCCCACGAGTGCGGGCACGCCGTGCAGCACGCCACCGCCTACCAGTGGCTCACCATGCGCAGCAAGCTGGTGCCCGTGGTGCAGGTGGCCAGCAGCTTCATGCAGTGGGTGATCCTGGGCGGCATCCTGCTGATCAACAGCTTCCCGCAGCTGCTGCTCATCGGCATCATCCTGTTCGCCATGACCACCCTGTTCGCCTTCATCACCCTGCCGGTGGAGTACGACGCCAGCAACCGGGCCCTGGCCTGGATCAAGCGCAACGGCATCGTCACCGCCGGCGAGTACGCCATGAGCGCCGACGCCCTGAAGTGGGCCGCCCGCACCTACGTGGTGGCCGCCATCGGCTCGCTGGCCACGCTGCTCTACTACGTGTCCATCTTCATGAACCGCCGGAACTGATCCCCCTCACCCGTGCGGGAAGGGCCACTGCTTCGGCGGTGGCCTTTCGTTTTCCGGCTCAGCGGCGACGCGAGCGCACGCCCAGCACCCCCAGCAGCCCGCGGGTGAGCTCGCGCACCAGCGTATTGCCCACCTGCCGCACCATGGTGTTGCGGCTCAGGTCCTCCACGATGGACCGCTCCGGCTTGGCGGGCTTCGGCGCGGGGTCGGCCTTTTTGCGCGCCTCTCCCCCGCCGTCGTCCTCCGCCTTCAGCCGTTTCTCCAGCAGCTCGAAAGCGCTGTCGCGGTCGATCACCTCGTTGTACCTGGCCGCCAGCGCGCTGCGCGCCACCAGCCCGTCCACTTCCACCGGTGACAGCACATCCATGCGGGTGGCCGGCGCGCGCATCAGCGTGTGCGCCAGCGGGGTCGGCGTGCCCTTCTCGCTCAGGGCCGTCACCAGCGCCTCGCCGATGCCGAGCGAGGTCAGCAACGTCTCCGTGTCGTAGAAGTCGGTGAGCGGGTAGTTCTCGGCCGTGCGCTTTATCGCCGTGCGGTCCTTGGCGGTGAAGGCGCGCAGCGCGTGCTGCACCTTCAGCCCCAGCTGGCCCAGCACCTCGTCCGGCACATCGGTGGGCGTTTGCGTGCAGAAGAAGACCCCCACCCCCTTGGAGCGGATCAGCTTGATGATGGTGCCGATCTGCTCCAGCAGCGGCCGGGTGGCCGTGTCGAAGATCAGGTGGGCCTCGTCGATGAAGAGGCAGAGCTTCGGTTTCTCCGGGTCGCCCACCTCGGGGAAGGTGGCGTACACCTCCGCCAGCAGGCACAGCATGAAGGTGCTGAAGAGCCGCGGCTTGTCCTGGATGTCGGTGAGGCGCACGATGTGCACCACGCCCTTGCCATCGCGCTGCGTCAGCAGGTCGTTCACGTCGAAGCTGCGCTCCCCGAAGAAGCGTTCGGCGCCCTGCTGCTCGATCTCGATCAGCTTGCGCAGGATGGTGTTCACCGTGGCCGGGCTCACGGCGCCGTACTGCTTCTGCACCTCGGCCTTGCCCTCCTGCGTGGTGAACTGCAGCACGCGCCGCAGGTCCTTCAGGTCCAGCAGCGGCAGGCCGTTGTCGTCGCAATACTTGAACACCAGGGCCAGCACGCTCTGCTGGGTGTCGTTGAGCTCCAGGATGCGGCCCAGCAGCACGGGACCGAACTCGCTCACCGTGGCGCGGAGGCGCGCGCCCTTCTCATCGCTCAGGCTCAGCAGCTCCACCGGCAGGGCGGCGGGCTCGTAGGGCAGCCCCAGGCGGGTGTGGCGCTCGTCGATCTTCGGGTTCGGCGTGCCCGGCGCCGCGATGCCGCTCAGGTCGCCCTTGATGTCCATCAGCAGGCTGGGAACGCCGTGCAGGCTCAGCTGCTCGGCCAGCGTCTGCAGGCTTTTCGTCTTGCCGGTGCCCGTGGCCCCGGCGATGAGGCCGTGCCGGTTGAGGGTGCGCAGGGGGATGCGCACCGGCGCGGCCGCCACGCAGGTGCCCTGGTACAGCGGGGCGCCCAGCACGATGGAACCGCCCTGCACGGCGTAGCCCGCCTGCATCGCCTGGGTGAACTCCTCGGTCGTTCGCATGGCGACGAAAGTACAGGCGCGCTGCGCCCCTTACTTGAACAGGCCGCCCAGCAGGCCCTTGGCCATGCCGGCCAGGTCGCCGCCCTTGCCCAGTTCGCCCAGCAGCCCCTGCAGGTTGCCGGCGTTGCCGCCGATCTTGTCGCTGAGCAATTGGGTGAGCAGCGGCAGCACCAAGGCCATCACGCCGCCGGCCTGCTGGCCGTTAAGCCCCACCTGGCCGGTGAGCTTCTGGTTGAAGACACTGCCGATCTGGTCCAGGAGGCCGTTTGCGCCGGCGGTGTTCTGGGCGCTGCTGAACAGGTTCAGCACGTCGTCCATCCCGAAGCCGTCCGCGCCGCCGAGCACCTGTTTCACGCTGTCGCCGGCCGCGGCGATGGAGCCCTGCGCCTGGCCCTCGTTGAGGCCGAGCTGGTTCACCAGCTGCGGGCCCACCTGGCCCTGCAGGGTGGAGAGGAGTTGGTCGAGCATGGGGACAAGGTAGGGGCTGCGGCCGCGGTCGGCGACGACCCTCGGGCGGCCAGCTGGTGGGCGCCCTGTGGAACGGGGCCACCTTGAGCGCCCAGGTGCCCGGTGAACCGCACCTCCACTACCTGTTCACCATCGCCCAGGACGGCAAGCCCTACGCGCACCTCATCGACCTCTCCAGCACGGGCCACGGCTCGCAGGGCGAGGTGGTGAAAGCCAACATCCCCTGGACGGCGGCGGCCCCCTCACCTACCAGCGCGGCATGGCCGTGGTGGACGACCGCAGCGGCTACGGCCCCACCACCCTCTTTTTGCTGGGCCACAGCGGCACCCAGGCCCAGCTGCGCGCCCTGTCGGTGGCCGCCTTCCATGCCGACAACAACACCCCCGACTGGCACACCCTGGAGACCGTGACGGCCACCCCCGCCATCCTCAAGGGGCGCCTGCAGCCCAGCCCCGATGGACAGCGCCTGGCCTACGCCCGCACCACCGGCACCGGCATGGGCCTGCTGCAGTGGGGCGGCAACGAGCTGCGCGTGGTGTCGCTGGACCCCGGTCGCCTGGCCCTCAGCGGGGCGCCCCTCACGGTCACCGGCCCCACGGGCCGCATCACCGGCTTGGACTTCAGCCCGGCGGCGGACTACCTTTACTTCACCGTGAGCGGGTTGAGCTACCCCACCACCCAGCGCCTCTACCGCCTGCCCCTGGCCGGCGGCGCCATCGCCCCAATGGCCTGGCACGTGACCGATGTGCGGCGCAACGCCCAGCAGGGCGGCACCCACATGCTGTGCACCACCACCACCGGCCTGCGCCGCATCGCCCAGCCGGACGATGCCAGCCCCACGCAGACCACCCATGCCCTGCCCGGCATCCAGCCCGCCCTGGCCCTGCAACCGGTGCTCATCGGCCCGGACCGCAGCACCAGCACCCGCCACCTGGGCCGCCGCCGCTACGAGCTCACCGACCACCTGGGCAACGTGCGCGCCGTGGTGGGCGACCGCAAGCTCAGCGACTTCAGCCTCGACATCAACACGCCGGTCCTGGTACCCACCAGCTTCAAGGCAGATGTGCTGTCCTACGCGGATTATGATCCCTTCGGGAGCTTGCTCGATGAGCGGCATGCGTTGGCGTACCGGTTCGGGTTCAATGGCAAGGAGAACGACAACGAGTTCTTCGATGAACCAGGAGCGATCCAGGACTATGGCATGAGAATGTACGACCCGCGCATTGGTCGCTTCCCCAGCGTGGACCCAATCGCAGCACAGTATCCAGAACTCACGCCCTATCAGTTTGCTAGCAATACTCCGATCCAAGCAACCGATCTCGATGGGTTGGAAGCTGATTTTTCAGCCGGGAAGGTCGCTCCCTTGGAGTACACTAACCCGCAGTGGATACACGCCACGGCAGCGATCAACACGGCGGGTGCTGCTTGGAACACACTGGTGGATCTGTCCGAACTCGTGGTCAATATCCTGCCGCCCTACAATGCGTTCAACGAGGGAGCAGGGTATGAGAAGGTAGGCAAGGGGTTCGCGTCCGCTGCAACTGGCGCTTATGACTGGACGGTCAATACTTCAGGTGCGCAAAAGCGAGAAGACCTTGCAACGACCTTCTCGAATCCGCATACATACACCAACGCAGCCGGGTCCCTGGCGGTTGGCGGTGCCCTTGGCAAACTAGCGGGAGGGTCGAAGCTTTCCGTAGCTACTGAGGGTTCAACGGTTTCTGCAACTGAACAAGTTGTCTATCGGGCTCTCAGTACCACGGATCGCGCCGCAGTTGATGCAGGAAAATCTCTTGTTCCGAAAGGAACCGGAGGCTCTGTTCTAGATCACGTCAGAGGCAAGCCAACTGGTCACATTTCGGCATCCGAAACTCTTGCGGGTACTGCCAGATTCAATAGTGGCAACGGGGTAGTCGCAATCAACGTGAACAAAGCCGTAGCTGGTGGGGCGAGATTCATTCCTCACGGCAACGTCATGCAGGCTGTCAAGCATCTGCCGAAACAGGGAATGAAAGTTGGGCAAGCATCGGAGGTTTTGTTTGATGGAAGCATTGCCCCGAATTCATACCGATTGATGGACTGATAATCACTTAGAGACATGCTCAGCAGTTACATAAATGTCTACAACACATGTCTGGTGATTCTTCGGAAGCGTGGCTTTTACATACGACATGAAGCAGACAAGGAGTTGTGGTATGCCGAGTACTCAGGCTTCGTCTTCTGTGCTGATAATCCGATTGAACTTCTAGGACTCGTTGGCATTTATGATGAACTGAAGCCAACAAGTGATACTGAGGACTGGTGGAAGGTGGACCACCCTGATGTGCTTGCTGAGTTTGATTGACTTCTCCCCCTGACTCGCGCGAGCGTCCTTCGCTCGTGCGCCGCACAATCCCATTCCCCCCTGCACCCCAGGCGTGCCGAAGATGGGACAGTGGTCCACCCCGCGACGGATACCCCGCCCGGGATCGCAGCGGCGGCCCGGCGCAGCGCAGGGCCAGCGGCGCACGCCACGAGGAGGCGACCACCGGGAGCCCCCGCAGGGCGATGCGCCGCGGCCCGCAGCCAGACGGCCACAGCGGAGAGCCCGACAGGCGGCCAAAGAAGCACCCACATCATCCCCCGCAGCTCCTCCCTCCACGACCCGGCCGACTTCAGCGTGAGCGAGCAGAACGGCGGGCTGCCCCGCACGATCCCACTCATCCATGCACCCCTGGCGTGCCGAAGATGGGACAGGGGGGTGTTCGTGGGGAAATGACGGTTGAGCATCCCCTTTGGGTCGAGGAGCAGGATGGAAGTGAGTGATCACCCGCGTTGGCCCGGCGAGTGCGCGGCGTGCCTGACGAGGAGAAGCCCGTTGCTGCGGGACATGAGGGCCGATGCGCGTCGCTGTCGCCGGCAAGGCCATCTCGCGGCATTTCACTGCCCCGCACGATCCCACTCATCCATGCACCCCAGGCGTGCCGAAGATGGGACGGGGGGGCTGGGACGGGCGCCCCGCCTGCCCTCAAGCTGAGCCGAGCGAGAGCATTTCGGCGGAAGGCGGGCCCGGAGGCCCTACGAAGGCCCTCACTCGGCACGCACAGCCTTCCCACGGGCTGAGCCGAGCGAGAACAACCGGGTGGAAGGAGGGCCGGAGGCCCTATGGATCCCCTCACTCGGCACGCACGGCCTTCCCCCGGGCTGAGCCGAGCGAGGGCGACCGGGTGGAAGACGGGCCGGAGGCCCTATGGATCCCCTCACTCGGCACGCACCGCCTGCCCGCAAGCTGAGCCGAGCGAGAACATCCGGGTGGAAGGCGGGTCGGAGGCCCTATGGATCCCCTCACTCGGCGCGCACGGCCTTCCCCCGGGCTGAGCCGAGCGAGGGCGACCGTGGGGAACAGCCCGCACTTCCGCCACCTGCTCGATCACGTCCTCCACCTGCTCAGGGCGGCAACCGCCTGGGGGTGGCGGGGGGCAGTTTTGCCTCACCAACAACGACCCCCATGACCCGCAGCCTCCTCCCCCTCGCCTTCCTGCTGTCCTCCTTCGCCCACGCCCAACTGAGCACGGTGCCCGCCGATGTGGAACGGATGGCGCTGCTGCGCGCCAGCGGCCGCACGAGCCAGGTGGAGGCGCAGGTACGCTATGAGCGTGTGGACGCCTCGTTCCACCCCTCCCCGACCGGCGAGCTTCTGCGGGTGGTCACCCCGGCCGATGGCGGATACAGCGTGCGCATCACCGGCCCTGCGGGCAGCCTGCGCATGACGGGCACCTACCGGGACGCGGATCTTCGTGTGGCCCACGGCGCCTTCGCGTACCACCACCCCAACGGTCGCCTGGAGAGCACGGGGACTTACGTGGACGGCCGCAAGCATGGGGTGTGGCTGCGGTTCGACGCGACGGGCCGGGCCCTGGCCGAGCGCTGCTACGGTGTCACCGAACCGGAGGCCATGCTGGAAGCCCACGGCTGGGCCAGCCGGGCCGCGATGGTGGATGGGGCGAGCGCGGCGACGCGGTAAGGATGCAAGCCGCAAGCCTCAAGCCGCAAGCTTCAAGCTTCAAGCCGTAAGCTTCCTGCCGCGAGCGGGAGGCCTTCGGCGTTGCGGCCACCCTCAGCGTTCGTGGACCAGGATGCGGGTGAAGCGGCCCGGCAGCTCGCGATCGCACAGCAGGTAGGTGCCCGGCCTCACGTCGAGATCGAGCGTGCGGTCGCCAGCGGGTTCGGTGGTGCTGAGCACCAGGCGGCCGGTGGCGTCGAACAGGTCCAGTGTGGTGGGACGGGCGAGGGAGACCGTGATGCGGCCAGTGCTCGGGTTGGGGAAGACGACCAGCGGTGCGGCGGTCGTTGTTTCGGGCACCGAGGCCGCCTGCAGGCCGCACGCCGCCGGAAGGCCGCACACCACGTTGGAGAGGAAGTCGACCACGATGGCCTCGGACCCCTGGGGGTCGGAGTTGAAGTAGCCCACGTGGCCGGTGCCCGGGTACAACAGGAAGCAATGCTCCAGGCCGATGGCCTCGGCGTGCTGGTGGATGTGCGCGCTGCCGCTGGCGATGAGGCCCGTGGGGATGCCAAAGACGCTGACCTCCTGGGTGTAGCACGGCACGATGGCATCGCCCGATTCATGCACGCTGACCAGGGGCTGGTCGCCGGGCACGATCCAGCTGGTGTCGCCGATGGCGCCGCTGTAGCTGTAGCAGGCCAGCACCTCGCTGGAGTAGTTGGGCGTGCCCGAGTTGCCTTCGATGCCACCGAGCGCGGCCGAGTCGGGCACCAGCACCGCAGGCAGTTCGGCCGGCTGGTCCAGGTAGGTGGCGTGGATGGCGGCGATGGCCCCGGCGGAGACGCCGCCCACGATGATGCGGTCCACATCGATGCCGTAGGGGTTGCCGTCCTCGGCGACGGTCTTGCGCAGGTGGCGCACGCAGGCGCGCATGTCGTGGGCGCCGCGCATCACGGCCTGCTGGGTGGTGGTGGCGTTGGGGAAGAAGAAGCCCACGCGGTAGTCCGGCGCCACGGCCACGTAGCCGCGGTGCGCGAAGGCTTCGCAGAGCTCCGCCACGTCGGCCCGAGAACCGGCCACGAAGCTTCCGCCGAAGGCCACCAGCACCACCGGCCGCTCAGCCAGGGTGTCGCCGGCGGGCTCGTAGACGTCCATGTAGAGCGTCTGCAGCGTGCCCCCCACGCCGGTGTTGGCGCCGAAGGGAACGGCGGTGGTGACGATGAGGCTGTCGAACAGGGCCGGGTCGCTGTAGCGGCCGGTGCCGCATTCGTTCTGGGCGGCCAGCGCGGCCGGCAGGATGGCGGAGAACAGGAGTACGGTGAGGCGCATGAGCGGGGTTTGGCCGCTCAAGATAGACGGACCGCTCAGTAGTTGCAGAAATAGCGGATGGCCTCGGCCGCCTTGGCCGCGCCGAGCTCCTGGCTGCGCTGCAGTTCCCGACAGCCCTCGTAGATCTGGTAGGCCATCACCAGGGCGATGCCCTTGTTGTAATGCGGCTGCGCGGCTTCGGGGTCGAGCTGGATGGCGCGGTCGTAGTGGGCGATGGCCTCGCTGTGCTCGCCCAGCAGCAGGTGGATGCTGCCCTTGAGGTCCCACGCGTCGGGGTCGTCGGGCCGCAGGGCGATGGCGCGCTCCGCGTCATACAACGCACCCACGTGGTCGCCGAGCTGCTTGCGGGCGAAGCTGCGGTTGAACAGGGCCTCCATGGTGCCGGGGGACAGGCCGATCACGCGGCTCTGGTCCTGCAAGGCGCCTTCCATGTCGCCCAGTTCCTTGCGGGCGAGGGCGCGCTCGAACCACAGCTGGGGCAGATCCGAGGCCAAAACGAGCGCGGTGTCCAGGTCGGCCTTGGCGGCCTCGGCGCGACCTGCGGCGCGGTGGGCGCGGCCCCGGTTGAACCAGGCCATGGCGAAGCCCGGGTCCAGGCGCACCGCATGGTCGTAAGCCGCGAAGGCCTCCTCGGTGCGGCCCAGACGCTCATAGGCCAGCCCCCGCAGGTCGTGCGCGATGGCCAGCGTGCTGTCCAGCGTGAGGGCCACGGCCGCTTCATCCAGCGCCTGCACCGGTTGTTCGGCCTGCAGGTGGGCCAGTGCTTTCTTGAGGTGCAGCCAGGGGTCGTTCGGGGTGCGCCCCAGCATCACGGACAGGCTGCGGATGGCCTTCAGCGGTTCCTGCATCAGCAGCTGTTCATCGGCCCGGTGCTCCAACATCAACGAGTCGTACGGCGCCAGGGACACCGCCCGGTCGCGGTCCTCCTCCGCTCCCTTGTAGTCCGTCATCAGCACCTTCAGCCGCGCCCGCCGGTCCAGGATGTGCTCCGAGTACGGGTTCAGCTCCAGCGCCCTGTCCATATCCTGCAAGGCCCCGGTGTACATGCCCAGCCGCTGGTAGAGGCTCGCCCGCTTCATGTACGCATCGCCATAGCCCGGGTCGGTCTGGATGGCGTTGGTGTAGTGCTGCAGCGCCCGCTCGCTGTTGCCCAGGCGCAGCTCGATGTCGCCCTGCTGCAGCAGCTGCGCGGCGTCCATGCGGTAGGTGCTCTGCGCGTTCACCACAGTGGTGAAGGCCAGGGCGATGCTGGTCACGATGGCTGCCGTGCGGTGCGTCCTCATCATGGAGTGAACGTGTGGCGTGCTGGATCGGTTCAACGGGCCCGGTGCGCGGCATGCACACCGGCGACGTGCCCCGTGCTCCACGCCGATTGAAAGTTAAAGCCGCCGGTGATGCCGTCGATGTCGAGCACTTCGCCGGCGAAGAAGAGCCCCGGCGCCACGCGGCTTTCCAGGGTGCGCGGGTCCACCTGGGCCAGGTCGATGCCGCCGGCGGTGACGAACTCCTCCTTGAAGGTGGTCTTGCCTTGGGCCGGAAAGATCTGGTTGGTGAGCACGGCCATGAGCTTGTCGCGGCCGCGGCGCCCCAGCTCGTCCCAGGGCTTGGCCTCCGGCAGTTCCGCGGCCAGGCACAGGGACGTCCACAGGCGGGTGGCCAGCCCGAACAACGGCGTGTTGGCCACGCGCTTGCGCGGATGGTCGGCGATGGCGTGCTCGAGGGTCTTCACCACGGCGGCCTCCCCCACGCCTCCCGTCCAGTCCACGAGCACCGTGTAGCGGTACCCGCGCTCGTGCAGCACCCGCGCACCGAACGCGCTGAGGCGAAGCACCGCCGGACCGCTGAGGCCCCAATGGGTGATGAGCACCGGCCCGGTGGCCTCCAGGCCCAGGCCCGCGAGGCGGACCCGCACGGGGTCGGCGGAGACGCCCATCAAGGCGCGCAGAGCCGGGTCGGGGATGTTGAAGGTGAAGAGCGAAGGCACGGGCGGCACGATGCGGTGCCCCAGGTGCTGAAGCCAGGCCAGGCCCTCGGCCTTGGGGCTTCCTCCGGTGGCCACCACCACGGCCGAAGCGTCCACGCTGCCGAAGGGACCGCTGACCCGCCATCCGTCGCCCGCAGGCTCAAGGGCGCGCACCGGATGCTGCAGGCGGGTGACCACACCGGCACGTCGGGCGGCCTCGGTCAGGGCATCGATCACGGTGCGCGAATCATTGGTGCTGGGGAACATGCGTCCGTCGCCCTCGGTATGCAGCCGCACGCCATGGGCGGCGAACCAGGCCACCGTGTCCGGCTGGCCGAAGGCCTCGAACACCTTGCGCACGAACGGTCCTCCGCGCGGGTAATGCCGCGCCAACCGCGCCGGTTCCACGCAGGCGTGCGTCACGTTGCAGCGACCGCCTCCGCTGATGCGCACCTTGGCCAGCAGCTTGTCACTGCCCTCGAGCACCAGCACGCGCGCCCCCTGGGAGGATGCGGCGATGGCGGCCATGTGGCCGGCCGCGCCGCCGCCGATCACCACCACGGTCCGATCCTCCGCCCTGGCCATGCCGCGAAGTTCGGCCGGGCGAACGTTGCGCACCGTTGTGGTGTTCCCCTGCCATGAAGTGGACGCTGTTCATCACGGCCGCGACGATCGTGCTCTTCCTGGTGGCGCAGCTCGTGAGCCTGTGGGCCGTGCGCCGGGTGGAGCAGGTGCCCTACCAGGTCGTGGAACGCCTGCGCGATGCGGAGGTACGCTCCTACCCGGCGCATTGGGCCGCGGGGCATAGCACCCGGAACGCCCGCCTCGGCGAGGCCGGCACGATGGGCTTCCGACGGCTGGCGCGCTACATCTTCGGCGGTAACGACCTGGAGGAGCGCATCGCCATGACGGCCCCGGTGACCCTGGAGCAGGGCGATGGCGGCTACACGGTGTTCTTCGGCATGCCGGGCGGTCGCACGGACCATGATCTGCCCGTGCCGGACGACCCCACGGTGCTGGTGGTGGAGCGCCCTTCGGTGCGGATGGCCTGCGTGCGCTTCGGCGGACGCGCCACGGATGCACAGATCGCGGCGGAGCTGGAGCGGCTGCATCGCGCATTGGCGGGTTCGCCCTGGCGGATGGTGGGGCGCCCGGTGGTGATGGGCTATGATCCGCCGTGGCAGCTGCTGGGGCGCCGCAACGAGGTGGGCATCGCCGTGGAACGCGCTGACGGCCAGGGATGACCGGCCTTTGGCACGCGGCTTGAAAAGGCGGCGGCGGCAACAGCCAACGCCATGAAAAAGCTCCTGCTCATCGCCGCCCTCGTGCCCCTGGCCGGCGCGGCCACCGCCCAGTTCCAAGTGAACCCGCAGCTGGGCCTCACCTATCAACACCTCACCGACGACGACCCGAACGTGGAGTTCCGCGGCACGGTCGGCTGGCAGGTCGGCACCGACTTCCGCATCGGCAACCGCGCCTACGTGCAGCCCGGCGTGTTCTTCGGCCGCAACGTCACGGCCGTCAAGACCAGCCTGAACGACTCGGTGGTGGCCGAGGGCGACATCATCCGCACCAACCTGCGCTTCAAGCTGCTCGGTGGCTACCGCATCGTGGACAGCTACCAGTTCGACCTGCGCTTCTTCGCCGGCCCCACCTACGATGTGCTCCTGAGCGTGGATGACCGCGACGACGATATCGGCTGGAACAAGGGCGACTTCAACAGCGGTTCCTTCAACGTGGATGCGGGCCTGGGCTTCGACATGGGGCTCTTCACCCTGGAGCCCAGCGTGAGCTTCGGCCTGAGCCGGGTGTTCAGCGACAACATCCGCGTGAAGGACATCGGCTCGCGCTACCTCACCTACGGGTTGACGGTGGGCCTGAACTTCGGCGACGACGACAAGAACGACTGAGCGACGCCAAGCGTTGAACGAAGAACCCTGCGCCTCCTGTTGGCGCGGGGTTCTTCGTTCCATGACCTGGCGCATCGTTCCGGCAGGGTATTTGACATTCCTTCGGAGGACCCGTCCAATGGTCCAGCTAGTGATGAACATGCTCCGTTCCCTGGGGATCGCCGGCCTGATGGCCGCCGCCCCGCTGATCGCACAGGAGGAATGGCCGCTCCGCTTCACGGCGGAAGGCACCGAATATCAGGTGTTCGCCCCGCAGCCCGAGCGCCTTTCGGGCAACCACTTCGCCGCGCGCATGGCCGTGGCCGTGAAGCGCCCCGCCGACAAGGCGGCGGTGTTCGGTGCGGTGTGGGGCGATGGCATGCTGGAGATGGACCGCGGCAACCGCATGGGCCGTCTGATGGCCTTCAGCGTCACCGACGCCCGCTTCCCCGGCATCACCGACGAGGGCGAGCTGCTGCGCCTGCGCACCACCCTGAGCGCCGAGATCCCCAAGCGCACGCCCCAGCTGAGCATGGACCTGCTGGTGGCCGCCCTGGAGGATGAGCGCTCCCGCGAGGACGGGCTGAACAACGATGCGCCCGAGATCATCTACACCGAATCGCCGAGCGCGCTGCTCTTCATCGACGGGGCGCCGCGCTATGAAACGCTGGACGATGTGCCCGACACCGACGATCCGGTGTACCGGTCGGCCAAAAGCGCCCGGGTGGAGCGCGTGTCCAACACGCCCTTCCTGGTGCTGCGGCACAACGGCCAGCACTACCTGTACGGGTCGGGCCTGTGGTACCGCAGCACGGCGCTGGAAGGCCCTTGGGGCGTGCAGCGCGATGTGCCGCAGGTGCTGCGCGAACTGGCGGCGAAGGCCGGTGACAGCGCGGCCCTCACCTCCACGGCCGGCGCCGACGGCCAGGTGCCGGTGATCGTGATGCGCACCACACCGGCCGAGCTGCTGGACCTGGATGGCCCGCCGCAGTACGAGCCCGTGGAGAACACCGGCCTGCTGGCCGTGATGAACACCGACCGCAATCTGTTCCTGGAGATCGCCACACAGCAGCACTACGCGCTGTTGAGCGGCCGTTGGTACCGCACGAGCGACCTGCGCAGCGGGGCGTGGAGCTTCGTCCCCTCCGCGGACCTGCCCCGCGATTTCCAGGCGATCCCGGAAGGAAGCAAGAAGGACGCGGTGCTGGCGCATGTGGCGGGCACACCTGCTGCCCGCGAGGCCGTGCGCGATACCCGCATCCCGCAGACCGCCAAGGTGGACCGGCGCAGCGCGAGCCTCACGGTGACCTACGCCGGTGCGCCGGAGTTCGAGCTCATACCGGGCACATCGGTCGAGCTTGCGCGCAACGCCAGCACCAGCGTGCTGCGGATCAATGGACGCTATCACGCCTGCGACAACGGCATCTGGTTCGAGAGCGCAACGCCGGACGGACCGTGGATGGTGAGCACCGCAGTGCCTGACGCGGTGAACGACATCCCGCCCAGCAGCGAGGCCTACAACCTGCGCTACGTGTACATCTACGACCACACACCGGACTGGGTGTACATGGGCTACACCCCGGGCTACATGGGCGCGTACGTGCAGGGCGGCGTGGTCGTGTACGGCACGGGGTTCTACTACGCCCCATGGCCGCGCTTCTGGCGACCGCGTCCCTTCACCTGGGGCTTCGGCATGTTCTACGACCCGTGGGGCGGCTGGGGCTTCGGCGGCGGCTGGGGCTACAACTGGTACGGCCCCGGTTGGGGCTGGGGCTGGGGTGGCTGGAACTGGGGCTGGGGCGGCTGGGGCTGGGGTGGTTGGGGCACCGGTGGCTGGGGCTGGTGGGGTCCCTGCCAGTACGTGCCGCCCTGCTGCCACGGCACGGTGAACAGCTACTACGGCCATCGCGGCACGCTGAGCGCCTCGCGCAGCACGCCCGGCACGGCCGCGCCCGCGAACAGCCTGTACGCCTCGCGGCAGCGACCGGGTGTGACGGCCAGCCAGGTGACCCGCGCGACACCGACGCAGAACGTGAGCAAGCAACCTGCGCCGGACCACTTCACCGATGCGGCCGGCAACGTGTACCGCCGCAGCAACGGCACGGCCGAGCGATACACCGGCAACACCTGGGAGAAGGTGCCCGCTCCGCGTCCTGCTCCATCCGGCGCTGCCGATCGTGCACGACCTGCCACCCAGCCGGAGACCCGGCCTGCCCCGCAGCCCGCGCCGGGCACACGACCCGCACCCGAGGCGAGGCCCCAGGCACGGCCCGATGCGCAGGACCCGTACCGGATCCAGCAGGACCGCCAGCGTGCGGTGGAGCGGGACCGCACCTATCAGCAATACCGCACGCAGCCCTCGATCCCGCGGCGTGATGTGGCGCCGCCCCAGCGCAGCGCGCCCACGACCCGGCCCAGCGCGCCGCAGCGGAACTACAGTCCGGCGCGCCCCGGTGGATCGGCCCGGCCTTCCGCTCCAAGCCCCTCGCGGTCCGGCGGAGGAGGTGGCGGTCGGGCGCCCTCCGGTGGTGGCGGCAGCCGTTCACGCGGGCGCTGAGGAGCACGCATGACCGGGCGGGGTGTACCTTTTCGGCACATCCCGCCCATGCGTTCCTCCCTCGCCCCTCTCCTTCTCGCCGTCCTGCCCGCCGCGGCCCAGCCGGTGACCAACATCCAGGTGACCGATGTCCTCGTGGAGCAGGTGCTCCGCGGCCAGTACGATCCGGCCCTGTATGCCTCGTCCTCGCCCATCACGGACCATGGCACCATGCTCTGCGAGATGCGGCATGCGCTGGAGGCCGACTCCTTGCGCGCCTCTCTGGAGGTCCTGGAGAGCTTCCACACACGGCACTCGTACAGCGATACGATCAGCGATGTGCACGGCATCGGTGCCGCACGGCGCTGGGCCCTGTCTCACTTCGCCCGCTCCGCCCAGGCGAACGAGGGGCGGCTGCTGACCGGCTACCTCCAGTTCGACTGGCCCAACGGCTCGTGCGGCGATGCGTTCGGCTGGCGCAACGTGCTGGCCGTGCTTCCCGGTAGCGACACGAGCGACCACCAGCTGGTGCTGATCGAAGCCCACCTGGACAGCCGGTGCGCGGGCGACTGTGACGTGGACTGTCCGGCGCCGGGGATGGAGGACAACGGCAGCGGCTCGGCCCTGGTGCTTGAGCTGGCCCGCGTGATGAGCCGCTATACCTTCCGGCACACGCTCGTGTTCATGCTCACCACCGGCGAGGAGCAGGGCCTGGTGGGCGCGGAGGCCATGGCCCAGTGGTGCGCGCAGGAAGGCATCGCCATCAAGGCCGTACAGAACAACGACATCGTGGGCGGTGTGCTCTGCGGGCAGACCTCCAGCGCTCCGTCCTGTGCGCCACCCGGCTCGGTGGACAGCCTGCGGGTGCGGCTCTTCGCGGCCGGCACCGTGGCCGCCCCGCACCGCACCTTCGCCCGCACCGTGCGGCTGATGTACCAGGAAAAGCTGCAGGACCAGATGGCCGTGCCCATGGCGGTGGAAGTGATGGACCGCGAGGACCGCGACGGCCGCGGCGGCGACCACATCCCCTTCCGGGCCCAGGGCTACCGCAACGTGCGCTTCACCAGCGCCAACGAGCACGGAAGCGCCGAGGTGGACAGTGCGTGGTACACCGATCACCAGCACACCAGCGATGACGTGCTGGGCCTGGACACCGACGGCGACCTGGCGGTGGACAGCTTCTTCGTGGACTTCAACTACCTGCAGCGCAACACGCTGATCAATGGCATGGCGGCCGCCCTGATGGCGCTCGGTCCTGCCGAGCCGCAGTTCGTGGTGCACGACGAGCCCACCGGCCTCCGGGTGAGCTTCACGCCCGCCCCCGGTCACATGGCCTACCGCGTCGGCGTGCGACGCACCAACAGTGGTCCCGACTTCGACGCGGTGTACCGCACGGCCGACACCAGCTTCCTGGTGCCGGGGCTGACGGCGGGGCTGGGGTACGCCATCAGTGCGGCCGTGGTGGACAGCAGCGGGGTGATGAGCCCCTTCTCCCGCGAACAGGTGAAGGGCAACGATGCGGACACGCCACCGCAGCCTGTGGACGACCTGCCCTACGGCCTTTCCTGCTGGGGCATCGGGGTGCCGGAGGCCGATGCGGCCGCGTCGTGGACCTGGTTGAGCCCGCCCACACCGGACCCCTTCACGAAGGAGGCCCTCTTCACCGTGAACGCGCCACCCGGCCTTGCACCGCGCGCGGAGGCCTACCTGCTGTTCCGTACCGCGGACGGGCGCTCCCTGGGCCGCAGGCCGCTGCGGCTCGCGCCGGGGCGCACCGATGTGCACTACCATCACGCCGGCGCGGCGGGGGTGCACACCGCTTCCCTGGTCATCGATGGGCGCGTGGTGGCCACCGAACGATTCGTCGTCACCCGCTGATCCGTCACGCACGACCTCCGCTCATGCGGATCGCGTCCCGTTCATCCGAAGTGCGCGAGCAGGTCCGAACCGTACGATCACCTTCACGTCCACAACCTCCACGTCCATGGACCCCCATGCCCGGCTCCGCACCCTTTCCGCCCTGCACTACGCCTATGGTGCCTTCGTGTGTTTCTCCGGTCTGGCGCTGCTCGCGCTCGTGTTCGTCGGCAGCTTCATGGGCAGCGACTGGCTGGCCGGGCAGGCGAACAGCGATGTGCCCGCCTGGGTCGGCACCTTCCTCAGTGCGTTGGGCTGGGTGCTCTTCGCGCTGGTGGAGATCGTGGGCATCCTGAACCTGCTGTGCGGCAGCTGGCTGGCCAAGCGCACCAACCGCACCGCGTGCATGGTGGTGGCCGCCTTCGACCTCCTGAACGTGCCGCTGGGCCTGATACTGGGTGTGTTCACCCTGGTGTCCCTAAGCGACGATCGCGTGGCGGCGCTTTTCCAGGCACCGCGGTACTAGGAGCCTATTCGGGATGGTCCCGGCCGAAGGCCTGCCGGGCGATGCGGAACTGCTCCTCCTCGGCGGCGATCACGCGCTTGAGGCTGTCGCTGACGTCCTTCTGTTCCAGGCGATCGAGGTCGGGCTGGCCGGCGTCCACCCAGGCGGAGTACCAGAAGCTGCCCAGAACGATGATGCTGGCGTTCATCCTTCGCTCCACCATGCCTTCCATGGCGGCCTCGTAGGCGGCCGTGTATTCGCGGCTGTAGGTGCGCATGCCGGTGCGTCCGCGCTCCTCCATCATGTACTGCCGGTCGTCCGACCACGCCTCATCCACGCTGCGCTCGATGGCCAGCACGCTGTCCACCGCGGCGTGGCTGTCGCGCACGGCGTCCCATGCGGTGCGCAAGGGTGCGTCCAGGTATTGCGCACGACCCACGAGGTGGTCGTAGCCTTCGGCGCTGAGCTCGGGGATGCGGCTTTCCCAGAAGGCGTGGATGCCGTGTTGACCGGTGAGCTGGCCGTTGTAGTTCTCGGTGGTGTGCAGCGGCACATGCGCATCGCCCACGTAGTGGCCGAGGTCCGCCGCGTAGCGCAGGATGCGGTCCACATCCCCGCGCTGAAAGGCGTTCACCAGCCGTCCGTACATCACGTTCACATGCCAGGGCACGATGCCGTACGCCTTCAGGGTGTCCTCGGTGAACTTGGCCACCGCGTCGTTCCAGCGCTCGGGCATCACGGCGAAGGGATCCTGCCCGCCGTGGGCGTAGTGGTCGATGTCGATGTAGTGGCGGGGCGCCTCCTCGGGGTCGGCGTAGCGGCGACGGTCGGGGTCCACCGCGTGGTCGCTGATGAAGTCGATGTGGCGTTTGAAGAAGGGGAACATGGCCGGCGGTAGGGTGAAGCAGGCCATGCGGTTGATGCGCTTGTGGCCGTAGAAGCCCCAGGAGCCGGCCTCCTCGGCGAGCAGCACGGGCCAGGCCAGCAGCGTGGCCACCAGCACCAAGGGGAGGATGGAACGGCTGCCGGGCATGATCAGGCCACGCGTTCGGGCTTCATGGGCACCAGTGCACCGTCCTGAAGCATAGGGATCACCGTGCTGGTGTCGGCGGTGAGGCAGAACTTCACATCGGGCAGCATCTGCAACTGCTCGATCCGGCGGCGGCGTGGCGCGGCCTTCAGGATGCTCATGAAGTTGTCGCGGGCCGCGTGGTAGAGGTACTGGGCCGCGATGCTGCTGTCCTCCTCCAGACCGAACCGGCCGCTCTCCAGCAGGCGGTCCATCACGGCGCCGGCGAAGGTGCTGTCCTCCAGGTTGAACTTGCCCTTCCAGCCGGCGCAGAGCAGCAGCACGTTGCCGTCCTGCCGCACCAGCCAGTCGCTGAGGGCGGTGAGGTTGAGAAAGGCGCCGATCACCATCCGCTTCGCTCCCTGGGCCAGCGCGATCGTGCGGGTGCCGTTGGTGGTGGTCATCACCAGCGTCTTGCCCGCCACCTCCGGGCCCCGGAAGGCCAGCGGTGAGTTGCCATAGCTGAAGCCCTCCACCACCTCGCCGTTGCGCTCGGCGGCCACGATGTGTCCCTCCCGCCCCAGATACTGCCGGGCCTCCTCCACGGTGCTCACCGGGATGATCCGCTCAACCCCGTGGGCGAACGCCGTCACCATGGCACTGGTGGCGCGCAGCACATCGATCACCACCACGATGTCCATGTCCTGCGCGTACAGCGGGTACTGGTCGGGCAGGAAGCAGACCTCCACCCGGTAGCGGTAGTCGGGGTTGATCTCGCGTGTGCTCATGCGGGGGCCTTGTAGAAGGGCAGCGCCACCACCTTGGCGCGAAGGGCCTTGCCGCGCACATCGATGAACAGCTCCGACCCTGGTGCGGCCAGGGCCGTGGGCACGTACGCCAGTCCGATGGCCTTCTGCAGGGACGGGCTGTGGGTGCCGCTGGTCACCGTGCCGATCACGGCCCCGGCGGCGTCCACCACGCTGTGTCCGTGGCGCGGGATGCCGCGGTCCACGAGCTCGAAGCCCACCAGCCGCCGCGCCGTACCGCTGTCCTTCTGTGCTTTCAAGGCCGCAGAATGTATGAAGTCCTTGGTGAACTTGGTGATCCAGCCCAGGCCGGCCTCGATGGGCGACGTGCTGTCATCGATGTCGTTGCCGTACAGGCAGAAGCCCATCTCCAGCCGCAGGGTGTCGCGCGCGGCCAGTCCGCACGGCTTGATCCCGTGGGCCGCGCCCGCCGCCATGATCGCGTTCCAGGCCTTTTCGGCCAGGGGGTTGGGCACGTACACCTCGAAGCCGCCCGCACCGGTGTAGCCCGTGGCGCTGATGAGCACCAGGCCCACGCCCTTCATCTCGGCGTACTGGGCCGTGTAGTAGGCCATCGCCGACAGGTCCACCTCGAAGAGGCCCTGAAGGGTGGCCGTGGCCTTGGGACCCTGCACGGCGAGCAGGCCCATGTGGTCGCTGATGTCCTCCAGTGCGGCGTCGAACGTGTTGTGCGCGTTGATCCAGTTCCAGTCCTTGGCGATGTTGCCGGCGTTCACCACCAACACGTAGTGGTGGTCGTCCTGGTGCTGCATCCGGTACACGAGCAGGTCATCCACGATGCCGCCGGTGTCGTTGGGCAGGCAGCTGTACTGCACCTTGCCCACGGTGAGCTTGGAGGCGTCGTTGCTGGTGACGCGCTGGATGAGGTCGAGCGCACCGGGGCCGCGGACGAGGAACTCGCCCATGTGGCTCACATCGAACAGGCCCACCCCGTTGCGCACGGCGAGGTGCTCGTCGGTGACGCCGCTGTACTGCACGGGCATCAGGAAGCCGGCGAAGGGCACCATCTTGGCGCCGAGGGCTTCATGCACGTGCCGCAGCGCGGTGGTCTTCAGTTCGGTGTGGGTTCCCATGGGTTCTGATGAGGTGGTTGAACAGGTCGATGTAATGGTCGCGCCAGGCCACGGTGGAAAAGCCCTCCTCCACGGTCCGGCGCGCGGCGCGGCCCAGCCGGCCACGAAGGTCGGCATCCTGGATCAGCAGGCCGAGCTTCTCCAGCCATTCCGCCTGGTCCGCGGCCAGGAAGCCGTTCTCCCCGTCGCGCACGATGCCGGTGTTGACGCCCACGGGCGACATCACGGGGGGCACGCCCATGGCCATGTACTGAAGGCCCTTGAGCCCGCATTTGCCCCGGCTCCACGGGTCGTCGCGCAGGGGCATGATGCCGATGTCCATCGGGGCCAGGTCCTCCGGCTCGGTGCTGCTTCGCCAGGGCACGTTCTCCACGTGCAGCCCCGGCAGCGTGAAGGGGCGGTCGCTCACCACCCGCAGGTGGATGCGGTCGCCCCAGCGCCGCCCAAGATCCTGCAGCATGGGCGTCACCTTCCGCAGGTGGGCCATGCTGGTCTGGCTGCCGGTCCAGCCGATCACGACAGGCCCGGCGGATGGCCCATGCACCCGTGGCCGGTAGCGCTCCGTGTCGATCACCGTGGGGATCACCTCCACCTGCGGATTGTGCTTCAGGGCGTAATCCGCCAGGTAGGCATTTCCTGCGATCACATGGTGGGCGAGCCGGATCAGGGTGGCCGTCTTTCCGGGATCCTTCAACCAGCGCAGCCGCCGGTTGCCGTCACTGACGTCCATGTGCCAGATGGCATCGTCGAAGTCGTAGATCACCGGCGGTCCGCTCCGCGCGAGGGCCCTTTCGAAGCGCGTGCTCCCGGTCATGAAGGCCTCGCGCTGGATGAAGACCAGGTCGAAGTGCGCGGCCATGGCCACGTGCTGCCGGCGCAGGCGGTAGCTCTTGAGGAAGATGCGCGCCTTGGCCGCCAGGTTGCCGGGGGTGTAGAAGACCGCATCATCGGCCTCGTCGATCAGCGAGGCGTAGTGGACGGAGAAGCCGTGCTCCTCCCAGTAAGGGATGAACTGGTCGAACCGGTAGCGCTGGCTCGGGGAGCGGTCGCGTCGGTGCGCGCCGATGAACAGGATGCGGGGCATCGGGGACCGCAAAGAAAACCCACGGCCGCGACGCGCAGGCGTCCCGTACCTTGGCCCGGCACGCTGCATGGAACGCGCGAAGGCCTTTCCCCGCTGGGCGGTCCTGTTGCTGGACCTCGGCCTCTGCCTGACGGCGCTGGTGGCCGCCTACCAGCTTCGCTTCAACTTCCAGGTGCCGCCGCTCGAGTGGCGGCTGCTGGGCCCCGTGCTCCCCATCTATCTGGCCGTACGGTCGGGCTCCTTCCTGCTGGCCGGCATCCAGCGGGGCATGGTGCGCCATACGGGCACGGAGGACGCACGCCGCATTTTCTTCACCGTGGTGGCCGGATCGGTGGTGCTGGCCCTGCTCAACCTGGTCCGGGAAGCCGCGGTGGACGGCCGCTACCTCCTCCCCTTCTCGGTGCTCATCATCGAGACGATGGGCGCCCTCATCGCCATGATCGCCTCGCGCATCGCCGTGAAGCTGCTCTACCTGAAGGCCCGCGGCAGTGGAAAGGAACGCGTGAACGTGGTGATCCATGGGGCGGGCGAGGCCGGGTTGATCACCAAGCGCACCCTCGAGCGGGAAGGCTCGGTGCGCTATGCCGTGGCGGCCTTCGTGGACGATGATCCGCGCAAGACCGGGCGGAGGCTCGAAGGCGTGGAGGTATGGCACACCGACCGGCTGCCCGGCCTGCTCGCCGGTGGCGAGGTGCAACAGGTGATCATCGCCATCATGAACCCCGATCCGGAGCACCGGCGGAAGGTGGTGGACGCCTGCATGGCCGCCAGGGTGCAGGTGCGCAGCATCCCTCCGGTGAACGCCTGGATCAACGGGCAGCTCAGCGCCGGCCAGATCCGTGAGGTGCACATCGAGGACCTGCTGGGGCGCCCCATCATCCGGCTGGACGATTCGGTGGTGCGCTCGCGGTTCGCGGGCGAACGCGTCCTGGTCACCGGGGCCGCAGGCAGCATCGGCAGTGAACTGTGCCGCCAGCTGGCGGCCCTCGGGGTGTCGCGACTGGTGCTGCTGGACCAGGCGGAGAGTCCGCTGCACGATCTCTCCGTGGAACTGGACCGCACCGGGCCGGATCTCGAGCTCGCCGCGGTGGTGGGTGATGTGCGCGAGGCGGAAGCCGTGGACCGGCTCATCGCGCTGCACCGTCCCACGGTGGTCTTCCATGCAGCGGCCTACAAGCACGTTCCGCTGATGGAGCTGCAACCCGCCGAGGCGGTGCGCACCAATGTGGGCGGAACGCTGAATGTTGCCGAAGCCTGTGTTCGGCACGGGGTGCGCGACCTCGTGCTGGTGAGCACCGACAAGGCCGTGAACCCCACCAGCGTGATGGGCGCCACCAAACGCGTGGCCGAGCTCTGCCTCCGCGCCCTGCACGCGCAAGGCACGTCCACGCGGTTCATCACCACGCGCTTCGGCAACGTGCTCGGTTCCAGCGGATCGGTGATCCCCCTGTTCCGCAGGCAGATCGCCGCCGGTGGACCGGTGACGGTGACCCATCCCGAGGTGACGCGCTACTTCATGACCATCCCCGAGGCCTGCCGGCTGGTGTTGGAGGCCGGGACCATGGGCCAGGGTGGCGAGGTGTACGTCTTCGACATGGGGGCGCCCGTGTGCATCCAGGACCTGGCCGAGCGCATGATCCGCCTCAGCGGCAAGGAACCCGGGCGCGACATCGCCATCCGCCACACCGGCCTGCGTCCGGGCGAGAAGCTCTACGAGGAACTGCTGGCGGCAAGGGAGGACACCCAGCCGACGCACCACCCGCGCATCCTCATCGGCCGTGATCAGGGCGCTCCGCCGCCCGGAACCCTGGAGGAGATCCGGTCCATCGCCGTCATGGCGCACATGGCCGCGCCCGAGGTGCTCGTGGCCCGCATGAAGGCCCTGGTGCCCGAGTACCGCAGCCGGAACTCGGTCTTCGAGGCGCTCGATGAGGCCCGGCCGCACTAGGCGGGGTACCTTTGCCGCCCTCATCCACCACCCGCCCATGACCCGAGACAAGAACCTGGACATCGCCAAGGTGCAGAAGGAGATCGCCGAGCACATCGGCGTGGGGCCGGACGGGCTGGTCTTCAACTTCGAGCCGGCGCCCGGTGGACGCACGAAGCTCTACCTCATCACCATCAATCCGCGCCACAACCAGAGCTTTCTGTTCCACAGCACCGACGGAAGCGACCGGCTCGATGCCCTCCGGGCCATGCTGGACTACGTGCGTGTCTACAAGGAACGCGAAAGCTCCTACACCATCCAGTGGACGATGCGTGGGGAGAACCTGCTCCAGACCTCGTACTTCCGGGCCAAGAACGTGCTGGACGCGCTGGACAAGCTCTACTACGACCGCGACCCCAACAGCATCGTGGTCTTCTCGGTGATCCTGAACCCCATGTCCTGAGGATGGCCCTGCGCGTGGTCACCACCCCCATCCAGGTGCGGTTCGCCGATGTGGACATGGCCAGGCATGTGCACAACGCCGTGTACCTCCAGTATTTCGAACTGGCGCGCATGAGCTACCTGAACCCGCTCTTCGGAGCGGAGCATGACTGGACCAGTGAAGGGCTCATCCTCGGCCGCAACGAGGTGGACTACCGGCGTCCGGTGCGGCTGAACGACCGGGTGGAGGTGGACTGCTGGTGCACCCGCGTGGGTGGCAGGAGCTTCGAGCTGGCCTATGGGGTGCACGTGCTGAACGGCGCGGCACGGACCTTGTGTGCCGAGGGCCGCAGTGTGATGGTGTGCTTCAACTACCTCACCCACACCACGATCCCCATCCCCGAACGCATCCGCCTCGTCCTGGACCAGGACGCACGACCATGAGAACTTCCTTCCACGTCCTGGGCCTCTTCGCCCTCCTCGCCATGCCGCTGATCCCTCGTGCACAGGATCTGCAGGGCATCCTGGGCACCGCGGGCCAGATGCTGGGTGGTGCGGGAAGCGGCGCAGGCCTCAGCAACGAGGAGGTGGTGCGCGGACTGAAGCAGGCGCTGGAGGTGGGCAGCCAGCGCAGCGTGGACCTGGCCGGCGCCGACGGCGGTTTCTGGAACGAGCCACGCATCCGCATCCCCTTCCCCGCCGAGGCCGAGAAGGTGCGCACCACCCTGCTGGGCCTGGGCATGACCAAACCGGTGGAGGATTTCGAGCGCACCATGAACAAGGCCGCCGAGACCGCGGTGAAGGAGGCCGTGCCGGTGTTCGTGGACGCCATCACGGGCCTGAGCGTGGAGGACGGATTCGCGATCCTCAAAGGCGGGCCCGACGCGGCGACCACCCTGCTGCGGCAGCGCACCACCGAGGCTCTCACCGGCCGCTTCCGTCCCATCGTGGAAAAGGCCACCGCCCAGGTCGCCCTCACCAGCTACTGGACACCGCTGGCCAACGCGTACAACGGGGCGGCCCTGTTCACGGGTGGCAAGGCGGTGGATCCCGACCTCAATGCCTATGTCACCGACAAGGCCATCATCGGGCTGTTCACCCTGCTGGCGGACGAGGAGCGGAAGATCCGCGAGAACCCCCTGGCGCGCACCACCGACCTGCTGAAGCGGGTGTTCGGCAACTGACGTCCGCATGCGTGCCTCGCGAACGATCCCCGCCGGCAGCCCTCTGGCCGATAGCGAGCTCGTGCTGGGCCCCGATGGTTCGGTGTACCACCTCGGCCTGCGCCCGGAGCATGTGGGCGACCTGGTCCTGGTCGCCGGCGATCCCGGCCGCATCGCCACCATCAGCGCCCTGTTCGAGCGCATCGAGCACCGCGCCCAGAACCGGGAGTTCGTTTCTCACACCGGGGTGTACCACGGCACCCGGATCACCGCGCTGGCCACCGGCATCGGCACGGACAACATCGACATCGTCCTGAACGAGCTGGACGCGCTGGTGAACATCGATCTGGAACGGCGCACGCCGCTCGATACGCATCGGAGCCTGCGCATCGTGCGGCTGGGCACCTGTGGATCGCTGCAGCCCGACATCCCCGTGGACGCGCGCATCGTCAGCACCCACGGCCTCGGCCTCGACAACGTGCTGCACTACTACGCCCACGAGCAGGACGCGCATGAACGGGAGGTGCTGAACGCCTTCATGGCGCACGTGCCATGGCCCGAGGCGCTGCCCCGGCCCTACCTCGCCACGGGCGATGCCGAGCTCGTGCGGGTGATGGCCGAAGGCAACCATGCGGGCATCACCGCCACGGCGGGCGGGTTCTACGGCCCGCAGGGGCGGCAGCTGCGCCTCGGCACGGCGGTGGAGGGGCTGAACGCGCGCTTCACCGATTTCCGGCACGATGGCCTGCGCATCGCCAATTACGAGATGGAGACCAGTGCGCTCTATGGCCTGGGCGCGCTGCTCGGGCACCGCACCTGCACGGTGTGCACGGTGGTGGCCAACCGCTTCCGCCGCGAGTTCAGCCGGGACCATCATGCCGCCGTGCGGACCATGGTGGGCGAAGTGCTGGAGCGATCAACAGCCTAGTGGTTGAAAGTACGCCGACGGGGCACCGCGCCCCCGGAGGGCCCCGGGTACTTTCGTCGAGGCCGGGCAACGGCCATCGGGGGGCATGAGCGAGAACGAGATCCAGGCGTTGATCACCCTGATCGACGATCCCGACGAGGACATCTACGCACAGGTCAGGTCGCGCATCGTATCGCTCGGCGACCGCGTGCGGCCTGTGCTGGAGCGGGCATGGGAGATCGACGACCAGGGCGACCTCTTCCGTTCCCGCGTGGAGGACCTGCTGCACACCCTGCATCTGGACCATGTGGAGGCCCGGTTGAAGGACTGGTGCGACCGCGGCTGCGAGGACCTGCTCGAAGGCGCCCTCATCGTATGCCGCTATCGGTATCCCGACCTGGACGAGCAACGGATCAAGGCCCGCTTGGCCGCCATCCGGCAGGACATCTGGCTGGAGCTGAACGACCACCTCACCGCCTTCGAGAAGGTGCGGGTGTTCAACCACATCTTCTTTCAGGTGCACGGCTTCAAGGGCAACAAACGCAACTACCACGCCCCGCAGAACAGCTACATCAACGATGTGCTCGACAGCCGCAAGGGCAACCCGCTTTCCCTGTCGATCATCTATCAGGTGGTGGCCGAGGACCTGGACCTGCCCCTGCGCGGGGTGAACCTGCCGAACCACTTCGTGCTGGCCTATCTCGAGGAGGGCAGCGTGGGCGGCGGGCTTCAGCAGAACATCCTGTTCTACGTGAACCCCTTCAGCCAGGGCGACATCCTGGGCCGCAACGAGATCGACGAGTTCCTGCAGAAGCTGCAGATCGCGCCGCAGGAGGGCTTCTACCAGCCCTGCACCAACCGCGACATCGTTCGGCGCCAGCTGAACAACCTGCACCACAGCTACGTGAAGCAGGGCGATGGCGAGCGTGCCGCGGAACTGGACCGGTTGCGCCAGCTGTTGGGACCGATGCCCGATGAGCCTAAGCGGCTCGAGCCCTGAAGATGAGGCGTAGTGTGGCTGCGATGATGCGCAGGTCCAGGGCGAAGGTGCGCTCGCGCACGTAGCGCAGGTCCAGGGCGAGCTTCGCCGGCATCACCTCCTCCACGTAGGTGCGTTCCGGATCGTCGGACCGCGCCAGCAGTTCGTTCTCGTCCACATAGTCCAGGCTGGCCATGCCGGTGATGCCGGGGCGGACGCTGAGCACCTGTCGTTGGTCGGTGGTGTACAGCGCCACGTAGCGCGGCACCTCGGGACGGGGCCCCACCACGCTCATGTCGCCCTTCAGCACGTTCCAGAGCTGGGGCAGTTCATCCAGCTTGGTCCGCCGTAGGAAATGCCCCACCCCGGTGATCCGTGGGTCGCGGCCACCGATCGTGAGCTGACCCAGCGCCTCGCTCCCCGGCCGCATGCTGCGGAACTTCAACAGGTTGAACGGTCTTCCGTGGCGCCCCACACGCACCTGGCGGAAGAACGCCCCGCCCGGCGAAGTGAAGGCCACCGCGAGGGCGAAGAGCACCAGCAGCGGAAGCAGGAGCACCAACGCCACGCTCGCGAAGACGATATCGAAGGCGCGCTTGAAAGCCATGGATCATCCGAGCACCTCGGCGACCGCCCCCTTCACCGCGGCCACCACGGTGTCCACCTGGTCGTCGGTGAGGTCGTAGAAAACGGGCAGGCTGATCTCATTGCAGTACAGCTCGAAGCTGCGCGGGTGGTCGCTCATCCGGTAGCCCAGGCCCTTGTAGTAGCTGAGCAGCGGAAGCGGGATGAAGTGGACGTTCACGCTCACGTCGCGCCGGGCGATGGCCGTGATGATGGCATCGCGCTGCTCCTCGGAGGCCCCCCGCACGCGGAGCATGTACAGGTGGTGGCTGCTCGCGCGCTTTCCGTCGTGGAAGGTGGGCACGATGAAGCGTTCATCCGCGGAGAAGGCCCGGTCGTACCGTTCGCAGATGGCCCTTCTGCGGACGAGGGTGTCGTCCTCGTAGCGCTCCAGTTCCACCAGCCCGATCGCGGCCTGCAGATCGGTCATGTTGCACTTCCAGCCGGGGAAGGCCACATCGTAGCGCCAGGCACCGGGCTGCGTCTTGGCCAGGGCATCCTTGCTCTGTCCGTGCAGGCTCATGGTGTTGAAGTGGCGGTACAGCTCGTCGGTGTCGAAGGGCGCGGGCAGGTTGAAGGCGAGCGCCCCGCCCTCGGCGGTGGTGAGGTTCTTCACGGCGTGGAAGCTGAAGCCGGTGATGTCGGCCTGGGTCCCCACCGGTCGGCCATCGATGCGGGCCCCGAAGGAGTGCGCGGCATCGGCGAGCACCAGTGCGCGCCCGAGGCGCATCTGCGGGTTGCTGCCCGCCACGCGCAGGTTCACCGCCGGGGTGAACAGCGGGGAGCACTCCTCCGCCAGCCGCATGATCTCGGGTACCCGAGCGGGCAGCCCTCCGATGTCCACCGGGATGATGCACTTGGTGCGCGGTGTCAGGGCCCGCCGCACGGCATCGGGATCGATCGTGAAGTCGTCCAGCACGTCCACCAGCACCGGCTTGGCGCCCACATGCATCACGATGTTGGCGGTGGCGCAATAGGTGTAGGCGGGCACGATCACCTCGTCACCCGGCCCGATGCCGAACCACCGAAGGGCCAGCTCGCACGCGTTGGTCCAGCTGTTGAGCGCGATCACCCGCTCCACGCCGCAGTAGGCGGCCAGCCTTCGCTCGAACTCCTTGGTGCGGGGGCCGGTCGTGATCCATCCGCTGCGGAGGGCCTCCTCCACGGCCTTCACGGTGCGGTCATCGATGCGTGGCGGGCTGAACGGGATCGGGGGCATGCGGAACGTGGAAGATGAAGGCGAAGGCGGCCAGGAACACCACGCCGGCCTGCACTTCCAGCAGGCTTTCGACGGTCGCGTTCAGCAGCACAAGGTAAAGGAAGGCCGCGGCCACCGGCCGTTGCCTGCGGATCGCCGCGAACAGCGGCACCAGCAGCAGGGCCGCGCACAGGATCAGCCCCGGCCAGCCCAGGGCGATGCCGCTCTGCACGAACTGCGAATGGGCGTTGAGCCGCTTGTCCACCACATGCACATACCCCCTGCGGGCGCTCTCGGCGTGGAGCTCGTCCTTGATGTCGCCCGTGCCGACCCCGGTCCAGGGATGCGCCCGCAACAGGTCCAGGCCCACCGACCAGGTCATGCGACGCAGGTCCGAACTGCGGTCGGACCCCGGATCGAAGCCCCGGGTGGCCTCGAAGGCCTGCAACACCTTCAGCCGCACGGGCCGCACGGCGGCGAACAGGCTGCCGAAGAGGACCGCGCCCGCCAGCAGGCCGCCCACCAGTGCACGCCGCATCGTTCGATCCCGCCGGAAGTGCCAGGCACCGTGCACCAGCAGCACGACCAGGGTGATCCAACCCATCTTCGAATTGCTGAGCACCACCGCCGCGACGAGGAGCAGCACCACCCCGGCACTGCTCCACGGACCACCGCGCTGCCCCACCCCCCCGAACAGCCGGATGGCCAGCGCGAACACGGCGTACATCGCCATATAGGTCGGGTGCAGGAACCGCGAGAAGCGCGACTCGAAGAGATGGGAGATGCCGACCACGGCGCCACCGGGATCCGGGTGGACGCGCTCGGCCACGATGGCCCCCACCGCGAGCAGCAGGCACAGCAGGGCCGCAACCGCGTTCGCGAGCACGAAGACCGTGAGCAACGGACGGACGTCCAGCGCCGAACGCACGGGCAGGACCACGGCCAGCACAGGGAAGAGCAGAAAGGCGGCCTTCACCTCCAGGTCGAACGCACCGAACGCCGTGTTGGTGGTCCACGCCATGCCGACCACGTGCAACGCGTAGTAGGCGGCCATCAGCGGCAGTGAACCGTCACCCCGCTCCAGGCGCCAGGGGACCTTGGAGGATCTCCACCGCAGGCGGATCACCGCCACGGCGAGCAGGACCACGGCCAGCGGCACCAGCGCCGGGGCCAGGGGCAGCAGCACCAGCAGCAGCGCGAACGCATGCTGGACGGCAGGATCGCCTTGGCCGGTGATGGTCCGCATCGCGCAAAGGTGGTTCGCCTATCGGGTGAGACGCCCTGCCCGCTGCCCCGGCTGTCGTCCGAGCAGCACGAAGTGCACGATGCCTTTCCAATAGCCCAGACCGTAGGCGAGATGGAGGATCAGGAAGGCGTACAGGACGCGCGGCACGTCCGCCGGCTGCTCCGCGGCGCGCCAGGCGCTCCAGCCCGCTGCGGCGAGGTAGCCCAGCACACCGGCGCCCGTGGCCCAGGCCGCCCAAGGCCACACCAGCCCCAGCGCAGGCCCCAGCACCAGTCCCGCCACCCACGCGGCGGGCACCACCTGCCGCCAGGTGGTCACCGTGCGGTGCAGGCGGTTCACGAAGACCTTCCAGTAGCCATACTGGTGGTACTGGCGATAGAGCTTGGCGAAGGAGGCGCGCACCGCGTAGGAGGAGCGGATCGCCGGGTCGAGCAGGATGCGGAAACCGGCCCT
Organism: Flavobacteriales bacterium; assembly: GCA_016715895.1. Lineage (NCBI taxonomy): Bacteria > Pseudomonadati > Bacteroidota > Flavobacteriia > Flavobacteriales > Flavobacteriales bacterium. Next base: position 563,920 of record JADJXH010000003.1, on the reverse strand, counting down.
GGTGACCCGGTGGTTGAACTCGTCATCCTGGTTGCGCACCAGCGCCTCATGGAAGGTGCCGACCTGCTCGAAGACCTCGCGGCGATAGGCTCCGAAGGCCACGGTGTCCACCGGTCCCGCCTTGGTCCCCGTGCGGAAGTGCGCGTTCCCCACGCCGAAGGGGTGGCCCATCGCAGCTCCGATGGCCCTGGAGGTGCGGTCCGTGTAGGTGTTGATGATGACACCGCCCGCGCAGCCTGCCCCGGCATCGCTGCGCAGGGCGGCCAGGTTGCGCACCAACCAGTCCGGCTCCACCGTAGCGTGGGCGCCCAGCAGGATGGCGACATCGAAGGGCCGGGCGGCCAGGCCGCGGTTCATGGCGTGCGGGGTGGTGCGGTCGGGGTTCTCCACCAGGTGTACCACCGGGGAGCGTTCCTGGTGCACGACGATCTCGTCCCGCGTGCCATCCGTGCTGCCTCCATCGCACACCAGTACGCTCAGCTCCATGCCCGTGCGGTCCGCTGCTTCCAGCGAGGCCAGGCATCGGCCGATGTGGCCCGCCTCGTTGAGGCAGGGGATCACCACGCTGACGCGCGGCACGGGGGGCAGCGGCGGCAGCTTCATGGGCGGAGCCGCAGCCGGGTGCGGGCCAGGTGGTCCATCAGGAGCACGAGCGCCCCGCTGCTGAGCGCGGTGGCCAGGGCCGAACCCAGCAGCCCCAGCGCGGGGATCAGGGCCAGGTTCAACAGCACGTTCGCCGTGAAGATGCCCGCGATGAACAGGGTCTGTGTGCCGGGTCGGCCCACCTGGCTGAAGAGCATCAGGAACGGCTGATGGCCTGCCGTCAGGGCCACGCCCGCCACCAGGATGGCATACACGGCCCACACGGTGAACGGTTCCTCGCGCATCCCCAGCATCCACATGCCCACCGGGAACAGGGGGATGGTGAGCGCGATGAGCGGGGCCAGCAGGCGAAAGAAGCTGCGGCGGTTGCGGCGGACCACCTTCCGCAGCAGCTCCGGACCACCCTGGTGCCAGGCCCGCGTGATCACCGGGTTGATCGTGTTGCGGAAGAGCACCGGCAGGTACATCACACCCTCGGCCACGGTGGCGCCCATGCTGTACAGGCCCACCGCACGATCGTCCAGGAAGAAGCCCAGCAGGAACACGTCCACCCGGGTGTTGACGTCCAGCAGGAAGTTGCCGGCCAGCGCCCGGTTGCCGAAGCGGAACTGTTCGCGCGCCACCTGCCGGGCGCCCTGTGAACGCCCCGGTCGCCAATGCGGCAGCGTGGCCGGGAGCAGGACGAGCAGCAACGCGGCCTCTGCCAGGGTGAGCAGCACGGCAAGTTCATCGGCCGGACGCTTCAGGGCCACCAGTGCCGCCAGGGCCGCCAGCATCAGCACGAAGCGCAGCAGCTGGAACACGGCGAACAAGCGCATGCGGCGGGCTCCATTGTGGTAGCTCAAGAGCACCTTGTTCCAGGTGAAGAAGAGCAGGCCCGGGATCACCAGCGGGAAGGCCTCCCCCACGCCGGCACTGCCGGACCATCGACCGGGCAGATCGCGCAGCAGCCAGGCAAGCGCCATCACCGTCAGCGCCGTCGCGGTGCTCAGGACGAGCGCGACGGTCAGCTGCACGTCGGGTCGTCGGTCCGCCTGCAGCTCCCGCGGCACGAAGGCCTGCACGGCGAGGTGCACGCCGCCCACGGCCAGCTGGCTCAGCAGGATGTACAGGGCGTAGGCCTGATTGAAGATCCCGAGCGCTGACGCGCCATGCGTGCGCAGGATGAGCACGTTCAGCAGCACCCCGATGAGGGCGCTGAGGCCGAAGGCCCCTGCGTTCCAGATCAGGTCGGTGGAGAACTTGCCCCGGAGCGGCCGCATCGTCAACGGCGCAAGGTATCCTTCACCCGATGGAGGGTGTGGCCCTTGGGATCGGTGGCCACGGGCTCGCAGGCTTCGGCCAGGAACCGCGTGAAGGGCGGTGACAACGCGCTGAGCTCACCGGTGCTGAAGATGTACCGGCAGTGCAGGCTGTCGCGCAGCAGTGAAGCCGCCCCGGGGACCGTGCGTCCGGCGAGGAGGGCGTGCGTGCCGTCGCGTAGGAACAGCTGGTCCGATCCGCACCAGAAGTAGATGCCGGGCCGCCGGGTGCGGTAGTACCACACGGGCAGATTGTTGACGAGGACCGTGTCGGTGGGTCTCACGCCATGGTCGTTCAGCCAGCGCTCCAGGTCCTCGGGCCCCGCATCGAGCCGCTCGGCCAGCGTGGCGCCGGGGCGCGCCTCCGGTGGGGGGGCGGCCATCACCGAGGCCACCCGGAAGTGATAGTGGATGGAGGCGGCCGAGTTCAGCACGCCCAGCAGGGCCATGACCGTCACGAACGCGCCCCGCTCGCGCGCGCTCCTGCCTTTCCGTTCGAAGGTGAGCCACACGAACACGCAGGTGGCGGCGATGGTGAGGGGTTGAAGGGTGAGCGCATAGCGATAGTTGAAGCCGCCCATCGCGCCGATGAGGGCGAGCGCCGCGGTGTAGAACACCACCAACCCGCGCTGCCAGGGCGCCCGGCGCCGCCAGGTGGCCAGCACCATGCCGATGGGGATCAGCACCAGCCAGTTCGTGGCGCCGAGGTACCGGTAGTTGAAGAGCACGCCGAGGTAGCCGTTCAGCCAGGCCAGCAGCGGTGATCCGATGCCGCGTTCGAAGAGCTGCGGGTCCATGTCCCCCACCTCCAGCGGCATCAGCCAGCCGTAGTAGGCCACCGGGAGCATCACGCCGAAGGCGACGAGCAGCGCCCACATCATCCGGCTGAACTGTCGTCCGTCCATCGTCAGAACCAGATGATGTCCTTGAAGATCCAACGGGTGCCGATCATCGTGTCGAGCACGTAGTGAACGCCTCCGAAGGCCAGCGCAAGTACGGCGGAGGCGCCGGCGTGGCGCATCCTCGTACGCAGCGTTCCCGGATGCATCACCAACCAGAGCACCCAGAGCACACCGCCCAGGATGGCCCCGGTGCTGTGGATGAAGGCCTGGGCCCCCAGCACCGCGCCGAAGAGCAGCACCAGCGGAAGCTCCGGCCGTTCGCGGAGCACGAGCACCAGCAGCACCATCGCCGTGAACAGGGTGATGCGGTAGCTGTCCAGGTGGTGGATCACCAACAGCAGGGCGAACCCGAAGGGCACCACCATGTTCAGCACGCCCACGAAGGCCAGCGCACGGTCCCACTGGCGCAGCACGGACCACGTCAGGGCGATCAGCAGCCAGGCGTACCACAGGGTGATGCTGCGCGGCCAGAGGTCGCCCGTGGCGCCGGTGATCCGCTGCCAGAGCCCGTCCCAGGTGAACAGCAGCGGGAACGAGTGGCCGTGCAGCCCCACGTAGTAGAAGCCGTTGCGCGCATCGAAGGGATGGCGCTCGTAGGTCACCTCCAGGGTGTCCAGGAACCAGCGCCCCCGCACCGCGTATTCGAGCACATCATGGTCCACCAAGGGTTTGGTGGCCAGCACCACCGCGGCGATGCCCAGCATCAGCAGGGTGCCCGCGGCGAACCAACGCATCCAGACGTCGTCGCGCAGGAGCGCGGGCACCGCGCGGATCCGTCCGCCGAGCGCGGTCCATCCCCGGCCCGCCAGCAGGCCCGCCCCGGCGGCGATGACCAGCGTGGTCAGCAGCACCGCAGGAGCGCTTCGTCCGGGCAGTAACAGCAGTTGGTAGTAGAGCAGCAGCGAGGCCACGAAGGGCCCCAGCGCCAGCCCCAGCAGGATGACCGCTCCATGCGGAAGCCTCAGCCGGTGGTCCCACCGGAGCAGCAGCGCGGCCATCACACCGCCCATCCCGATGTTGGTGATGGTGAGGACCAGCAGGAAGTGCAACCGCTCGTCCATCAGGATCCCTGCCGGCGATAGAGCCGCGGCATGGCATTGATCGCCTTCAGGGCCCGCTCCATGTCCACGCCGATGGTCTCGAAGTACCAGTGCATGCTCTCGAAGCGCGGGCGGTTCTCGCGCAGCACATGGGCCAGGCCTTCCTCCCGGGTGATCATGCCCTCGCGGATCTGGTTGCTGCGGAAGGTGTCGAACTCGGTGAAGCCCGCCACAAGGCCATACACGTAGTTGTAGAAGGCCGCCGTGCCATCGCCGATCCGCCAGGTGCTCGTGGTGTCGGGCGAGATCTCCCAGTTGTACTCGTCCTTCAGCGTGCGGTCCAGCGTCTCCTCGTTCCACGGGATGTAGTCGAAGAGCAGCAGGTACACGTCGCGGGGCTCGGTGTAGTAGGCCTTGAACGCGCTGTAGGTGTCGGGCAGGCTGGCGTTGAGGTAGCCGGGGTTGGCCACGAAGTTGCGCAGGTAGTACAGCGGCATCTGCAGCTTGGCCAGCGTGGTCTGTTTGTCGATGCGCTCCTTGTCGAAGTTGGGCCGGATGCCGGCGAAGCCGGCCTTGAAGTCGGTGTTCTCCAGCTTGTTCTCCATCCAGATGTCGCAGTGGATGCCCGTCTGCCGCCGGATGTTGTTCACGTGCACGAAGAAGTGCTTGTCCCCGGCCATGAACAGGGGGATCATGCCCAGGCGCGGCTGCTTCAACCACGCCTCCATGTTCAGGCGCACGTTGCGGCGCTTCATCTTGATGTCCGCGCTCACCAGGATGTTCTCCACCCCGAGCTTGCCGGTCATGCGGGCGATGTTGCGCCGCGCCAGGTCGGTCACCAGGCCCCAGTCGTAGGTGAAGGTGAGCGGGGTCATGCCGAACTCCTTCACCAGCAGGTGCAGGCCGTAGCTGCTGTCGCGCCCGCCGCTGAAGGCCACGATGCAGTCCTGCTTGCCATCGTTGCGGCGGTACTTCCGCAGCACCTCCTCGAACTGCGGCCGCTTGTCCACCTTCAGGCCCTTCGGCTTGTAGCTGTGGCAGTAATTGCAGACCCCTTTCCCATCATAGCTGATGTAGGGGAAGGTCTCGGGCAGCAGGCACCGGCTGCAGCGCCGGATGCTGCGCATCACCTCCTCGGGGAACTCGATCAGTTGGCGCAGCCGGCCCTCATCGCTGGTGGCCATGGCCGGGGCCGCCGGCGCTCCACCTTCGGAATGGTCGGTGATCCGGAACGGCTCGGTGGCGGCCAGCGTGGGGCCTGGGGCGGTCTCCTTCAGCCCGAAGTCGGTGACGGTGAACGTGGTCAGGTCGATGAGCTTGCCGGTGAACGGCTCCAGCCACTCGGCCTCCAGCCCGCCATACCGGGCCTTCATGGCCTCGCCGTCGCGGAAGGTGCGCAGGATGTACGCCTCCGAGGCGAAGACCAGGCTGCCCTTGGGGTCGGTGAGGGTGTAGAACGAGCCGGTGTTGGTGGCCAGCAGCACCTGCGCCGCATCCGCGAAGAGGATCGCCACGCTGGCCGCACCCTCCATTTCGCTGAACACAGCGCGCACGGCCTCCACCGGCCCCTTCCCTTCCCTGAGGAACATGCGGAAGAGCGCGGCGAGCACCTCGGTGTCCACCTCGTAGCGGCGCTCGATGCGGCCGGCGTACTTCGCCCAGAGCGCCTCCACGTTGGTCACGATCCCGTTGTGGATCATGACGATGCCGTCCTTGATGACGGGCTGGTTGTTGTGGTTGTGTTCCTGGCTCCCGTTGGTCACCAGCCGGCTGTGCGCGATCAGTGCCAGCTCACGCTGTCCTTCGCCGAAGGCCGGTGTCAGGGCCTGGTCGAGAAAAGCGGCGTAGGCGGCCGAGCGGATGAGGTCGGTCGCCGGCACATCGTCCTTGGTCACGTGGATCGACCGTCCTGCCGCATCGCGCACGGCGATCCCGCTGCTTTCCTTGCCACGCGATTCGCTCAGCATGAACAGGTCGCGCATCACCCGCTCGGTGAAGGGCCGGTCAAGGCCCGCGTCGGACCGGGCGATGAGACCGAAGATGCCGCACATGGGCGGCAAAGATACCCGCCGCCTTGCGGCCTACCGGTACAGGCGCTCGTTGTCCTGCATGTCCATCCACATGGCGAAGATCAGGGCCTGGAAGCTGCTGGTGGCCAGGAACAGGAACGCGATCAGCGGTTCGGTGGCCACGTTCGCGCCGGTGAGGAAGGCCTTCCCGATCTTCCAAGCATAGGGTAGGGTGATGAGGCCGGCCACGATCGCATAGTTGTAGAAGATGAAGAGCGGATGGAAGTCCTTGAACAGGTACTTGCGCCACAGCCGGATGAAGAAGCTCTTGATCAGCAGGCGGCTCACCCGCGGGATCACCTTGAAGACCTTCATCTTGCTCTGCTCGCCCACGCGGTACACGGGCTTGATCTCCACTTCGCGCAGGGTGCACTGGGCGATGTTGAGCTTCACGAGCATGTCGTTCGGCATGCCGTAGCTGCGGTAGATCCGGTGCAGCTTGATGGCCTGCATCGCGCGCAGCCCGATGGCCGTGTAGCCGGTCTGGGTGTCGCTCACGCGCCAGTAGCCGCTGGCCAGCTTGGTGAGGATGCTGAGGATGCTGTTGCCGAAGAACCGCACCCGCGGGATCACCAGCCAGGCGCTGCGGTGGATCAGGCGGTTGCCCTTCACGTAGTCGATGCCCTCCTCGATCACAGGAAGGCAGATGCTCTCCAGTTCATGGGGGTCCATCTGCCCGTCGCCGGCCATCACCGCCGTGCAGTCGATCGCGTGGTCCTGGCACCACTTGTAGCCGCGCGCGATGCCCGCCCCCACCCCGCCGTTCTTCAGGTTGTTGATGAGGATGATGCGGTCGGTCTCGGGGTGCTCGTTCAGCACCTCGCTGGGCACGTAGTGCGCCATCTCGCGCTCGCTCTCCTCCTGCAGCACCAGTTCGGCCTCGTTCCAGCGGGTGCGCTCCACCTTGTGTGGCGGGATGCGCCGCCCCTCCCCTTTGGCGCGGTCGCGTGCGATCAGCTCCTTCACCACCTCGGCCGTCCGGTCGGGGCTGTGGTCGTTCACCACCACGATGCGGTCCACGAAGTCGGGCATCGTGTCGATCACGAAGCCGATCTGGCTCTCCTCGTTGTAGCAGGGAACGACGACGGCGACGGTCTTGCCTTTGAGCATGCGGTTCGCGGTTCGGGTCCAAAGATGCGGATCGCGTGCGACGGACGGGCTCAACCGGCCTGGCCGGTGATGGTCGCACCGCGCAGAACGGTCATCAGGACCCGGGAGCGTTCCGCGCCGCCGGCCGGCAGTACCCGGGCCTCCTCACGCCGCCACCACAGCCGCTCACGAGCCGCCTCGTCCACGCACAGGATGCCCGCTCCGAAGAAGGCCGCCGCCTGGCCCGTCCAGCGCGCGACCCCACGCGCCGGTGCTTCCCCGAAGGTGATCACCACCGGCACCGAACTGCTGAGCACGGTGAACAGGCCCGGACCATCGGCGTCGGGCACCAGCACGACATCGGGACGGAAGGCACGCAGGGTGCGCTTCAAGCGCCACCGGTCGCGTGAGCGCAGGGACCACGATCGAGTTCCGATGATGTGCTCCTGCACGTGGACCCCGGTGCCTTCGAAGCCATGGGGACCATGGGGCGTGCTGCGCACCACCAGTACGCGCAGCGTGTTGTCGACCGCGGCCGCATGGCGGTCCAGTTCGGCACGGACGTGGGCCACGTCGCGCCAGGTGGCCCAGCCGAGGTAGCCCAGGGCCCCGGCCATCATCCACGCCATGAGGCTTGCGGGTGTGGGCACCACGAAGTGGAACACACTGCCGAGCACCAGCAGCAGGAACGCCGTGGTGAGGTTGATGCCGTTGCGCGGGGTGTGGTAGTAGGCGTCGAGCAGGCTGCGCAGGCCGATGAACACCCCGAACGGCAGGGCTCCCAGGAAGGCGATGCGGCTCATGTCCACGTAATGCCGGGCCGTGGGGCCCAGATACAGTTCGAGGATCGGACCGGCGGCCAGCTCGAAGGCGACCGTCATGGCCACGGAGGCCAGCAGGGTGAGGCGCGACAGGCGGGCGATCCGCGCGCTGAGGCCCGCGTGGTCGCCCGCGGCCAGCTGTGAGGCGGAGGTGGGCAGCAGCACCAGGGACATCGGGGCGAAGAGCGCGGCGGTGATGTTGAGCAAGGTGGCCCCGAAGCCCACCTCGCCGCTGGCCGCCAGACCATGGGTGCGCGCCACGGCGTACACCGGCACGGTGAGCAACGCGCCGAACGCAAGGTCGCCCGGCACGCGGGGCATGCCATAGCGCAACAGGTCGCCACGCTCGCGCCCCACGCCCCGCGGAAGCCCCGCCCTGAACTGCGGTGCGATGCAGGCCAGGGCGATCAAGGCCCAGCCCGCCCCCGTGGCCCAGCAGACCGCTTCGAGGTCGTCGAACAGCAGGAACGCGATCCACGGAGAGCCCGCTAGCGCGAGCACCTGCGCCATGTTGGCCGCCAGAAGGCGACCTCGTCCCCGCAGGTACGAGTACCCAAGGCCGTACAGGCTCACGCTCGCCACCATCAGCGCGAGGGGGGGCACCAGGTGCGCCTGTGCGCCCGAGCCGAACACGATCCACGACAGGGGAGCCTGCCAGACCAGCCCGGCCAGCAGGGTCAGCAAGGCCAGGGGCACCACCCAGCCCAGCGAGGCCGCCAGGTAACGCCGCTGCTCCTCCTCTGCGCCCCGCATGGCCACGAAGCGCGTGATGCCCACGGCCGAGCCGAGCAGCACGAAGGGGAAGGCGAAGGAGACCGTACGGCGCACCACCACATAGAGGTCGAGCTCCTCGCGCCCGGCGTCCGCCGCCAGTCGGTACACCACTAGGGTGCCCGCCAGCACCAGGCCCTCGCCCAGGTAGGTCAGCACATGGTCGCGCCCCTGTCGTGTGCGCAGAGAGGCCAGCAGCCGGTGGAGCATGGCCGGCCAAGATAGGCGCCACCGACCGGCGGTCCGGCCGCTCCTCCCTCCCTCCCCCCGCTCATCCGACACGGGCCGTCCGTGGATTTCGCCCCCGTCTATCTTCGGGCCGCAACACCGCGACGACCATGGACATCCTCTTTCAATGGCACTGGTGGGCGGGCCTCGGGCTCGTCCTGTTGATCGCGGAGATCTTCGTGCCTGGGTTCTTTCTGCTCTGCCTGGGCATCGGCTGCGCCGGTGGCAGCATCGCCGCCGCCCTCGGTGCCGGTCCACCCGTCCAGTTGATCGCCTTCTCCGCGGTGGCCCTCATCGCCTTCTTCACCATCCGCCCCGTGCTGATGAAGAAGCTCTGGTCGGGGGAAACGGTGCGCACCAACGTGGATGCGTTGATCGGCCGGCGCGCGCGTGTCACCCAGGACTTCGAACCGGCGCTCCGGCTCGGCCGCGTGGCCATCGATGGCGACGACTGGCGGGCGGAGTGCACCACGGAACGCGCGCTGCATGTCGGCGACCTGGTCGATATCGTCCGTGTGGAAAGCAACACGCTCGTGGTGAGACCCGTCGAACCCTGAGCGGCCTCCGAACACCGCGTCCCCGATCCCCAACCCCCCAACCTCCCCAACATGTCAGCCGGAACCATCATCCTCATCCTGCTCGCCCTATTCGTGGTGTTCATCGTGGCCAAGGGCCTGCGCATCGTGCAACAGAGCGAAGCCATGGTCGTGGAACGCCTGGGCAAGTACCACAAGACCCTGACCGCCGGCATCAACGTCATCATCCCCATCGTGGACAAGCCGCGCGAGATCGTCTTCCGCTTCACGCGCGACCTGCCCGATGGCAACAAGTTCGTCCAGTTCGTCAAGAAGGAACGCATCGACCTCCGGGAGACCGTGTACGACTTCCCGCGGCAGAACGTGATCACGAAGGACAACGTGATGACCGAGATCAACGCGCTGCTCTACTTCCAGATCATGGACCCGGTGAAGGCGATGTACGAGATCGAGAACCTTCCCCTGGCCATCGAGAAGCTCACGCAGACCACCCTCCGGAACGTGATCGGCGAGCTGGACCTGGACGAGACCCTCACCAGCCGCGACACCATCAACATGAAGCTGCGCACCATCCTCGATGAGGCAAGCAACAAGTGGGGCGTGAAGGTGAACCGGGTGGAACTGCAGGACATCAATCCGCCGCGCGACATCCGCGAGGCCATGGAGAAGCAGATGCGCGCCGAGCGCGACCGCCGCGCCCAGATCATCGACGCCGAGGGCAGCAAGCGCGCCGCCGTGCTGCAGGCCGAGGGTGTCCAGCAGGCCCAGATCACCCAGGCCGAGGGCCAGAAGCAGAGCCAGATCCTGGAGGCCGAGGGCGATGCCCAGGCCCGCATCCGCCGCGCGCAGGGCGAGGCCGAGGCCATCCGCTTGGTGAGCGAGGCCGTGGCCGGCGGCAAGGGCGACCCCACCAACTACCTCATCGCCATGAAGTACCTGGAGACGCTCAAGGAGATGACCAGCGGCCAGAACAACAAGGTGATCTACATGCCCTACGAGGCCACCGGTGTGCTCAGCAGCGTGGGCGGCATCAAGGACATGCTCGATGCCAACAAGGCGCTGAAGGGCTGATCCCCTTGCATTCGTGTGCGCCCGATCGTCCATGGGATGGTCGGGCGTTCGCGTTCATCGAAGGCCGTGCAGAACCATTCACGGCCATTTCGCGTATCTTTGGCCGCGTTCACCGCAAGGTGGACATGCCCCGAGCGCCCAGCTCTCCGTGTCGGCCCAGGTCGACGTCCGAATTGTCCAGGCGCCATCTCCCAGCGGATCATTGCACGCCGGACCGGATCGAAGGGGCGATCACAACACCTCAACAGGGTGTGCCCAGGGACAATGGCCTGTGCATGCCGACCATTACACCCGCTTCGCCCGGGAACAGGCGGATCACATCATGGAACGGACCACGTTCAACGACCTCGGGCTCATCGAGCCCATCCTCAAAGCCCTTCAGGAAGAAGGCTACACCCACCCCACCCCCATCCAGGCGCAGGCCATCCCGCACCTGGTGAAAGGACGGGACCTGCTGGGCTGCGCGCAGACCGGCACCGGTAAGACCGCCGCCTTCGCCATCCCCATCCTGCAGGAGTTGCATGAGCGGGGCATCGGCGCGCAGGGTGGCAAGCGCCCCATCAAGGTGCTCATCCTCACCCCCACCCGCGAGCTCGCCATCCAGATCGGCGAGAGCTTCGCCGCCTACGGCCGCCACCTGAAGCAGCGGCACACCGTGATCTTCGGCGGCGTGGGCCAGAAGCCCCAGACCGATGCGCTGCAACGCGGCGTTGACACCGTGATCGCCACCCCGGGCCGCCTGCTCGACCTCATGGGCCAGGGCTACGTGCACCTGAACGACCTCGACATCTTCGTGCTGGACGAGGCCGACCGCATGCTCGACATGGGCTTCATCCACGACGTGAAGAAGGTGATCGCCAAGCTGCCGCAGAAGCGCCAGACGCTCTTCTTCAGCGCCACCATGCCTCCCGAGATCGCCAAGCTCGCCAACAGCATCCTCACCGAGCCCATCAAGGTGGAGGTGGCGCCTGTGAGCAGCACGGCCGAGACCATCGACCAGCACATGTTCTTCGTGGACCGCACGGACAAGAACAAGCTGCTGCTGCACCTGCTGCAGGGCGATGCCATCCGGGAGGCCCTCATCTTCACCCGCACCAAGCACGGCGCCAACAAGGTGGCCAAGGTGCTCACACAGGCCGGGTTCGCCGCGGAGGCCATCCATGGCAACAAGAGCCAGACGGCCCGCCAGAACGCCTTGAAGAACTTCAAGGAGGGCAAGCTCCGCGCCCTGGTGGCCACCGATATCGCCGCACGCGGCATCGACATCGACGGGCTCACGCACGTGATCAACTTCGACATCCCGAACATCCCCGAGACCTACGTGCACCGCATCGGTCGAACGGGCCGTGCCGGCGCATCGGGCAAGGCCCTGAGCTTCTGCGATCACGAGGAGAAGGCCTTCCTGCGCGACATCACCCGGCTCATCAGGCGCGACATCCCTGTCGTCGCCGAACACCCGTACGTGATGGTGGGCGGTCCGAAAAAGGCCGAGCCCGAGGTGCGCGAACCCCGCCAGCCGCGTGGTCCGGGCCGCGGTCAGCGGGCCCCGCGCGAGGGGCAGCGCAGCGACCGCCCGCAGGGCCAGCAGCGCCGGGAAGGCCGTCCGCAGCAGGGCGACCGGAAGCCCCAGCAGGTGCGCAGTGAGCGTCACCCGCGTGGTGAAGGCCGCCCGCGCCAGGAGGGCCAGCGCCGCAGCGAGGGCCGCCCGCAGCAGCATGGCCAGCGTGGTCCCAGGTCGGTGCAGCAGGGGCAGCGCAGCGACCGCCCGCAGCAGCAGCGGCAACGCGAGCAGCGTCCCGGCGAGCGCCGCGAGCAGACCGCCAGGCCCGACTACGACAAGCTCACCCGTGAGCTGTTCGCCGAGGAGGAGCGCCGCGGGAAGGTCGACCGGCCGAAACAGGAGGAGAAAAAGGAAGGCGGCGGCATCCTGCGCTGGTTCAAGCGCTGAACGGACCGCATGCACACGGAAAAGCCGGGCCCAGGCCCGGCTTTTCCGTTCGACATGTCGAGGTCACGCCGCGGCCTGTCCGGCGGCCTGTTGAGCTTTCAGCTCGGCTTGCAGCTGGCGACTGGTCTTGCTGCTGCCATCGTGGCTCCAACCCGGAGGCCCGAAGATGTACATGAGCTTCGCCTTCAGCGTGGGCGCCCGCTTCACATCCTTCCAGATCTCCTGGAACTCGAACAGGTTGTGGGTGATCGGGCTGTAGGAGTCCGGGTTGTGGCTGATGCCGTACTTGGGCACCACGCCTTTGATGGGTTCCTGCCAGGTGCCGTACAGTTTGTCCCAGATCACGAGGATGCCCCCATGGTTGCGGTCCAGGTACTCGGTGTTGCTGCTGTGGTGCACCACGTGCACCCAGGGGGTGTTGAAGATCTTCTCGTACCAGCCGAGGGAGGGCACCAGCTGCGTGTGCAGGAAGAATTGGTAGAAGGAGTTGATGATCAGGCACGTGGCGATCATGATCGGCTCGAAGCCCACCAGCGGCATCCACATCCAGTAGATCGGCTTGAAGAACTCGATGAACCAGCCGTTGCGGATGCTCACCGTCAGGTTGAACATCCTGCCCGAGTGGTGCGGCAGGTGGGCCGCCCAGAGGAACCGCACGTTGTGCGCGATGCGGTGGTGCCAGTAGAAGTTGTGGTCATCGAAGAGCAGGCAGATGATCCAGACGTACCAGGCGGTGCCCAGCGTACTGTACCCGAGGTACTGCTCGCGGAAGGGCTCGGCCCAGTGGAACAGGAACAGCATGATGCTGATCTCGAACACGTTGGCGATCACCTTGATCAGCGTCGCCACCAGGCCCATCACCACTCCGGCCCAGCTTTCCTTGAGGTCGAAGAGATGGCGGGCCTGCACGTACTCGCCGATCATCAGCAGAATGAACAGGGGGTAGATGTACTTCGCCCCCACGCCCTCGATGGGCAGTTCGGGGAGCTGGCGCTTCAGGTCAAGCCACGCCTCGATCAGGTTGAATTCCATCCGTTGCGGTTCAGGTTCCGGCCAAAGCTAACCGCTGAGCCCCTCCATCGGGACGCACCCGGGTCAGGCTTGCGCAAGGTCCGTCCCCATCTTTGCCTCATGCGCATCGTTCTCCCCGGCGCCATCATGGTGCTGGCCACCTCTGCGGTATCCCAGCCCATGATCAACGGGCCCATGCCCGGACACAGCGACCACCTGGAGGCCACCATCTGGCTGCAATGCCGGCAGGCCTGTCGCGCCCAACTGGCCTACTGGCCCATCGACCGGCCGGACAGCGTGCTCTTCACCCGTGAGCTGGTGAGCGACCCCGATCGGGCCCATGCCCTGGAGTTCCGCATGGACCAGGTAAGACCGGGCATCACCTACGGGTACAACGTGCTGTTGGACGGGCGTGTGGTGGATGATGGCGCCGATCTCCGGTTCCGCACGCAACCGCTGTGGAAGTGGCGAACCGATCCGCCCCCCTTCACCATGGCCGTGGGCAGCTGTGCCTACATCAATGAACCGGCGTACGACAGGCCAGGGAAGCCGTACGGTGATGCCTATCCCGTGTTCGATGCCATCGCCGCGAAGCATCCCGACCTCATGCTCTGGCTGGGCGACAACGTGTACCTGCGCGAGCCTGACTGGGGTTCGTGGACCGGCTTCCTTCATCGCTACACACACACACGGAGCGAGCCTGCCCTGCAGCGGCTGTTGCGCGCCACGCATCACTATGCCACATGGGACGACCATGACTTCGGCCCGAACGATGCCGATGGCAGCTTCGTGAACGCCGGGATGGCCCGCGAGGCGTTCGATCTGTTCTGGCCCAACCCGGGCAGCGGCGTGCCCGGCGCGCCCGAAGGCATCACCACCGCCTTCAGCCACGCCGACGCCGACCTCTTCCTGCTGGATGACCGCACCTATCGGGTGCCGCCCGATGTGCTCACGGACCAGCCCACGATGCTGGGGAAAGGGCAGGTCGACTGGCTGATCCGGGCCTTGAAGTACAGCGATGCCACCTTCAGGTTCGTGGCCGTGGGTGGACAGGTGCTGAGCACGGCCGCCGACTTCGAGAACTACGCCACCTTCGAGGCCGAGCGCAGGCAGTTGTTGGACCGCATCGACCGTGAGGGCATCAGCGGTGTGGTCTTCCTCACGGGCGACCGGCATTTCACGGAGCTGAGCCGCCTGGACCTTGCGGATGGGCGGTGGATCCTCGACCTGACCGCTTCTCCCCTCACCTCGGGCACCTACGGCCCCAAGTCGCCCAACACGCTGCAGGTGGAAGGCACCTTGTTGCAGGAGCGGGGGTTCTGCACGCTCACCGTGGAGGGGCCCAAGGGACAGCGTGTGCTCACCATCCGGGCCTTCGACGCCCAGGGGGGCGAAAAGTGGACCCGAGCGTTCCCGCAACCGCCAACGCGCAGATAGCCTAGCCGGCGAACCGCCCGTAGTGCACCAGTTCGCTCAATGCGCGCCTTGGGCTCCGGGTGCGCTCGCGCTGTTGCAGGTGCTCCGGCAGGTCCTCGGCCTTGCCGGGCCAGCCCAGCACGATCACTGTCACCACGTCCAGTTCCTCGGGGATGCCGAAGGCCTGACGGGTCTTGCCCGGATCGAACCCGCCCAGCTGGTGCAGGCCCAGACCCATGGAGGTCGCCTGCACGCCCAACTGTCCCACGGCCACACCCAGGTCGTGCCGCGCGTGATGGTTCTCCGCATTGATGCGATGAAGGATGCGATGTGCCATGGCCAGCATCAGTACGGGCGCCTTGTCCGCCCAGATCCGATTGCTCGGGTTCAGGCAGTCCAACAACAGCTCGTGGCCCTCTCCGCCCCGGCGGGTCACCAGGAACCGCCAGGGCTGCTCGTTCATGCTGCTGGGCGCCCACCGGGCCGCTTCCAGCACCAGGGTCAATTCGTCATCGGTCACCGCGCGGTCGATGAACGCCCGTGGGCTGTATCGCCCGCTTATGGCGGGCAGTAGAGCGAGGCTGGATCGGGATCGGTCCATGCGAACGAAGCTCAGGACCGAATGAACGTTCCGCTCGGCAAAGGGTTCATCCGCGCAGGTGATCGAGGATCCGGTTCAGCGTACGCGCGTCCTCCTTGGTCAGCCGGGCATGTTTCTCGGCCAGCACCGGTCGCAGGGCCTGGTCCACCTCTTGGAGCAGCTCGAGGCCCTTGGCGGTGATGCTCACATACACCACCCGGCGGTCCTCCTCGCAGCGCACCCGCTCCACGAGGCCCTTGTGGATGAGCTTGTCCGTGAGGCGTGTGGCGTTCGGGGAACGATCCAACATCCTGCACTTCACCTGGTGCATGTTCATCCGGCCCTTCGCTCCGCGCAGGATCCGCAGGATGTTGTACTGCTGCAGGCTCAGGTCATGCGCCGCCAGGAGCGGGGCATGGCCCCCCTTGAACCAGTTCGCGGTGAACAGGACGTTGAGCAGGGCCTTGTGCTGATCGCTCTCGAACCGGCTCTTCAGTTCATCCTCCAATGCGGGCATGGGGTAAAATTAACCCAGGGGCCCTGTTCCATGGTGACCGATCCGAGCGTGACGCCTGCCCCTACTTTTGTGCCTCTTTGCCACGCCCATGAGCCTCCGTCAAACCGCCTCAACGACCGTCCTCCTGCTCCTCCTGGCCGCCTGCGACCCGGCGGCCGCGCCTCCCGCCGCGAACACGACCGGGAGCACCACGCCGTCCACATCGACCGTCGACCCTGCGCAATGGGCCCAAGAGGCGGCCTGGCGGCAACCCGAGGTCCTGTGGACCCTCATTCCGAACGTGGCGGGCACCACGGTGGCCGACCTGTTCGCGGGTGATGGGTACTACGCGTTCGAACTGGTGAAGGCCGGAGCCCGGGTGATCGCCATCGAACGGGACCCCGACCTGGCGGAGCGCATCAAGCAACGCGCCAAGGCCCAGGGCATCGGTCCGGAAGTGCTGGAAGTGCGCCTGGTCGAGCAAGGGACAGGGTTGAAGCCTGGCGAAGCGGACATGGCGTTCTGCGCACGGTCCTATGTGACGATCCCCGATCGCATCGAGTACTTCAAGCAGGTGCGGTCGGCCTTGAAGACCCCGGCCCCGTTGATCCTTGTGGATTTCATGCCGGCGGAGACCCCTGTCGGACCGCCGATGCAGGACCGCATCTCGGACCAGGCCGTCATGGACGAAATGGAACTGGTGGGCTGTACGGATATCGGCGCCTATGGAAAAAAGCTGCCGTACCAGTGGTTGGTGATCGCCATGGATTTCGTGGCCGACCCGAGCGAGGCGGAACCCGCGCTGTAGGTGGCGGTCACTTCGCCTTGGCCTCCGGCGACGCTGCGGCCGGCCCCTGATAGCTGTAGAACAGGTTGGCCCAGATGATCTTGCTCAACGCGTAGAGCACGGGGCCCAGCAGGAACAGGGAACCCAGCACGGCGGCGACGACCAACCCTGCGCTCGCTGCGGGAAAGAGCACGCTTACCGCCACGTACACCGTGACGAAGGTGGCCACGGCCAACGCGTAGCTCACGTACATCGCGCCGTAGTAGAAGCCCACCTCCCGGTGATAGCTTCTGCCGCAGGCCGGGCAGCCCTTGCGCACCTCGCCCATGGTGCTGAACACGAACGGGTTGTCGTTCTCGAAGAATGCCCCTTCGTGGCAATGCGGGCACTTGAACCGAAGGATGCTGTAGAGCTTCTGTCCTTTCTTCATTCGGGTCAAAGGTCAGCAGAAGGACGCTTGCCGAAGGTGACACGGATCACCGGGAAAGAAGAAGGGAGAGGCATCGCCTCTCCCTTCTTCGCAAGTGTGTTCGCGGGGTTACTCCCAGAACACCACCTTGAACTCCACCCGGCGGTTCTTGGCACGACCGGCGGAGGTCTTGTTGTCCGCCACAGGCTCGGTCTCCCCATGGCCGAAGGAGCGCACGCTTTCCGCGTTGACGCCTTTGTCCTCGAGGTACTTCTCCACGGCGGCCGCCCGGGCTTCGGAGAGCTTCAGGTTGGCGGCATCGTCACCCTGGCTGTCCGTGTGACCGTGGACCTCGAGGTTGTAGCTGGGATTCTCCTTCATCACGGCCACCACCTGGTCGAGGATCGGGAAGCTGACCTTCTTGATCGTGCTCTTGCCGGTCTCGAACTGGATGCCCGTCAGGGCCTTCTCGAAGAGTTTCTTGGTCTCCTCCTTGATCTCCGGGCAACCCTTCATGCTGGCCACGCCGGCCACATCCGGGCAGCGGTCCACATTGTCCGCAAAGCCGTCCCCATCACGGTCCGGGCAGCCCTGCTTGTCTGCGGGCCCGGCGGCATCCGGGCAGGCATCCAGTTTATCGGTGATGCCATCACCGTCGCGGTCGGGGCATCCGCCCAAGGTGGCCAGACCCGGCTCCTGCGGGCACTTGTCCTCCTTGTCGATCACGCCATCACCATCGGTGTCCGGCTCCGGATGCACCGTCAGGCTCACGCCATCGAGGTAGTAGTAGGCGCGCTGGCTGTCACCCCCTTCCACGGCCTTGCTCTTGTCCATGCCGGCGGCGGGGAACGCACCGATGATGATGAACTTCTCGGTGCCATCGGCCACGAAGCTGCCCGTCACCTCGGTCCAGTTCTGCTTGTCCGTCACCATGTCAGCACTCGACACCTGGGCCTTCTCGGTGATGAAGTGACGGTGGTTGTACGCAAGCTGGACGGGTGAGAAGTAGGCTCCGATATGGCTCACGGCGCGGTCGCTGTTGCCCGCCAGTTTCACGCGCAGCACCACATCGTACTCCTGGCCGGCGGTCAGCGGGCTGGTGAGCTCCTGCTGGAGGTATTCGCTGTAGTTCTGGTAGGCCGGGCGGAACGGACCTTCGTTGTGGTCCATCACGCGCTTCCAGTTGCGCCGCTGATCATCCTTGTAGGCCACGAACCCGGCGTAGCGCTCACCCTCGAACGCGGCGGTGCTGCCCAGGTCGTTGTCGGGGACCCCTACATAGCAGGCGTCCTTGTTGAAGAGGTCGGCGGATCCGGCGTTGGCGTTCGACCACCCTGCGGCCAGATGGAGCTGGTCCCAGGTCTTCACCGTCCCGGTCGTTTCTTCGAAGCCCGGGTTCTTCACCAGGTTCGGACCGGTCTGGGCCACCGCCTGCAACGAAAGCAGGGCCGGGGCCAGGAACATGGAGTAGTGCAACTTCATGGTGTTCGGTTTGGTGCGCTTGGCAAAGCCCCTTGTGGAGCGTTCCAGCGCCGCAAATGTAACCGGTCGGCACAAATGGGGATGAACAACGGTCAGTTGATGACCGGCTCAACGCTCACCGCGTCGATGTAGTAGTAGGCGAACTTGTTGTCCGGGCCTTCCACAAGGCGGGTCGCTTCAAAGCCCACATACGGGAATGTGCCGATAACCAAATGTCGTTCACCGCCATCGGCTTCAAAGGTCCCGCTCACGTCCACCCATTCACCCCGCCTGTCAAGGACCACCGATGAGGCCACCTGGGCCTTCTCCTGCAGGAAGCGCCGATGGTTGCCCTCAAGGACGACCGGTGAGCAGTAGGCCCCCAGGCCGCTCACCGCCCGGTCGCTCATGGGGGCCAGTGCTGCCTTGAAGCGCACCTGCACGACCTCTCCTTCGGTCAGCGGCCGCGTCAGTTCGATCCGGATGTATTCGGCGTAGACGTTCCACCCGGTCGCGAATGGATCCTGACGCCCCTCTTCGTAGGCGTTGAAGCGACCGTCATCCTTCCAGGCGAACAGGCCGGCGTACCGGTCCCCGTCCGCAGGTTCCATGCTGCCATACAGGTTCGCCGGCACCGACGCGTCCGGCGTGCCTGCTTCGCGTGTGAACAGGTCGGCGAACCCCAGGGTCACCGCGCTCCACCCTTCCGCACGGCCGATCTGGTTCAAGGCGGAAACCTTGCCCTTGATCACCTCGAAACTCCCGTTCGGGACCAGGTTCTGGGCATCGGTGGCCATGGAGGCCAGGAACGACAGGGCCAGGACCGGGTGGAGCGGAGCGCGCATGGCTGCAAGGTATCCCCTCAGCGCCTAAGCTTCTCAGCGAAGACCTTCCTGAACTTCTCCAGCTTGGGCCGGATGACCAGCTGGCAATACCCCTGTTCGCCGTTCTGCGCGTAGTAGTTCTGGTGATAGTCCTCGGCCGGATAGAAGGTGGTGAGGTCCGTGATCTCGGTGACGATGGGTGCGGGGAAGGCCCCACTGGCGTCCAGCTTCGCCTTGTAGGAGGCGGCCAGTTCGCGTTGTTCGGGCGAAGTGGCGAAGATCGCCGACCGGTACTGGGTGCCGACATCCGCGCCCTGGCGGTTCAGGGTCGTCGGATCATGGGTCTGCCAGAACACCTCCAACAGCTCGTCAAAGGTGATCCGGAAGGGGTCGTACACGATGCGGGCCACCTCGGCATGGCCGGTGGTGCCGGCGCAGACCTCCTTGTAGCTGGGGTTCTTCACGTGGCCTCCGGCATAACCGCTGGTGACCTCGAGCACGCCCTCCAGTTCGGTGAAGACGGCCTCCACGCACCAGAAACAGCCGGCGCCGAGAACGGCGGTGTCCGTGGTGGTGGGCATGTTCGGTGCGGCGGCCATATCGGTCATGGATGTGGTGTTCTCTGCAGGTCGTACACGACCCTCGCAGGCGCAGATGCCGACAAGAGCGAGGGACAGGGTGAAGGGGGCGCGCATCGCATGGAACAACGGCCTTGTATCGGTCATCGTTCGTGGTGATCGTGAAAAACCGTCAAGGACCGGCCGATGCGCTCCACAACGCCGACGACCAGGGCATTGCCCATGAAGAAGGCCCTCCAGGTGTCCGGAGCTCCGGCGGTATGGTCATCCGGGAACATGTTCAACCGCTCCAGTTCGATCGGGGTCAGTCTGCGGTACCGCCGGCCGTCCACGCACACCACATGCTTGAACCGGGAGGGTGCTTTCCCGCCCTCGCCGGTGACCAGCGTGCGTCCTGGCCTGTCCAGCGGATCGGGGAAGGCCATCGCGCCTTCGCTGTAGTTGTAGGCGAACCCGTTCCGCGACACATGGCGCGCTTCTCGCTTGGCGCCTTTCAGGTAGCGCCACCGCTTCAGTTCGGAGCGGGGGATCCGGAAGGCGTCCGGTACCGCTTCTTCGGATTGAAGGATGTCGCCCAACGTGGTGAACGGACCGGGGTGGACGGCGACCACGTCCCGGGTGAGCACCACACCGTTGAGCATCACCCCTGCGTTGCCGAACGGGGACCGGTCCCCGTTCCGGTTGAACCGCTCGGACAGCTTGCGCAGATCGCGCTCCAGCTGAAGGGACGGCCTTTCGTGCTTGAGAGCATACGGGAAGGCCCCGGCCAGAACCCCATCAGCCTCCAGCTGTTCGGGTTTCAACGGGCTCATCCGATCCAGCCGGTGGCCCACCAGGAAGACCCTGCGGCGACGCTGTGGCATGCCATAGTCGGCCGCATTGATCACCCGCCATTCCACCGCATAGCCCAGCCCCCAGAGCGAGCTCAGCATCACCGCCAGATCGCGGCCCCGCTGACCGGCCGGTGAGCCCAGCAGCCGGTCCACGTTCTCCAGCACCAGATGGGACGGCGGATGCGGATGGTCGCGCAGCAGCCGATGGATCTGCCACCAGAGCACTCCTTTGCGGCCCACCAGGCCGCGGGCGTTCCGCAACGTGCTGGCCACGGAATAGTCCTGGCAAGGGAAGCCCCCCACCAGCACGTCATGCGCGGGCACCTCCGCCACCGGAACAGTGGCGATGTCGCGGTTGTCATGGTGCTGGTCACCGAAGCGGTCCACGTAGATGGCCGAGGCATGTTGTTTTCTTCGGCCGGGCTCCCACTGGTTGCTGTACACGACCTGATAGCCTCCGGCGCGTTCCAACCCCAGGCGGAAGCCGCCCACCCCGGCGAAGAGCTCGGCGACACGCAGGGTGCAGGTCGTGCGTGGTCGGCCGCGGCTCATGGGTGCCAAATATCGTCCACAACGGAAAGGTCCGGCCAACGCCGGACCTTTCTTCGAGCGGGAAACGGGGCTCGAACCCGCGACCCTCAGCTTGGGAAGCTGATGCTCTACCAACTGAGCTACTCCCGCCTGCGTACGCACCGCCACAATCCGCCGAGCGACGTACGGCGGCGAAGATAGAACGATGGGCGCGCTCGGGCCTTTCTCCGGGGCGGTGGACCTTAACCTAATTTTGACAGGTCCTTAACGTCACACCCTCATAGCCCACCTTGCTTTGCAGCCGACCAATGTGAACATGGCGGGAACCCTTGCACCCAAGGTGCTTCTGGTGGACGATGAACCGGACATCCTGGAGCTGCTCCGGTATAACCTGGAACGCGAAGGGTATCGCGTGGCCACCGCGCAGAACGGCAAGGATGCACTGCGCATCGCCAAGGCGGAACGGCCCGACCTGGTCGTTCTCGACATCATGATGCCCGGAATGGACGGGGTGGAGGTGTGCAATCAGTTGCGGCAGATGCCCGACATGAAGCATGCGCTGATCACCTTTCTCACCGCCCGTGGAGAGGACTACAGCCAGATCGCGGGCTTCGAGGCCGGCGCGGACGACTACATCACCAAGCCGGTGCGCCCGAAGGTGTTCGTCAGCAAGGTGAAGGCGCTGCTGAAGAGGAGCCCCGGCGATCGGAATGAAGGGCAGATGCTGGAGGCCAGCGGTATCCGCGTCGACCTGGAGAAAGTGCTGGTCTTCAAAGGCACCGAGGAATTACAGCTGCCCAAGAAGGAGTTCGAGCTTCTGGTCCTGCTGATGAGCAAGCCCGGCAAGGTGTTCAAGCGGGAGGAGATCTACGCGCACATCTGGGGCAACGAGTTGTTTGTAGGCGACCGCACCATCGACGTTCACATCCGAAAGCTGCGTGAGAAGATCGGCGAGACGCGGATCCGCACCATCAAAGGGATCGGCTACAAGTTCGACGCCTGAGCCGAAGCCACCTATATTTGCCGCCCTCATCGCCCGGGAGCCCTCCCGGTCCATGGAGCTACGGGGTGTAGCTCAGCCCGGTTAGAGCGCTACGTTCGGGACGTAGAGGCCGGTGGTTCGAATCCACTCACCCCGACCAGACCAAGCCCTGGCGACGAAGTCGCCGGGGCTTTTGCATGCGTGAACGAGCCAGGCAAAGCTTGAGCGAGGGCATGCACGAAAAAGCCCCACGACGCGAAGCGACGTGCAGGGCTTGCGTATCAATCCCCCCCCTCTGGAAAGCCCGTCTTCGGGCAATCCACTCACCCCGAAAGGGATAAGCCCCGGCGAACAGATCGCCGTGGCTTTTGCATTCCCGGGCGGGCGATGCGGCGCTTCTGAAGGCCTTGCCCCGTGGCCCCAGGCGCGGTATGCACCCAAGAGGGTCGCACCCGGCCGATCGCCTCGTTCTCAGGGGGTTTCTGTCCACCGTTGCCTGGGGTGGTCCGACCGTTCGTCGAACAGGGCCATTTTTCCGTCCCCGGAGAGGCATCCCTCATGACCAGGCCAGCGTCTTCCCGATGGAACCTATGTCACGCGCCTACAAAATAGCGTTGATCCTCAAGAGCCGCAGCAGCCTGCCGGTCTACAAGGACCTCACGAAGCTCACCGACCGTGAGCTGGATGAACAGGTGCTGGCGCTGGTGTCCCGCATGCGTCGCAACGAGAGCGCCGTCATCGCGCGGATGGTCCTGCGCCAGCCCACCTTCAGCCTCAACTGACGGAGGGCGACCGAAGGCACACTTGGCAGGAGGAACCCAAGGACCGATCCTCATGGTCCAATGGGTTTCCAAGCTTCTGTGTTGATCGTATACAAAGAGCGGACGCGAGCCTGCCCGGTCATCAGCTACCGGTCGACAGCTTGGTCGGAGTGTTCCTGCGTACGGACCACCTTGGGATGGTCCAGGTTCATCGGACCCGTTCGTTGAGCCCGCGTGTTCGTTCGCAGCGCGAATAGGCACGCGTGAGCGAGGGTCTGCACCCGTTCCACTCCCGGGCGGTCTTGGAACCAAGCCGGGGTCTCCCGGACGGTCCTCATGGGACCGGGACGAAGGTGCCCCCTGCCATGAACCGGATGGTGTTGGGCGAACACGCGAAGCGCATTGGGCCTGCGTAAACGGCGCTCCTATATTTGCCACATCAGCAACACCATGAGCGACCATCATCACGAAGGGCACTTTCCCGAAGAGGCGGAACAGAACGAGATCGGAGGTCCGGTCGTGCTGGCCTTGATGATCCTGGCCAGCATTGTGCTGATCATCTGGGCGGCAAGCTAGTTGCCCAGGTCACCCGAGCGTGCCAGATACTCGTCCCGTCGGACGAGCATGAACCAGTTCTCCCCCAGGTCGAGGTAGCCCTGCTCGAAGCAGAACACGTAGGTGTTACCTGCTTTCGTGCGGTGCACGTTGGTGTGGTACATGAAGTTGAAGCCGCGCTCGATCAGCTTGTCACGGTGCACCCGTGTTTTCCCTTCCGGCCCCGTGTTCAGTTCGCTGAGCACCCTTCGGTTCCGCTTCAACGCGTTCACCACATTGCGCACATAATTGATGGGGGCGTTGTTCGCCTGATAATGATACTGATTGCGGCACGCGTCGGAACAGAAGCGCTTATCCAGGCGCCCCACGATGCGCTCCCCACATTCCAGGCACACACGTTCGTTGGCAGCGGGCATGATGCGAAAAATACGTGATCACCGGCAACCGTGGCGCTGAACGCGCGGTTGAGCCCGATACCTTGTGAGCATGGGATCGACGCCCTTGCTGGCCTTCACCCCGCGCGGCATCTGGTGCGCGCCGGCCGATGTGTACATCGACCCCTGGCGGCCGGTGGACCGGGCCATCATCACCCACGCGCACAGCGATCACGCCCGCCGTGGCAGCCGGCATTACCTCGCTTCCCCCACGACCAAGGCCCTGATGCACGCACGGCTGGGTGAAGATCTGCGCATCGACACGCTGCAGCCTGGGCAGAGCGGCACCATGAACGGGGTGAATTTCTCGCTCCACCCGGCGGGCCACATCCCCGGCAGCATGCAGGTACGGGTGGAATACAAGGGCGAGGTGTGGGTGGCCACCGGCGACCACAAGCGGCACACGGACGGCATCAGCGACCCCTTCGAACCGGTGCGCTGCCACACCCTCATCACCGAGTGCACCTTCGGGCTGCCGATCTATCGATGGAAGGAACCGCGCGTGGTGTTCGATGAGATCAACGCGTGGTGGCGTGGCCATGCGGCGAACGGCGTGTGCTCGGTGATCAGCGCCTACAGCCTGGGCAAGGCACAGCGCGTGATGACCGGCGTGGACCCGAGCATCGGTCCGATCCTGGTGCACGGTGCCGTGGCGAACATGAATGAGGTGCTGCAGGACTGCGGGCTGGAACTGCCGCCGTGGGAGCATATCAACAAGGACACTCCGAAGAAGCGGTTCAGGAACGCGCTGGTCATCACACCTGGCTCAGCCTTGGATACGCCTTGGACCAATCGGATGAAGCCCTACAGCACGGCCATGGCCAGTGGATGGATGCAACTGCGCGGCTGGCGGCGCCGTGGCAATATCGACAAGGGTTTCGTCCTCAGCGACCACGCCGATTGGGACGCGCTGCTGCTGGCCGTGAAGGAAAGCGGCGCCGAACGGGTGATCGCGACCCACGGGTACACGGATCTGTTCAGCCAGTACCTGCGGAGCGTTGGGGTTGATGCGGCGGCAGAGTCCACGGAATTCAAGGGAGAAGGTGGTGGTGAGGTCATCAGCGAGGGTGCGGAAAGCACCCGTAGCGTCGACCCAACGGGTCGACCCGAAAAGCCCGCGCCATGAAGAGGGAAGCTGCCCTGTTCGACGCCCTCGACGCCACCACGTCCACCACCGCGAAAGTGGACGCCTTGTCCGCCTATTTCCGCGAAGCGGACAATGCCGACAAGCTGTGGGTGATCGCGCTGCTCAGCGGGCGGCGCCCGAAACGCCCGGTGACCAGCACCCAGCTCCGCAAATGGGCCGCGGAGGTCAGTGGCATCCCCGACTGGCTTTTCGAGGCGAGCTACCACGTGGTGGGCGACTTCGCAGAGACCGTGACGCACATCGCCAAGCTGGAAGAGCGCATGGTGAAGCCCCTGGCGGAATGGGTACGGTATGTGGAGGATCTGAAGGACCTGCCCGAGGAGGAGAAGGCCGTGCGCGTGAAAGCCGCGTGGGCGGGGCTGGAGGGCATGGAGCTCTTCGTCTTCAACAAGATCATCACCGGCGGGTTCCGCATCGGCGTGAGCCAGAAGGTGATGGTGAAGGGCCTGAGCAAGGCCACGGGGGTGGACGAGGACACTCTGGCGCACCGGCTGATGGGCCACTGGAGTCCGCACTCCACCACCTTCCACGACCTGGTGCTCGGTGCCAACGAGGGCGATGACCACAGCCGCCCCTACCCCTTCTACCTGGCTTACGGCATTGAGGGTCCCGAGGGAACGGCTGCAGGTGCCGGGCTGGAGGACCTGTTTCCGCTGGGCGACCCACGCGAATGGCAGGCCGAGCACAAGTGGGACGGCATCCGCGGGCAGCTCATCGTGCGCGGTGGCCAGCACTACGTGTGGAGCCGCGGGGAGGAACTGGTCACCGACAAGTTCCCCGAGCTCGAGGCGCTGCAGAAGGCCCTGCCTGACGGGACCGTGCTCGATGGCGAGATCCTCGCATGGAAGGATGGTGCGCCCCTCTCCTTCGCCGAGCTGCAGAAACGCATCGGCCGCAAGAGCGTTGGGAAGAAGCTACTGGCCGATGTGCCCGTGATCTTCATGGCCTACGACCTGATGGAGCATACGGGCGAGGACATCCGTCAGCGGCCGCTCAGCGAACGACGCACGCTGTTGGAGGACATCGTGTCCAATGCGGGCCAGCCGATGCTTACCCTCTCGGCCACGCTGCCCTTCGCTTCGTGGGAGGAGATCGTGGCGCACCGCGAGCATGCGCGCACCGCCAGCATCGAGGGCCTGATGCTGAAGCGGCTCAGTAGCACCTACGAAGTAGGTCGCCGCCGCGGCGATTGGTGGAAATGGAAGGTGGACCCGCTGAGCGTCGACGCCGTGCTCACCTTCAGCATGCAGGGCCACGGCCGCCGCGCCGATCTGTACACCGACCACACCTTCGGGCTCTGGCACAACGGTGAGCTGGTCACCTTCGCCAAGGCCTACAGCGGCCTCACCGATGCGGAGATGCTGGAGGTGGACGCCTTTGTGAAGAAGAACACGCTGGAGCGCTTCGGTCCGGTGCGGCAGGTGAAGCCTGAGCTGGTGTTCGAGGTCGCCTTCGAGGGCATCAGCCCCAGCACGCGCCATAAGAGCGGCGTGGCGGTGCGGTTCCCACGGATAGCCCGTTGGCGGAGGGACAAGAAGCCGGAGGATGCGAACACGCTGGATGACCTGAAAGGATTGATCAGATGATCAGGCGATCAGAAGATCAGAAAATGCCGGGAGCGCACCCTGCATTGGAGCAATGGTTCGAAGCCCAAGGCTGGAGCCCTCAGCCCTTCCAGCGGGAGGTGTGGGCGTACATGGCCGAAGGGCGCAGCGGCCTGCTGAACGCGCCCACCGGCACGGGAAAGACCTACGCGGTATGGGGCGGTGTGGTGAACCATGCGCTGCAGCATCCTTCCAAGGCGCAAGGCCTGAAGGCCATTTGGATCACGCCTTTGCGCGCGCTGGCCGGCGAGATCGCGGAGAGCGCCCAGCGGATGTGCGACGGGGTGGGCCTGGACTGGAAGGTGGGCGCGCGTACCGGCGACACCAGCACCAAGGAGCGCGCGGCACAGAAGAAGGCCCTGCCGCAGTTGCTCGTCACCACACCCGAGAGCCTGCACGTGCTGCTGGCCACCAAGGGTTACGCGGAGCTTTTCAAGCACCTCGACTGGTTCATCGCCGATGAGTGGCACGAGCTGCTGGGCAGCAAGCGCGGCGTGCAGGTGGAGCTGGCCCTGAGCCGCCTGAAGGCCTTGCGGCCGCAGCTGGGTATCTGGGGCATCAGCGCCACGATCGGGAACCTGGAAGAAGCGATGACGGTCCTGCACGGCACCGACATCGTAGATCGCACCAGTAGCGTCGACCCACCGGGTCGACCTACCCCTGTATTGGTGCGAAGCACCCTCCGCAAACCCATCGAGGTCCGCAGCATCATCCCGGAGGAGGTGGAGCGCTACCCGTGGGCCGGGCACCTGGGGCTGAAGCTGGCGCACCGCCTGTTGCCGATCATCGAGCAGAGCACCAGCACGCTGATCTTCACCAACACCCGCGCGCAGAGCGAGATCTGGTACCACCACCTGCTGGACATCGCACCGGAGCTGGCGGGCACCATCGCCCTGCACCACGGCAGCCTGGACCGCGAGGTGCGCGAGTGGGTGGAGAAGGCGCTGGACGAAGGGCGGCTGAAGGCCGTGGTGTGCACCAGCAGCCTGGACCTGGGCGTCGACTTCCGTCCGGTGGAGACCGTGGTGCAGGTGGGCGGACCGAAGGGCGTGGCGCGCTTCGTGCAACGCGCCGGACGCAGCGGCCACAGACCTGATGCCGTGAGCCGCATCTGGTTCCTGCCCACACACGCGCTGGAGCTGGTGGAGGCCTCCGCGCTGCGACAGGCCACCGAGGAAGGCAGCATCGAGGCCCGGCAGCCGCTGTTCCGCTGCTTCGATGTGCTGGCCCAATACCTGGTGACCCTGGCCGTGAGCGACGGCTTCTCCCCGGCCACGCTCTATGACGAAGTGCGGTCAACCTGGTGCTTCCAGGACATCACGCCCGAGGAATGGGACTGGCTGCTTACCTTCATCACCACCGGTGGGAAGAGCCTCACGGCCTACGAGGAGTTCCGCAAGGCCGTGGTGGATGCCGACGGTATGGTGCGCGTGCATGACCGCCGCATCGCACTGCGCCACAAGCTGAGCATCGGCACCATCGTGGGCAGCGAGAGTTACGCCGTGAAGCTGCTGGGCGGTGGCCGCATCGGCACGGTGGAGGAATGGTTCATCAACCAGTTGAAGCCCGGCGATGTGTTCTGGTTCGCGGGGCGCAGCCTGGAGTTCGTGCGCGTGCAGGGGCTGGTGGCGCAGGTGCGCAAGAGCCGCGAGCAGAAGGGCAAGATCCCCAGCTGGCAGGGCGGAAGAATGCCCTTGACCAGCTACATGGCCAAGGTGCTTCGGGCGCAGCTCACCGATCCCGGACGCAACGCGGAGATGGCCACCGTGCAGCCCATCCTGGAGCGCCAACGTGAAGCGAGCATCGTACCCAGCGAGGATGAGCTGCTGATCGAGCGCTTCGAGAGCCGCGAGGGGCACCACGTGGTGATCTACCCCTTCGAGGGGAGGCTTGTGCATGAGGCCATGGGCTCGCTCCTCGCCTTCCGCATGAGCCTGCTGAAGCCCATCACCTTCAGCATCGCCATGAACGACTACGGCTTCGAGCTGCTCAGCGACCAACCCATCCCCATCGAGGAGGCGCTGGACAACGACCTGTTCAGTCCGCAGGACCTGCTGAGCGACCTGCAGCGCAGCCTGAACGCCACCGAGATGGCCCGGCGCAAGTTCCGCGACATCGCCAGCATCGCGGGGCTGGTGTTCAAAGGCATGCCGGGGCGTCCGTTGAAGGAGCGGCATATGCGCGCCAACAGCGGCCTCTTCTTCGACGTGTTCCGCGAGCACGAGCCCGACCACCTGCTGCTGCGCCAGGCCTACGACGAGGCCTTCGATGTGCAGATGGAACTGCCGCGCATGCGCGAAGCCTTGGAGCGCATCCAGCGCCAGCGGATCGTGCTGAAGGACCCGGGCCGGTTCACGCCCTTCGCCTTCCCCATCCTCGTGGACCGCCTGCGGGAGAAGCTCACCAGCGAGCAGTTGGAGGACCGGATCAGGAAGATGACGGAGCGGTTGGAGAAGGCGTGACCGTCCCCCTCGGTGCCGCTTCGCTTGTTTTGAGATTTCTAAAGTTGTACTTTAGGATTCTCAAACATGCGCTACACCGACCGAGACCTGGGAACGGTACTGCTGAAGGCCTCCCGCTCCTTCCCCGCCGTGGTGCTCACGGGTCCGCGCCGCGCGGGCAAGACCGTGCTGCTGCGGAAGCTCTTCCCCAAGGCCTCGTACACCCTGCTGGAAGACCCCGACGTGATCGCCCGCATGCGCGCCGACCCGCAGGGCTTCCTCGATGAGCTGAAGCTTCCCGCGATCCTCGACGAGGTGCAGAACGTGCCCGAGCTCTTCTCCTACGTGCGCTCCCGCATCGACCGGAACCCTCGGCGCACGGGGCAGTGGTTCCTCACCGGCTCGCAGGAGGCCGCGCTCATGGGCGGTGTCACCGAATCGATGGCGGGGCGCGCGGCCGTGCTGCAGCTGTACCCCTTGTCCATCACGGAATCGCCGCGCGTGGGGATGCTGCACGGCGGCTACCCCGAGGCCGTGGCGCGGCCCAAGGGCGCGGCGCTGTGGTTCAGCAGCTACGTGCAGACCTACCTGGAACGCGACGTGCGCGCCGTGACCAACGTCCGCGACCTGGCCACCTTCCGGCGCTTCATGGCCCTGCTGGCCACACGGCACGGGCAGGTGCTCAACCGCACCGAACTGGCCGCACCGCTGGGCGTGAGCGTGCCCACCATCAACCAGTGGCTGGGCGTGCTGGAGACCACCCAGCAGCTGCTCATCGTGCCGCCCTTCTACGAGAACCTGGGCAAGCGCCTCATCAAGTCGCCCAAGGTGTACTACGCCGACAGCGGGCTGGCCTGCCACCTGCTGGGCATCACCACGGCGGCCGAGCTGGAGCGTTCGCCCTTCCTGGGCGCGCTGTGGGAGGGCTTCGTGGCCGCCGAGCTCATCAAGCGGCAGGTGAACAGCGGCCAGCGCCGCGAGCTCTACCACTTCCGCGACCAGCAGGGGCTGGAGGTGGACTTCCTGGTGCCCACGCCCAACAGCGGGGTGGACATGATCGAGTGCAAGGCCTCGCGCACACCGGTGCCCGGCATGGCCGCTGCATTGGCACAGCTCACCAAGGCTTTCGAAGAAAAACGCAAGCTGGCCCGCCCCGCACGTTGCTTCATCCTGCACCGGAAGGGCGACCGACGAACGCCTGAAAGCCTTGCCCATGGCGTTAAAGCGATGGAGCTGATGCAGTGGATGGAGCGCATGTGAGCCTTCGGACAGTTTTGAGTTATTTAAAGTTATACTTTAGGAATCTCATGAACTAAAGCTCGATGGGCCGATCATTCAGGCGCCAGGCCCAGCTGAAGTGGACCCTGCTCAGCTACCCAAGGATCGGAGCACCTCGCTCCCGCCATTCGGCCGCGATCCCTCACCTTCGGGCAGCACCGACCATCATGCACATGCGTCCTCTCACCCTTCTGTCAGCCCTGATCCTGTTCATCAACGTCCACGCCCAAGGCCCCGACCTGGTGGGCTACTGGCACAACTGGAACGACGGCAACGCGCCCTACCTGGAGCTTAGCCAGGTGGACCCGCGCTACACGGTGATCGAGGTGAGCTTCGCCGTGCCCGCGGTGGGCAGCACGTACGACATGGTGTTCGCCCCGGCCGAGACCGCGCCCGCCACCTTCATCGCTGATGTGGCCGCGCTGCAGGCCCAGGGCAGGAAGGTGTTGATCAGCATCGGCGGGGCCAACGCCACGGTGCATTTGGACAGCGATGCCGAGCGCGACCAGTTCGTGAGCAGCATGCTGGGCATCCTCGACACCTACGGCTTCGACGGCCTGGACATCGACCTTGAGGGCGCGTCGGTGGCCATCAGTGGCGGCACCATCGCCACCCCCACCGATGCCCGCATCACCCGCCTGATCGATGCGGTGAACAGCATCGCCGACCAGTACGAGGCCGCGAACGGTGTGCCCATGATGCTGACCATGGCGCCCGAGACCGCCTACGTGCAGGGCGGCATGAGCGCGTACGGCGGCATCTGGGGCGCGTACCTGCCCATCATCGATGCGCTGCGGAACCGCCTGGACATCCTGCAGGTGCAGCTGTACAACAGCGGCAGCATGTACGGCATCGACGGCGGCATCTACACCCAGGGCACGGCCGACTTCATCGTAAGCCAGACCGAGGCGCTGCTGCAGGGCTTCACCACGGGCGGCGGCTTCTTCGCCCCGCTGCCGCCGGAGAAGGTGGCCATCGGCCTGCCTGCCTGTCCGCTCGCGGCCGGTGGCGGCTACGTAACGCCCGTTGTGCTGGAGCAGGCTGTGGACTATCTGCGCGGAGTGGGCAACCAACCAGGCAGCTACCAGCGTATGGGGACCTACCCCACCCTGCGCGGGCTGATGACCTGGAGCATCAACTGGGACGCCACCGCGAACTGCGCCACACCTGATGAGTACGCCCAGGCTTTCGAGGACATCTTCGGCGTTGTCACATACACCGGTGAAGCACAACACGTTGATGTCAACGTTTGGCCGATGCCTGTGGATGCGGGCTTGCTGCACATCGGCGGCCTCCAAGGCGGCGAGGACCTGACCCTGCTGGATGCCCTGGGCCGCGTGGTGGCTGCGGAACGCGCCGCATCCGATCGCGCCGTGCTCGCCATCGACCTGCCCACGGGCGCCTATGTGCTGCGTGTGGAGCGGGATGGTGCCCCGGTGATCGGCCGACGCGTGGTGGTGGTACGCTAAGCGTGCCGCTTGGAGACCAGCTTCTCCACCTCCACCCCGAAGAAGACCACGGACGATAGCGCCGTGACCACGAGGAACTCCTCCAGCGTGAGCGCCTGGGTGTGGAAGATCTCCTGGAACACCGGCACGAAGGTGACCATGGCCTGAAGGCCGAAGGTGAGTGCCACAGCGCCAAGCAGCGCGGGATTGGAGAGGAACCTGGTGCGGAAGAACGAGCGCTCGGTGCGGATGGCCCAGACATGGCCCATCTGGCTGAGGCAAAGCACGTTGAACGCGATCGTCTGCCCATGGGCATGGCCGGTACCGATGGCCCAGGCCTGCGCGGCCAGCGTGATGCCACCCATGAGCAGGCCCACCCAGAAGATGTGAAAGGCCATGCCATGGGCGAAGATGCTCTCCTTGGGATGGCGCGGCGGCCTGCGCATGACATCGGACTCGGCCGGTTCCTTGGACAGGAAGAGGCCGGGCAAGCCATCGGTGACCAGGTTGATCCACAGGATGTGCACCGGCAGCAGCGGGATGGGCAGGCCGATGAGCGGTGCCAGGGCGATGGCCCAGATCTCGCCGGCGTTCGAGGTGAGGGTGTACTTGATGAACTTCCGGATGTTGTCGAACACCCGGCGCCCTTCGCGCACGGCCTGGGCCAGCGTGGCGAAGTTGTCGTCGAGCAGCACCATGTCGGCCGCCTCGCGCGACACATCGGTGCCGGTGATGCCCATGGCCACGCCGATGTCGGCGCGCTTGAGGGCCGGCGCGTCGTTGACGCCATCGCCGGTCATGGCCACGAAATGCCCGTGCTCCTGCAGGGCGGCCACGATGTCGAGCTTCTGCTCGGGCGAAACACGGGCGATCACGCGGAGGTGGTCCACCCGCTCACGCAGGGCCCTGGCATCGAGCTTCGCGAGCGCTGCGCCGGTGATCACACTGCGCGGGTCCTCCGCTTCAGCCGGGCCCAGAAGGCCGATGCGCCGGGCGACGGTGCGCGCGGTGACGGGGTGGTCGCCGGTGATCATCACCGTTCGAATGCCGGCGCCGTGGCAATCGGCGATGGCCTGCGGCACCTCGTCGCGCGGCGGGTCCTGGATGCCCGCGAGACCGAGCAAGGTGATCTCTCGTTCCAGGGGGTGCGGGTCCTCGGGTAAGGGCCCCGGCGGCAGTTCGCGCCAGCCCAGGGCCATGACACGCAGCCCCTCGGCGGCGAGGCGGTCGGCCTCGGTGCGCCAGCGGGGATCGGCCGAAGGCACGCGTTCCCACAGGGATTCGAGCGCGCCCTTGATGAAGAGCTGGTGGCGGCCGTCGGAGAGGCGGTGGATGGTGCTCATGCACTTGCGCACGGCATCGAAGGGCACTTCGGCCACGCGCGGCAGCTGAAGTTCGACTTCAGCCTTCAGCACACCATTGGCCTCGGCATGCTCGAAGAGCGCGAGCTCGGTGCCCTCACCCACCGGACCATCGGGTCCTGGCAGCACGTCGTTGCTCAGTGTCATGGCCTGGAGCAGCCGCGCGCGCTGCGCCTCGTCCAGCACCACGAGCTCCTCCACACGCATGCGGTTGCGGGTGAGCGTGCCGGTCTTGTCCGTACAGATCACGGTGACAGAGCCGAGCGTCTCCACTGCGGCCAGCCGGCGCACGAGGGCCTCCTGCTTCACCATGCGGGCGGCGGAGAGGGCCAGCGACACGGACATCAGCGCGGGCAGGGCCTCGGGGATGGCGGCCACGGCCAGCGAGATCGACGTGAGCAGCAACGTGAGCGGATCGCCGCCACGCAGCCAGCCCACCGTGAACAGCACTGCACAGATGGCGAGCACGGCCGCGGCCACCACCTTGCCGAAGGCGGCCATGCGCTTCTGCAGGGGCGTGGCGCTGATGCCCTGGTCCAGCAACTGGGCGATGCGTCCCATCTCGGTACGCATGCCGGTGGCCACCACGATGCCCTCGCCGCGACCCTTGGCCACCACGGTGCCCTTGAAGCCCATGTTGCTGCGGTCGCCGAGCGGGAGGTCCTCCCCTTCCAGCTCACCGGGCTGCTTCATGGTGTCGAGCGATTCGCCGGTGAGCGCGGCCTCATGTATGCGCAGGCCGTGGCAGGCGGTGAAACGCAGGTCGGCGGGCACCACTTGTCCCGCTTCGAGCAGCACCACATCGCCGGGCACGAGCTCACGAGCAGGCAGGGTACGAAGCGCGCCGCCGCGCCGCACGGTGGCCTGCGGGGCCGCCATACGCCGCAGGGCCTCCAGCGCCTTCTCCGCGCGGAACTCCTGCACCACACCGATCACCGCGTTCACGCCCACGATGGCCAGGATGATGAGGGTGTCCGTGAGATCGCCGATGGAACCTGCAACGATCGCTGCGGCGAGCAGCACCAGGATCATCAGGTCCTTGAACTGGGCAAGAAAGAGGCCGAGCAGCGTGCGCCGGCGCTTGCCCTCCAGTTCGTTCGGGCCTTGCTCGAGCAGGCGGTCCGCCGCATTGGCCTCGCTCAAGCCCTGCTCGCCCACGCCCAAGGCCTGGCGCAGTTCGCCGAGATCCAGCAAGTGCCATTTCATGGTTCACGAGATGCGGTAGAGGAGGATCAGGTTTACTATGTAAACCACGAGGATCAGGAAAGTGTCCCAAGCGAGCAGGAAGCGTTTGGGCGCCGTGCGGAAATTGAGCCCAACGATGACGATGGCGCTCATGATGATGGTGCTGAGGACCGACAAGAGGTGCGCATCAGAAGCCTCCTTCAGCAGGAACCCACCGCGGTACACGAGGTCGTCGATCGAGAGGATGACGATGTTGAAGAGGTTGCTTCCGAGCAGGTTGGATACGGCCATATCCAACGCACCGATGCGCAGTGCCGCGACCGATACGGCCACTTCGGGCAATGAGGTCGACAAAGCCAGAAGGAGGGTGCCTACGAAGGACGCCTTCATACCTGTCTCCTCGGTGATGGTCTCGGCGAAGCCGGGCAGGAACAGTGCGGCGGCGATGACCACGGCGGCATGCACGGCATACCAACCCAATACGCGACCGAGCCCCGTCCTGCCCGGCGCTTCCGTTCCGTCCTGTCCGGCGGCCTGGCCCAGATGCCAGTACACCATCCGCATGGCCACCAGGTAGACGCCGACAAAGACCAGACTGAGCGCGCCCACCCAGCCCATCACCACGTACTGGTCGGGCAGGAAGAGGCCGAAGCCGACCAAAGAGAGGAGTACAATACACAAGGCCGCGCTGAGCACATGCTTGGGCTCGACCATCCGCAACAGGCCCGGTCCGCGGTGGAAGGCATCGAGCACCGAAAGGATGAGCAGGTTGAACACGCAACTGCCGAGCACATCGCCCACGGCGAGGTCGGCGTTGCCATGGATGCCTGCGGATCCGATCCCCACGAAGAGCTCCGGCAACGACGTGACGGTGGCCATGAGGACCAGGCCGAGCCAGGCGCGACCCAGGCCGGTGATCTCGGCAAGGCGGTCGCCGAGGCGGGCGAGGTGTGTTCCACTGAACCAGATGGCAGCGGCGCAGGCACCGAAACCGAGGATGGCGATCAACATGGGTTCGTGGTGAATGTACGTGCCTAAGGAGTCGACCGCTTTGCGACTGAAGTACCTTGGCCGGTATGCTGCCCTTCGACATTGAGATCCATCGCCCAGGCGTTCAATTCACCATGCACCCATGGGGCGGCTTGTTCTGGCGCGAGCGCAACTGGCTGCTGGTCTCCGATCTGCATCTCGGCAAGGCGGCCCATTTCCGCAAGGCCGGTGTGCCGCTTCCGGAAGGCGATGATGCGGCCACCTTGGAGCGGCTCGCGCAGGTGTTGGACCATTTCAAGCCTGACCGGCTGATCATCCTGGGCGATCTGTTCCACAGCGACCTGAACCGGAGCTGGGATGGGTTCGAGGCTTGGTGCCGGTCCCGCAACGAGGAGGTCCACCTCGTGCCGGGCAATCACGACCGGCTCAGCGAACGGCGATATCGGGATGCCGGCCTGATGGTCCATGAGGAGGAGGTCTTGGTGGATGGGATCATCCTGCGCCATGACCCCATGGATCGGAGCGATGAGCGCCCGGGACACCGCATCGGAGGTCACTTGCACCCGGGAGTGGTGCTGAGCGGAGCCGGTCAGCAACGGATCACGCTGCCATGCTTCGTGACAAGCCCGACAAGCACCGTTCTTCCGGCCTTCGGCCTTCGGCAAGGTCTCTTCAAGATCAGGCCCACACCGATGCAGCGCGTTTTCGCGTGCACCCCTACCAGCGTCCTGGACGTCACGGGCGTGTCGCTGCCCATTGGCTCGCGGACCCGCTGAGCACTAGACCGCCCACTCCTCACCGGTACGAAAGACCGTCCCCTTGAAGAGGGCCACGGTGCGCTCCATCTGGTCCGTCACGATCACCTCATAGGTGGCGAACCGCGTGGAGCGGTTCTTTTCCGTTGTGGTCGCCGTAAGGGTATCCCCCGAGCGCACAGGACGCGTATGGGTGATGCTGGTCTCAATGCTCACGGATTGGACGCCATGCGAATTGGATGCGAATGCAAGAGCGCTGTCCGCCAGGCTGTACGCGATGCCCCCGTGCGCGATGGCGAAACCGTTCAGCATCTCGTCCCTGACGGTCATGCGCAGAACACACCGGCCGGGAGCCACCACGAGCCGTTCGATCCCTAACCACCGGCTGAAGGGGTCGCGATCGTACATCGTCGCGACCACGCGTTGAGCCAGGTCATGCGTGTCCATGGTGCCAAGGTAGATGGCTCCGGTGGTCTCTATCGTATGTATGGCCATACATATGTTCATGGGGCTTTCCCACCTTCTCGATCATCCAGGAAATGGGCGGAAATGCTAGACATCCGCTCGGCCAATGCACCCAGGTTGCCCGCCTACGAACCGTATAGGAACAAGTGAAGAGTATTGCTGGCGTTGATGGTTTGTCCCTGTTGATCAGCAGGTTACCGAACGCCAGTACAAAGCGCACCCTAGCCACA
This sequence comes from Flavobacteriales bacterium, assembly GCA_016715895.1. Lineage (NCBI taxonomy): Bacteria > Pseudomonadati > Bacteroidota > Flavobacteriia > Flavobacteriales > Flavobacteriales bacterium. Next base: position 526,979 of record JADJXH010000003.1, on the reverse strand, counting down.
CATATGTATGGCCATGCATACGTCTTCAGATCCCGCTCCACAGAGAACGACATCCGCAAATCCCTGTTTCAACGGCCTGCTTCCCCGTCAAGCCCAAGGCGGAACACCTTCTACCCTGTCTTGCTGACGATCGAGGCGTGCGCCGCGATATGGCTCTGATCCTCAAGTGAATGAGGGATGCCGGGCAGGGTCGCGGACTGCGCGTCGACTACGCTGAGCAGGCTCACTGGGCCCCTCCTCTGCCACTTGCGCCCGGACCTTAACACCCCCTGTTGCATCTTCGCAGCCTTGTCCAGAACCCATGGCCTCCAACGTTTATCTCATCGATGCGGTCCGTACACCCATCGGGGCCTTCGCCGGAGCCCTTGCACCCGTGCGTGCCGATGATCTGGCCGCCCACGTGCTTCGTGAACTGGTGAAGCGGCAGCCCACCATTGATCCGTCCGCCGTGGACGATGTGATCCTGGGCTGCGCGAACCAAGCCGGTGAGGACAATCGCAACGTGGCCCGCATGGCGCTGTTGTTGGCCGGGTTGCCCGTAAGCGTGCCGGGTGAGACCGTCAACCGGCTTTGTGCCAGTGGCATGAGCGCCGTTGTTCAGGCCGGGCGGGCCATCCAAGCGGGTCATGGCGACCTGCTCATTGCGGGCGGAGTGGAGCACATGACCCGCGGCCCTTGGGTGATGAGCAAGACCAGCACTCCCTATGGACGGGACGCTCAACTTTTCGACAGCAGCTTCGGCTGGCGTTTCGTGAATCCCGGCATGAAGGAGAGATACGGTGTGGATCAGATGGGCGAGACCGCGGAGAATCTCCTCGATTCCGCGCCCATCAGCCGTGAGGACCAGGACCGGTTCGCCCTATGGAGCCAGCGCAAAGCCACAGCTGCACTGGACAGTGGGCGCCTGGCTCGCGAGATCGTACCGGTGCCTGTACCCCAGCGGAAAGGTGACCCCAGGATCATGGAGAAGGATGAGTTCATCAAGCCGGCGACCACGCTCGAGGCCCTGGCCGGGTTGAAGCCGGCATTCCGGCGCAACGGATCGGTGACGGCCGGTAATAGCAGCGGTTTGAACGACGGTGCCGCTGCCGTGCTGGTGGCGGGGGATGGCGCCTTGAACCGGTATGGCCTGAGACCCTTGGCGCGGATCGTGACGGCCGCGGTGACAGGGGTGGAACCACGTGTCATGGGCATCGGCCCAGTGAGCGCCACCAAGCTGGCTTTGAAGCGCGCCGGGCTCGGGCTCGACGACATCGGGATCATTGAGCTCAACGAAGCGTTCGCGGCCCAGGTCCTGAGCTGCACGCGCGCACTCGGGATCGCTGATGATGACCCAAGGCTCAATCCCAATGGGGGCGCCATCGCCTTGGGACACCCTTTGGGCATGAGCGGTGCGCGGTTGTTGCACACCGCCGCCCTCGAGCTCCAGGACACCGGTAAGCGATACGCCTTGTGCACCATGTGCATCGGCGTGGGTCAGGGCTATGCCGTCATTCTCGAACGCTGCTGAACTACCTTCACCTCAGCTATTCCAGGACCCCATGTTGCGAACTCTTGCCCTCCTCGCTTTGAGCACCGGTCTGATGGCGGTGGCCCAACAACCACCGAAGGTCCGTGTGAAGGTGAAGGCCGACCTCGGTCGCCGGATCGAGGATGGCACCACCCTGCATACGGTGGTGAAAGGGGATGAAGGGGCCTTGGTCGCCATGCAGGTGCCCGCTGACGCCGAGGTCCTTGGCGGATATCCGCAGACGGGCATGACGTGGGGCCTGGTGACCTACGACCGCGCCACCCTCTCCCCCATCAAGAGCGCAGCGCCCAAGATGGTGTACGGCGAGACCCCGGTGGCGGTGGAAACGGTCGGGCGCCATCAGCGAAAGCTTTGGTTGTTCGGTTCCAAGATCGATCTGGAGCGGTCAGGGGTCCAGGTCCTCCGGCAGGAGATGAATCCCAGGAGCCTCCAAGGTGTGAAGGGAGCCCAGGAACACGTGTTGCTCCCGTTCGATCGGTTCGGCAAGGATCATAGCTGGTTCACGCCTGGCGCCGCGGTCGGATTGATGTGCATCCCCAGTTCGGACACATCCCGGTTCATGCTCACCCTTGACCCCCGCAGCACCCAGCGACCGGGGGCTCCCTGGTTCGCGGCCGTGTTCCACAAGGACATGAGCCTGCATTGGGCGCGCGCCATGGAGGTGGATGCCGCGGTGAAGGAGATCGTTGTGGCCGCTACCGTGCTGGATGGCGATGGTGTGGTCTGGCGACTTGTGAAATGGGTGACCGATCCGGCACCCAAGGTCAAGGAACAGATGGGGTTCTCCTGGGCCGTTGTGCGGATGGACAGCGCGGGACAGCAGCAGGTGGTGCTGGACCTGCCGGGCGCCCCCTACGCTCAGGATGTACGCCTGGCCCTTCGGAAGGATGGTGCGCTGATGGTCGCGGGCACCTATGGCGAGCCCACCCTGCCGCGTGATCGATCAAAAGGCCTGTTCTTCACCACCCTCGACCGCACGACCTTCACCTGGGGGGCGTTCAAGCTGCATACGCTCCAACCGGTGGTGATCAAGGACAGAAAAGAGCTCCAGATGGACATGGTGGCCGAGGACCTTCAGGTGTTCAGCGACGGAGGTGCGGTCCTTCTGGCGAACGAAAGCGCTTTGCGCACCATTCAAAGCAAGAACTTCGCGAACCAGCCGGTCACTCGTGAAAGCTACGTCACCCGTGACCTGCACGTGATGCGTGTGGATGCGAACGGCGAGACGGTATGGTACACCGTCCTGGACCGCGAGATCAACCTGGAGAAACCGGGACGCGGGGCGCCTGTGGCCTTCGTGCAGAATGACCTCCTTCATGTGCTGCTGAACGACGATATGGCCAATGAGGAGCGCCGTAAGTCCGGCGAACCCGTGCCGCCATTGGACGGTGGTGGCGAGGCCCTCCTTCTGGAGTTCAAGGCGGACGGGACCTCAAAGGCCCGCTCCGTGGTGAACGGAGGCGCTGATGTGGCCATCGTGCTGCCCGAGCGGCGCTGGACCGTGGCGCCGAACGAGACCGTCATGCTGGCCGGCTTCAAGCTCCAAGGAGACAAGACGTTCCCGTTGTCCGTGCAGTTCGAACAAGAGACCAGACGCTGATCGGACCGACCTCTGAACCCTCTGCCATGCTCCCTCAGGAACAGATCAACCTGTACATCGCCGAACAGCCTGAATGGCATCGACGCACCCTGGTCCGCCTTCGCCAGCTCATCCACTCGGTGGACGAGACCATCGAGGAGACCTGGCGGTGGAACATGCCTCATTTCGATCATGACGGGATCATGATCGGTACCATCGGGTTGAAACACGCCGTGTGCGTCTGGTTCCACAAGGGCGCCCTCTTGAAGGACGCGCACAAGCTCTTCGACAAGCCCGAGAAAGATGAAGCCAAGGGCATCCGGAAGTACCGGATCGAGGAAGGCGGGGCGATCGATGAAAAGGCCTTCATGGACCTCGTGAAGCAGGCCGTGAAGGTGAACCTCAGTGGCGCAAAGCTTCCGGATGCCAAACCGCTCCGGAAAGCCCTCGTCCTTCCTGAGGAACTGGATGCCGTGCTGCGGAAGGACGACGAGGCCTGGTCGCACTGGGAAGACATGACCGCGGCGCAGCAGCGTGAATACGTGGAGTGGATCACCGACGCACGCAAGGACGAGACCCGCAAACGCCGGGTGGCCGAGGCGTACCAGGATATCCGGGAGGGGCGGACACGGAACGAGCGATACCGCGTCAAGAGCTGAGGCCACCAGCACGAACGGAAAAGCCCCCGGTCCAGGGACCGAGGGCTTCCATCTCCGTAGGGGGCGGTTTACTTCGCCTCCTTGTTGTGGCGCGCGTACCGCTTGTTGAACTTGTCCACCCGGCCAGCGGTGTCGATCAGCATCATCTTGCCGGTGTAGAACGGATGAGAGGTATGGCTGATGTCCAGCTTCACGAGGGGATACTCGTTGCCGTCCTCCCACTTGATGCTCTCCTTGGTGGCCGCGCAACTGCGGCTCAGGAACATGTAGTCGTTGGACATGTCCTTGAACACCACGACGCGGTAGTTCTCGGGGTGGATGCCGTCCTTCATGGTTCTGCGGTTCTCGATCCGCCACTTCGTGCAGCGGGGGCGCAAAAGTAAGCCGGATCGACGAGTTCACCAAATGGTCTTCCGGGCAATGATCGTCCGGCCCCTTCCGTATTGGAGGCCGAGCCATCTTTGCACCCCATGTCGACCCGCACGTTCCTCGCTCTGTCCGCCGGTCTCATCATTCTGGCGGGCTGCCGTAAGGACCTGCGGTTCACCGAGGATGGGGTCACGCTGGACTTCAGCCGCGACACGGTGCTGTTCGACACGGTGTTCACCACGTTGACCACCTCGGTGACCAAGCGCTTCACCGTCCGGAACCCGGACGCCAACGCGGTGAAGGTCGACATCGCCCTGGTCGGCGGAGCCCCCTCGCCGTTCCGGATCAATGTGGACGGCCTCAGCGGAGAGAGCTTTGAGGACGTGGAGATCCTTGGCGAGGACAGCCTGTTCGTGTTCGTCGAAGTGCTGCCGGGTGCCGGCGGGGTGAACACCCCGTTCCTGGTGGAGGACTTCATCCGCTTCAACACCAACGGGGTGGACCAGTCCGTGCTCCTTCAGGTCTGGGGGCAGGATGCGGTGGTGTACCGGCCGGATGAGTTCGTTCAGGGATTCCCCCCCTTCACCTATGTCGCGGGCGGCTTTGACCAGAACGGGAACCAGATCTGTGGGGAGACCGTGGTCTGGACCCCTGAAAAGCCCATCCTCATCCTGGGCTACGCCGTGGTGGACAGCTGCAATGCGCTGGTCATCCAGCCCGGTACGCGGATCTATGTGCATGGAGGGGGTGGGCTGTGGGTCTACAAGTACGGGCGCATCACCGCCCAAGGTCTTGTGGACCAGCCGATCGTGTTCCAGGGCGATCGGCTGGAGCCCGCCTATCAGGATCTGCCCGGCCAGTGGGATCGGATCTGGATCAATGAAGGTGAGGCCAATCAGGACAACGTGTTCGAGCATGTGCAGATTCGGAACGCCCTGATCGGTGTTCAATGCGAGACCTTCCCGCTCGACCCCTTGGCCCCAACGAGCGCGGCCAAGCTCGTCCTGAACAATGTGAGCATCCGGAACTGCTCGGCCGCCGGCATCCTGAGCCGCAACTACCGGATCACCAGCAACAACCTGCTGGTGGCCGATGCAGGGCAATTCTGCATGGCCCTGACCGGCGGTGGTGAGTACTTCTTCAACCACACCACCATCTCCAACTTCTGGTCCTACGATGTGCGGAACGATCCGGCCTTCCTGCTGACCAATACCTATCAGGGCATCGACGGGGTCGTGCAGGTGCGCGACATCACGGGAAGCACCTTCCGGAACGGGGTCATCCACGGGGCCAACAGCAACGAGTTCCTCATCGAACTGGAGCCTGGTGCGACCACGGACTACACCTTCACCAATTACCTGTTCCGCACCGACCAGCCCACCAACGATGGGGTCCACTTCCCCGATCAACCGTCGATCATCCGGAATCTGAACCCGGCGTTCGTGAGCACGGGCGATCAGCACCTCACCTCCGGGTCACCCTGCATCGACCGGGGCATCAACAGCACCATCGAGGCGCTCACGGACCTGGATGGGCAGCCACGCTCCTTCCCGCCCGATCTGGGCTGCTATGAGTACGTGCCCTGAGGCTCCTGCTCAGCGTCCTCGTTCGCGGTCGAAGGCCTTCACGTACGCACCGTTCGCATACACCCGCTGAAGGGCTTCCGCGGCGAGGTCATAATCCGGGCGGATGAGCAGGGCCACCTGGTAATCGGCCGCAGCACTGTCCAGCCGGTCCAGCCGTTCGTACGCCACACCCCGGTTGTACCAGGCCTGGTGATAGTTGGTGTTCAGCTCCGTGGCCTTGGTGAACCAGGCGATGGCACTGCGCGGGTCCTGCCGGTGTTCCAGATGGATGTAGCCGGTGTTGTACGGCGCCAGCGCGTTCAGGCTGTCCACCTCGGCAATGCGGGCGTAGGTGTCCATCGCCAGGCTGTCCTCGCCATGGTCTTGCTGATACATGCCCAGGTTGTACAGGGCTTCCACGCTGTTGGGCCGGATGGCCAGCGCCGATCGGTAGTAGTCCACGGCAAGTCGGTCGTGGAGCCCGGCGTGCAACAGCCCGAGCTGGATGAAGGCACTGTAATGGCCCGGGTCCTGCTCCACCGCCGTGCGCAGGCTGGAAATGGCCAGCGCGGTGTCGCCTGCTTCCTTGTAGATCCACCCTTTGAGGTAGTACCCCTTGGCCAGGTGGGGGTCCATGCGGAGCGCGGTGTTCACCAGCTCCATGGCCTCGCGATGGTGACGGAGCACCAGCTCGATCTCCGCCAGTTTCAACCTCGGCTCGGGCTGATCCGGTGCCAGGGCGATGGCCCGTTCGAACTCGGACCGCGCCCGATCCACCATCGTCTGCCGGTAGTACAGGTCGCCCCGCTCGATCCGGTATCCTGCATGGGTGCTGTCCGCAGCGATGGCCCGTTCCCAGTCCCGGAAGGCCTGCCGGAGGCTGTCCGCCGCGGTGTACAACCGCGCACGCTCGGCGTAGAGCGACGCGTTGGTGGGGTCGGCCACGATCCGCTGCTCAAGCGCGGCCAGCTGTTCGGCAAGGCCGCCCGTGGACGCGGCAGGGACGGTACTGTCGGCGGGCGGCGGGGTCGAGGGCCGGCAGGCCAGCATCATCAGGACGAGCAGGTGGCCGAGGGGGCGTGCGCCGTGGGTCATGGGAACGAAGAAGCCCCTTCCGGGGGAAGGGGCCTCTAAGGTAGGGTCGGACCGGAGGGCGCCTCAGGCGTTTTGAGGAGCGGCTTCCCTTAGACCGTCCTTGATCTTTTTCTCCAGCTCCTCGCACAGCTCCGGATTGTCCTCCAGCAGCTGCCGAACGGCGTCACGGCCTTGACCCAGTTTGTTGTCCTCATAAGCGAACCAGCTTCCGCTCTTCTTGATGATGCCCTGCTCGACACCCATGTCGATGATCTCCCCGGACTTGCTGATGCCCTTTCCGAAGAGAATGTCGAACTCCGTTTTGCGGAAAGGCGGAGCCACCTTGTTCTTCACGATCTTCACCTTGGTGCGGTTGCCCACCGCGTTCTCCCCATCCTTGATCTGGCTGGTGCGACGGATGTCGATGCGGATGCTTGCGTAGAACTTGAGCGCATTGCCGCCGGTCGTGGTCTCCGGGTTGCCGAACATCACCCCGATCTTCTCGCGCAACTGGTTGATGAAGATGCAGCAGCAGCCGGTCTTGCTGATGGTGCCGGTGAGCTTGCGCAGGGCCTTGCTCATGAGGCGTGCCTGCATGCCGGGTGAGGCATCCCCCATCTCTCCTTCGATCTCCGCCCGCGGGGTCAAAGCCGCCACACTGTCCACCACCAAGAGGTCGATCGCGCCCGAGCGGATCAGGTTGTCCGCGATCTCCAGGGCTTGTTCGCCATTGTCCGGCTGGCTGATCAGCAGGTTCTCCGTGTCCACCCCGAGCGCCTCCGCATAGAAGCGGTCGAAGGCATGCTCGGCGTCCACGATGGCCGCGATGCCGCCTTTCTTCTGCACCTCCGCAATGGCATGGATCGCGAGGGTGGTCTTTCCCGAGCTCTCAGGTCCATAGATCTCCACGATCCGGCCCTTCGGATAGCCGCCCACGCCCAAGGCGAGATCAAGGCCCAGCGATCCGGAGGGGATCACCTCGACCTGCTCCACCGCATCGTCCCCCAGCTTCATGATGGCCCCCTTGCCGAAGGTCTTCTCCATCTTGTCCATGGTAAGCTGAAGCGCCTTCAGCTTCTCCTTGTTGATCTCCACCGCTGCCATGTGTTTCGGGTTTGTTGTCGCGTTGATCGTCCGCCTGACCGCTTGACGTCTTTTACGTCAGTCGAACGCCGGACAATTAAGCAACGCGTCACCCCGATCGCCAAAAAAACCGGCGGAAAGTTTTCAACAGGTCGTGTCGCTCCAGCCTGGGTGAAGAAGCGGCAATGCGACTCTGGACCAGCCGAAAGTATCGACGAAACCCTCTTCTTGTTCGATGAAACTTGACAGCGGCGGCCGCTTCGCCGTTGCTTTGTGCCCGTTCGTCCGGCTTCGATCGACCCTGTGGGCTACTTGGACACCAACAGGATCACCGATGAGGACCGCGAAGACCCCGGAGCGCGTGAGCGCGCTCATGTACCGACGGTGGAAGGCACTGCCGGCCTGGATGGCCGATGGTGAACTCTGGTGCCTGCTGTTGGTCGGCCTCCTGATGCTGCTCCACCCCTGATGCCGTGCTCCGGCATCGCATCCTGAACAACCGCCAACCGAACCAAGGACCCATGCAACACCGATCACACCCCACGAACCTGCTGCGACGCGCCAAGGCCTGCCTGTCGGCGCTGGTGCTCGCGGCCACGGGCGCGCTGGCGCACACACCGCCCGATCGACCGCACAACGGCCATGCCGACGGCCTGGATGAACTGCTGCACGCCTATGAGCAGCGCATCCACTTCACCGAGAACCGTGGCCAGTTCAACCCCGGGGTGATGTTCCGGGCCGACTTCCCGCTCGGCCAGGCGTTGGCCACATCCGAGGGCATGCTGGTGAAGGCGTATGATCCGGAGGCCGTGGCCGCCCGCGAGGCCGAGGGGCATCGCATCGAGGAGGAGGCCCGCCAAGGCCTGCCCAACCGTCCCCTGGTCTGGCGTGAACGGGGCCATGGTTGGATGATGCACTTCCGCGGGGCCCTCCCCACCATGCGCATCGAAGGCCTCAAGCCGCATGGCGATGCGGCCAACTACTTCCTGGGCGATGCCTCGCGCCACGCCACCGGCGTCAGCAGCTTCGAGGAGATCTGGTACAAGGATGTGTACCCCAGGACCGATGTGCGCTACTACGCGGCCGAGGACGGCGCGCTGGAGTACGATATCATCTGCAAGCCCGGAAGCGATCCGGCCGACATCCAGCTTGAGCTCCGGGGCATTGAGAAGCTTCGGGTCACCGACAAGGGTGAGCTCGTGGTGCCGACCAGCCTCGGTGAGATGCTGTTTCCCGCCCCGGTGGTGTACCAAGGTGGCGAACTTGGCGAACAACGTGTGGATGCCGCATACACCGTTCAAGGGAACGTGGTGCGCTTCACCCTGGGGGCCTACGACCGCACCCGGCCCCTGGTGATCGATCCCATCGCCCTGCGCTGGGCCACCTGGGTGAACACCAACAGCAGCGGCGGCAACCACGGCCACGGCATCTGGGTGGACCCGAACGACGGGGCCATCTACGTCCTGGCCCGCGTGGTGGGCACCACGGACAACATCACCGTGGGGGCCTTCGATGAGACCGCCAACGGAAACCTGGAGATCATCGTGGGCAAGTACCTGGAGCCTGCCACGGTCGGTGGTGCCGGCACCCGCGTATGGCAGACCTACATCGGCGGCGGACAGGACGACAACCCTTACGCCATCGAACAGGGACCGGACGGCAACCTGTATATCACTGGCCTTACCGGAAGCACCAATTTCCCGCTCCTCGGCGGCACCGGCTTCAGCGGCACAAGCATCGATCAGCAGGCTCAGTCCGGTGACGACATCTTCGTCCTGAAGATCAACCAGGCCGGCACCGGCATCAAGGCCTGCGTGGTCGGCGGCAATGGTGGCGAACTGTCCTATGACCTCCGGACCACGGCCAACGGCGATGTGCTGGTCTGTGGCGCCACCACAAGCAACAACCTGCTTACGACGAACCCGGGCAGCGGTGCCACCAACTCGAACGCGGGCAGCAATGACGCCCTGGTGTTCCGGGTGAACGCCGACCTCTCAGCGATGGTCTGGATGCGGAACAGCGGTGGCTCCGGCAGTGATGTCGCCACGATCATGCTGAACGATGACAACACCGGCGACATCTTCGTCGGGGGTAGCACCGCCAGCACCACCTTCCCGACGGTCAGCCCCAGGCAGGCCACGCGCGGCGGCAACTCGGCCGGCTTCCTCCAGCGGCTCACCTCCACCGGCGCGGTCTCCTGGAGCAGCTACTTCAGCTCCGCCTCCAGTGCGGCGGCCTCCGTGCTGTGCATGGAGTTCAACACGACCCGGACGGAGCTCTATTTCGGCGGGGTCACCACCGGGCTCGCCGCCGCCAATATCAGCGGGTCCGGAGTGTTCGACAGTTCACACAACGGAAGCAACGACTTCTACGTGTGCCGCATGGGCATCGATCAGACGTTCCTCGGCGCCACCTATCTCGGCGGCAGCGGCAATGAGGTCAACATGATGGGCCTCAACGTCGACCAGAACAATGACGTGTACGTCTTCGGGTACTCGAACAGCACCAACTTCCCGATCAGTGCCGCGCCGAACGTGCCGCTGCAGACCACCAACCAGGGCAGCAACGACAAGACCTTCTCCAAACTGGAGAACGACCTGAGCGCGTTGCTGTTCAGCACCTACTATGGCGGCACGGCGGACGATTACGATCCGGTCGGAGAGCGCGGCATCAAGTTCAGCAACTGCCGGATCTATACCATCGTCACGGCCCGCAGCAACAACATCCCCCTCACCCAAGGCGCGATCAATACGACCAAGAACAGTTCCACCTCGCGGTACGAACCCGGCCTGGTGGTGTGGGCCAATCCGCCCGACCTCCTTGGGAACAGCATCATCTATCAAGGCGTGGCCATCTGCCCGGGCAGTACGCCGGGCGACGTCACCGGCTCGGAACCGAGCTATGTGCTGCCCACCATCCTGCGCAACAATGCGTCCTCCCCCTACCCTTCGTTCGGCAGCGCCGCCACGTACCAATGGCAGATCAGCACTGACAGCCTCACCTGGACGGACATCGCAGGTGCCACCGGCCAGGATCTGCCCGGCTCCTCGATCGGGGCCATCACGGCAGACACCTACATCCGTCGCATCATCGGTGGGGATGCCTGCATCCTCGCCGGAGCCGCCGACCAGGTGGTGAAGGTGCGCATCATGACCGCCAGTGGCACGGTGAGCGATGTCTCCTGCAACGGCGGCAATGACGGCAGCGTCACCGCCACCGCCGATGGTCAGGCACCCTTCACCTTCGCCTGGAGCAATGGACAGACCGGAGCCACTGCCATCAACCTTGGCGCAGGGCCGATCAGCGTAACGGTGACCGACGCCAACGGCTGCAGTGCCACGGCGAACTTCGTCGTGGGCCAGCCCGCACCGCTCTCCGCCACCATCAACACCACCCTGGATGCCTGCAACACCGGTACGGGCGGAGCCACGGCCAGCGGAACGGGTGGAACCCCGGGCTATGGCTACGTCTGGAGCACCGGTGCCGTGGGACCCGTCCTCTCCAACGTGCCCGCAGGCCCTTACTCCGTGACCGTCACCGACCTCAACCAATGTTCGGTGACCCTTCCGGTGAACATCTCCGGCACCACGCCACCCACGGCACTCGCCGGTAGCGATGCGGAGATCAACTGCACCACGGGTGCCTCCGTTCAACTGAACGGAGGAAGCATCCCGTCCGGGTTGAACTTCGCATGGACCGGTCCAGGCATCGTCTCCGGAGCAGGCTCGGCCACCCCGACCGTCAACCAACAAGGTACCTACGTCCTCACCGTCACCGATCCCCAGACCGGTTGTACGGCCACCGACCAGGTCGACGTGACCGTGAACACCACACCTCCCGGCGCCCAGGCGGCCGGCGGCACGCTCACCTGCATCACCACCTGCATCACCCTGCAGGGCAGCGGCAATGGCAGCTACAGCTGGACGGGTCCGAACAACTTCAGCAGCACTGACCAGAACCCGACGGTGTGCGCCGCCGGCACCTACACCCTGGTGGTGACGGGCGCCAACGGCTGCACCAGCACGGCCACTGCGGAAGTGGAGCTCGACAACGATGTGCCCGGCGCCCAGGCGGCCGGCGGTACGCTCACCTGCACGACCACCTGCATCACCCTGCAGGGCAGCGGCAACGGCAGCTACAGCTGGACGGGCCCCAACAACTTCAGCAGCACCGACCAGAACCCGACGGTGTGCGCCGCCGGCACCTACACCCTGGTGGTGACGGGCGCCAACGGCTGCACCAGCACGGCCACTGCGGATGTGCTGGAGGATGTGGACGTGCCAGGTGCTCAGGCGGCCGGTGGCACGCTCACCTGCACCACCACCTGCATCACCCTGCAGGGCAGCGGCAACGGCAGCTACAGCTGGACGGGCCCCAACAACTTCAGCAGCACCGACCAGAACCCGACGGTGTGCGCCGCCGGCACCTACACCCTGGTGGTGACGGGCGCCAACGGTTGCACCAGCACGGCGACGGCGGAAGTGGAGCTGGACAACGATGTGCCCGGCGCCCAGGCGGCCGGTGGCACGCTCACCTGCACGACGACCTGCATCACCCTGCAGGGCAGTGGCAACGGCAGCTACAGCTGGACGGGGCCCAACAACTTCAGCAGCACCGATCAGAACCCGACGGTGTGCGCCGCCGGTACCTACACCCTGGTGGTGACGGGCGACAACGGCTGCACCAGCACGGCGACGGCCGATGTGCTGGAGGATGTGGATGTGCCAGGTGCCCAGGCGGCCGGCGGCACGCTCACCTGCATCACCACCTGCATCACCCTGCAGGGCAGCGGCAATGGCAGCTACAGCTGGACGGGTCCGAACAACTTCAGCAGCACCGATCAGAACCCGACGGTGTGCGCCGCCGGCACCTACACCCTGGTGGTGACGGGCGCCAACGGTTGCACCAGCACGGCGACGGCGGAAGTGGAGCTGGACAACGATGTGCCCGGCGCCCAGGCGGCCGGTGGCACGCTCACCTGCACGACGACCTGCATCACCCTGCAGGGCAGTGGCAACGGCAGCTACAGCTGGACGGGGCCCAACAACTTCAGCAGCACCGATCAGAACCCGACGGTGTGCGCCGCCGGTACCTACACCCTGGTGGTGACGGGCGACAACGGCTGCACCAGCACGGCGACGGCCGATGTGCTGGAGGATGTGGATGTGCCAGGTGCCCAGGCGGCCGGCGGCACGCTCACCTGCATCACCACCTGCATCACCCTGCAGGGCAGCGGCAATGGCAGCTACAGCTGGACGGGTCCGAACAACTTCAGCAGCACCGATCAGAACCCGACGGTGTGCGCCGCCGGCACCTACACCCTGGTGGTGACGGGCGCCAACGGCTGCACCAGCACGGCCACTGCGGATGTGCTGGAGGATGTGGACGTGCCAGGTGCTCAGGCGGCCGGTGGCACGCTCACCTGCACCACCACCTGCATCACCCTGCAGGGCAGCGGCAACGGCAGCTACAGCTGGACGGGCCCCAACAACTTCAGCAGCACCGATCAGAACCCGACGGTGTGCGCCGCTGGCACCTACACCCTGGTGGTGACGGGCGACAACGGCTGCACCAGCACGGCGACGGCCGATGTGCTGGAGGATGTGGATGTGCCAGGTGCCCAGGCGGCCGGCGGCACGCTCACCTGCATCACCACCTGCATCACCCTGCAGGGCAGCGGCAATGGCAGCTACAGCTGGACGGGTCCGAACAACTTCAGCAGCACCGATCAGAACCCGACGGTGTGCGCCGCCGGCACCTACACCCTGGTGGTGACGGGCGCCAACGGCTGCACCAGCACGGCCACTGCGGATGTGGATCTGGACAACGATGTGCCCGGTGCTCAGGCGGCCGGTGGCACGCTCACCTGCACGACGACCTGCATCACCCTGCAGGGCAGCGGCAACGGCAGCTACAGCTGGACGGGTCCGAACAACTTCAGCAGCACCGATCAGAACCCGACGGTGTGCGCCGCTGGCACCTACACCCTGGTGGTGACGGGCGCCAACGGTTGCACCAGCACGGCGACGGCGGAAGTGGAGCTGGACAACGATGTGCCCGGCGCCCAGGCGGCCGGTGGCACGCTCACCTGCACGACGACCTGCATCACCCTGCAGGGCAGTGGCAACGGCAGCTACAGCTGGACGGGCCCCAACAACTTCAGCAGCACCGACCAGAACCCGACGGTGTGCGCCGCCGGCACCTACACCCTGGTGGTGACGGGCGCCAACGGCTGCACCAGCACGGCGACGGCCGATGTGCTGGAGGATGTGGATGTGCCCGGCGCCCAGGCGGCCGGTGGCACGCTCACCTGCACGACCACCTGCATCACCCTGCAGGGCAGCGGCAACGGCAGCTACAGCTGGACGGGTCCGAACAACTTCAGCAGCACCGACCAGAACCCGACGGTGTGCGCCGCCGGCACCTACACCCTGGTGGTGACGGGCGCCAACGGTTGCACCAGCACGGCGACGGCGGAAGTGGAGCTGGACAACGATGTGCCCGGCGCCCAGGCGGCCGGTGGCACGCTCACCTGCACGACGACCTGCATCACCCTGCAGGGCAGCGGCAACGGCAGCTACAGCTGGACGGGTCCGAACAACTTCAGCAGCACCGATCAGAACCCGACGGTGTGCGCCGCCGGTACCTACACCCTGGTGGTGACGGGCGCCAATGGCTGCACCAGCACGGCCACTGCGGATGTGGATCTGGACAACGATGTGCCCGGCGCCCAGGCGGCCGGTGGCACGCTCACCTGCACGACCACCTGCATCACCCTGCAGGGCAGCGGCAACGGCAGCTACAGCTGGACGGGCCCCAACAACTTCAGCAGCACCGATCAGAACCCGACGGTGTGCGCCGCCGGTACCTACAATCTGGTGGTGACGGGCGCCAACGGCTGCACCAGCACGGCCACTGCGGAAGTGGAGCTGGACAACGATGTGCCCGGCGCCCAGGCGGCCGGTGGCACGCTCACCTGCACGACCACCTGCATCACCCTGCAGGGCAGCGGCAACGGCAGCTACAGCTGGACGGGTCCGAACAACTTCAGCAGCACCGATCAGAACCCGACGGTGTGCGCCGCCGGTACCTACACCCTGGTGGTGACGGGCGACAACGGCTGCACCAGCACGGCCACTGCGGATGTGGATCTGGACAACGATGTGCCCGGTGCCCAGGCGGCCGGTGGCGCGCTCACCTGCACAACGACCTGCATCACTCTGCAGGGCAGCGGCAACGGCAGCTACAGCTGGACGGGTCCGAACAACTTCAGCAGCACCGATCAGAACCCGACGGTGTGCGCCGCCGGTACCTACACCCTGGTGGTGACGGGCGCCAATGGTTGCACCAGCACGGCCACTGCGGAAGTGGAGCTCGACAACGATGTGCCCGGCGCCCAGGCGGCCGGTGGCACGCTCACCTGCACGACCGCCTGCATCACCCTGCAGGGCAGTGGCAACGGCAGCTACAGCTGGACGGGCCCGAACAACTTCAGCAGCACCGATCAGAACCCGACGGTGTGCGCCGCTGGTACCTACACCCTGGTGGTGACGGGCGCCAACGGCTGCACCAGCACGGCCACTGCGGAAGTGGAGCTGGACAACGATGTGCCCGGTGCCCAGGCGGCCGGCGGTACGCTCACCTGCACAACGACCTGCATCACTCTGCAGGGCAGCGGCAACGGCAGCTACAGCTGGACGGGTCCGAACAACTTCAGCAGCAATGACCAGAACCCGACGGTGTGCGCCGCTGGTACCTACACCCTGGTGGTGACGGGCGCCAACGGTTGCACCAGCACGGCCACTGCGGATGTGGATCTGGACAACGATGTGCCCGGTGCTCAGGCGGCCGGCGGCACGCTCACCTGCACCACCACCTGCATCACCCTGCAGGGCAGCGGCAACGGCAGCTACAGCTGGACGGGTCCCAACAACTTCAGCAGCACCGATCAGAACCCGACGGTATGCGCCGCCGGCACCTACACCCTGGTGGTGACGGGCGCCAACGGCTGCACCAGCACGGCGACGGCCGATGTGCTGGAGGATGTGGATGTGCCCGGCGCCCAGGCGGCCGATGGCACGCTCACCTGCACGACGACCTGCGTCACCCTGCAGGGCAGCGGCAACGGCAGCTATAGCTGGACGGGCCCCAACAACTTCAGCAGCACCGATCAGAACCCGACGGTGTGCGCCGCCGGTACCTACACCCTGGTGGTGACAGGCGCCAACGGCTGCACCAGCACGGCCACTGCGGAAGTGCTGGAGGACAGCAACGCTCCTGACCTGAGCGCTGAAGCCACCCCGATCGACTGCATCACCGGGGAAGCCACCTTGACCGCCATCTCGCAAGCTGCTGTCAGCTTTGCCTGGACCGGACCGAACGGGTTCACCAGCTCAGCGGCCATCACTTCGACCGTGGAAGCCGGCAGCTACACCGTCACCGTGACGGGGGCGAACGGCTGCGTGACAAGCATCGAGGTGTTGGTGATCGACGATTGTGACACGGACGAGTGCGGCAAGCTGATCGAGATGTGCGGTCCGGACGTCACCGTGGAGTGCGGCAGCTCTCTGCATCCCTACGATGTGGGTCACCCCATCTTCCGCAAGGACGACAAGTGCCCTGAGGTGACGGTGGGCTGGACGGACAGCTGGAGCGGTTCCTGCCCCTACATCCTCACCCGCACCTGGTGGGCCACCGATGCCAACGGCAACAGCGAGACCTGCGTGCAGACCATCACCGTGGTGGACACCCAGGGCCCCGAATTGCTGGGCGTGCCGGCCGACATCACCGTGGCCTGCGATGAACTGAGCGAGGTGCTTCCCGAGGTGCACGCGGTGGATGCCTGCAAGAACGCGTCGCAAGTGATCATGACCGAGGTCTTCGTGCCGGGCAATTGCCCGGGGAATTTCCAGCTGGTGCGCACCTGGTCCGCCACGGACGACTGCGGCAACAGCACCAGCGCCACGCAGACCGTGACGGTGGTGGACAACGAAGCTCCGGTGCTGGTGGGCGTGCCGGCGGACCTGACCGTCCAGTGCGACGAGAAACTGCCGGAAGCCCCGGTGGTGACGGCCGACGATGCCTGCAGCGCGAACCTGGACGTGGTGCTCACGGAGCAGACCATCAAGGGTGACTGCCAGAACGAGTTCACGCTGATCCGCACCTGGACCGTGAGCGACCTCTGCGGCAACACCACCACGGCCGAACAGGTCATCGATGTGGTGGACACCACCCCGCCGACCATCCTGTGCACCGTGGCGGACCTGGAGACCACCTGCGACCAGGTGCCCGACCCCGAGACCTGCAAGGCGAGCGACAACTGTGACGAGGACGTGCAGGTGGTGTTCACCGAGGACATGACCGGCAAGGACTGCGAAAAGGGCTACACCATCACGCGCACCTGGACCGCCGTGGACGATTGCGGCAATGCCAGCGAGCTCGTGCAGGTGATCACGGTGAAGGGTGTGGACGGCAAGTCCCTCTCCATCACCGCTTCGCCGAACCCCTTCCGCGTGATGACCACCCTGCGCTTCACCGCCGACCGCGATGGTCAGGCCGTACTTGACCTCACCGACCTGCAGGGTCGTCCGGTGGCGCGCCTCTTCGACGGGCATGTGCAACGCGACGCGGAATACCAGGTCGAGCTCGCCGCCGACGGGCTGACCGGCACCACCTACTTCTATCACCTGATGCTCGATGGACGCAGCGTCCGCGGGCGACTGGTGCTGACGCGTTGATCCGTCCCTGACCACCCGCGACGGGCCCCCTCCACACCGGAGGGGGTCCGTCGTTCACGGCCCTACCTTCGCCGCATGGAAACCGCGCCCCTGGCCGAACGGATGCGTCCGCGCGACCTCGAGGCGGTCGTCGGTCAGGAGCATCTGGTCGGGCCCGATGGCATCCTGCGCCGGGCGCTCAACAGCGGCATGCTGCCCAGCATGATCCTCTGGGGGCCGCCCGGGGTGGGCAAGACCACCCTCGCGCGCTTGATCGCCGAGCGGCTGCAGCGCCCCTTTTTCACGCTCAGCGCCATCAGTAGTGGGGTGAAGGATGTGCGCGAGGTGATCGACCAGGCCGGAGGCAGGGGCCTCTTCGCCCGCAGTGCGGTCCTCTTCATCGATGAGATCCACCGCTTCAGCAAGGCCCAGCAGGACAGCCTGCTCGGTGCGGTCGAGAAGGGCACCATCACCCTGATCGGCGCCACCACGGAGAACCCCAGTTTCGAGGTGATCGGCGCCCTGCTCAGCCGCTGTCAGGTGTACGTGCTGCGTCCGCTTACCCAGGAACAGCTCCTGGCCCTGCTGGAACGGGCCGTGCGGGAGGACCCCGAACTGCGCGCGCGGACCATCACCCTGCCGGAGGTGGATGCGCTGATGCGCGCCAGCGGCGGCGACGCCCGGCGGCTGCTGAACACCTTCGAACTGTGCGTGAAGGCCGCAGGGGATGGGGATGTCGTGATCACCGATGCCCTGGTGAAGGACGTGGTGCAGAACCAGGCCGCGCGATACGACAAGCAGGGCGAACAGCACTATGACATCGTCAGCGCCTTCATCAAGAGCATGCGCGGCAGCGATCCGCACGCGGCGGTGTACTGGCTGGCTCGCATGGTGGAGGGTGGTGAGGACCCGTTGTTCATCGCCCGGCGCATGGTGATCCTGGCCAGCGAGGACATCGGCAACGCCGACCCCAACGCGCTCCTTCTGGCCACCACCGCCATGCAGGCCGCCCAGTTGGTGGGCTGGCCCGAAAGCCGGATCATCCTCAGCCAATGCGCCGTTTACCTGGCCTGCGCGCCCAAGAGCAATGCGTCCTACGTCGCCATCGGTACCGCACAGGAGTTGGTGCAACGCACCGGCGACCTTCCCGTTCCGCTCCACCTGCGCAACGCGCCCACCCGCCTGATGAAGGACCTCGGCTACGGCCGCGACTACCAGTACAGCCACGACCAACCCGGCCACGCCGGCGATCAGGAGTTCCTGCCGGAGGCCATCAGTGGCACCCCTCTCTATTCCCCGGGCGACAATCCGCGCGAACAGAAGTGGGCGGAGCACCTCGGTCGCATCTGGAAGGACCGCTACAGGTGATCAGTGCGCCCGCTCGCTTTCCATGAAGCGGCGGTGCATGTCGTAGATCACACCCAGGCTGACCACGAGGCCGCCAACGCCCTGCTCCACCATCTGCCAGAGCGCATCGATCACCACATGCACGGTTCCGGATTTCGCGAAGCTCATGCCGAGGATGTAGACCAGGAGGAAGACCGCGAAACCCACGGCCGCACCGAGCAAGGCGCTCATCAGGGGGAACGCACGTTTGAGGCTCACCCATTCGTGCGCGATCGCCTGATGCACCGCCAGGGTGATCACGAAGCCGATGATCAGGTACACCAGTCCGCTCAGGCCGAGGTAGAGCGGCAACGGAATGCGAAGGTCCTGGAGGTCGTTCAACGCCAGCCCGTGCCAGAGGTAGGACAGCCCGTACATCACCAGCGCCGAGGCGATCCAGGGAACGAGGAATCCACGTTTGGCGAACATGCTCATCATCAGCGGCACATCGGTGCGGCGTTCGACGGTGGCTAAATTACGCCCCGTATGAGGAACGAGTCCGCCATGGCCCGGGTTGCCTCGGCCACCATCCTGTCCTGCGGGCTGCTGTTCGTTCCCACGAGCTGCCGCAAGGCGGAGGAGCCGCCCCGATGGGATGTGGACCTGCTGGCCCCCTTGGTGAACACATCGCTGACCCTGAGCGATGTGATCGCCGACTCGCTCCTGGTGACCGGAACGGACGGCGCGCTGACCCTGCTGTACCGCACCGAGCTTTTCGGCGTGCGCCTGGACACCCTGCTGCAGGTGCCTGACACCGGGATCACATACAGCTATGTGCTCCCCATCCCGGGCCCCCTCTTCTTCGCGCCTGGCGCGCTGCTGCCCACCGACGAGGATGCCACTGCACTTGATCTGGAGGACGTTCAGTTGCGCACACTGTCCATCCGCAGCGGTCGGCTCGAAGTGGACCTCACCAACATGATCGCCAGCGGGATCACGGGGACCTTCGCTCTTCCGGGGGCCACGTTCAATGGGCAGCCGGTCGCCGTTCAAGGTGTCGTTCCCGCCGGTTCACCGCTCAACCCGTCGCTCACCGTGCTCACCCGCGACCTGGCCGGTCACCGGTTCGACCTCCGCGGCCCCGACCTCGACCAGGTCAACGCCCTCAGCTCGCAGATCACCATCGAACTGGACCCCAACGGCAACGGTGCCAACGTCACCAACCTGGACAGTGTGAAGGCCGTGGCCACCTACGCCGACATCGTTCCCCAGTTCGCCGAGGGCTATTTCGGGAACCGGGTCGAGCAAGTGGGGCCCGAGAACACCGCCGTGGACCTCTTCGACCGCATCACCGATGGCCTGCTCGACATCGACCACGTGGAAGCCCGCATCCGCATCACCAACGGCGTGGGCGCCGACCTCCGCATCCGCATCCACGAACTGGTCTCGGAGAACACGCGCACCGGCACCACCGTGCCCTTGGTGCACCCCATCGTAGGCTCGCCCATCAACCTCACCCGTGCCCTCGACCTCGGGGGCTCCTTCCAGCCCACGGCCTGGTCCACGACCCTGGACCCCGGCAACAGCACCATCGCCTCGTTCGTGGAGAACCTCCCCGACCGTCTGCGCTACGCCGTGGACCTTGAACTGAATCCGCTTGGGGACATCAGCAACGGCCACGACTTCCTCTACTACGAGAGCGAGGTGAGCGCCCGGCTCGAACTGGAGATGCCGCTCCGCCTCATCGCCACGGACCTCACCGTGGAGAGCATCGCCACCCCCGACCTGCCCGGCTCGGAGGAGGGGCATGGGCTCACCTCCGGCAAGCTCTCCCTCATCGCCACCAACGGATTCCCCTTCCGGTCCCGGCTGATGCTGGACATTCTGGACCCGGACGACCAGGTGGTGGGCTCGATCCCCGTCGTGGGCGAAGTGGCCAGCGGTGAGGTGGACCCTGACGGCCTGGTGCGCGACCCGGTGCGCTCCATCTGCACGGCCTCCCTCACCCCGCAGCAGGTGGACCTGCTCTACGCCCAGCCGCGCCTGCGGATCCGGGCCGTCTTCAACACCGCCGACCAGGCCCAGCACCTGCCGTTGATGGCACACTACCGGCTTGACCTGCAGATCGTGGCCGGCGTGAACTACGTGGTGAACGGCGATGAGTGAGCGCCTCTCCGCCCTGGTCCTCGCCACGGCCCTCCCCCTGCTGTCCCTCGCGCAGGACCTGCTGCCCTCCGGCGCCGCACCGCACCGGGACCGGGTGGAGGTGCGCGGCGGCTTCACCTACGATTCCAATACGCTGCTCAACGAACTGGTGCTGGACCTCACGCAGGGCGGCTTCGTGGAGCGGGATGTGCGCGAGCGGAGCCAGGCGGCCCTGCGCGCCAACAACCGGCTGGGCCAGGTGCTGCAGCTGGGTGTGCACGCGGTGTTCGGCGACAGCATCCTCGGCCGGGCCGGCCTGAAGGTGATGGTCTCCGCCACGCACCAGGACCAGGCCGGCCTTCGGTTCAGGCCCGACGTGTACGCCCTCACCTTCTTCGGCAACGCAGGCTTCGCCGGACGACGCGCCGACCTCTCCGGCTCGGCGTTCGAGCAGCAGCGTTACCAGACCCTGGGCGCCGGCCTCTACCATGCGCGCACCGGAAGCTGGATCCGCCTGGACCTGGTGAAGGGCCAGTCCATGACGGCCGTGCACCTCAGGGACGCCACGCTCTTCACCGCCACGGACGGCACCCGGCTCGACCTGCGCCTCGATGGCCGCTATCACAACAGCGACACCGCACGCAGCGACCTCGGCGCTTTCAACGGGCTCGGGGCCGCGCTCAGCTTCGCCCAGCGGTTCACCCTGCCGGGGCGTGCGGGAGCCGCTGTGCACCGCATCACCCTCGGCGCCGAGGACCTTGGGGCCGTGCGCTGGAACGACCGCTCGCTCCGCGCCTCGCCCGATACGGCCTTGAGCTACGAAGGCATCACGGTGAACGACGTCTTCGACCTGACGGGCGCCATCACCGGCGAGGAGCAACTGCTGGACACCTTCGGCGTGCGGCCCACCACCGGGGCCGAATGGCGCCTGCTGCCGCTCCATGCCTGGGTGGAGCACACCGTGACGTGGCCCACAGGGTGGCGGATGGACCTGCGGATCGCCCAGCGGGCCTTGCCGGGCTTCATCCCCTTCGCGCAGGCCACCGGCTGGCGCCGCTTCGGTGCACAGGCCGTGGGCATCTCCGCTCAATACGGAGGCTTCG
Organism: Flavobacteriales bacterium; assembly: GCA_016715895.1. Lineage (NCBI taxonomy): Bacteria > Pseudomonadati > Bacteroidota > Flavobacteriia > Flavobacteriales > Flavobacteriales bacterium. The sequence goes on along the minus strand of JADJXH010000003.1, from coordinate 504,829 downwards.
GTGGCCTGCGGGCCGGGCTGCACGGCCGTTTCCAGATCACCCGATGGCTCGGGGCCGAACTGCTGCTGCCGAACCTGTACGGCTTCACCGGTCCCCGTGCACGTGGCCTCGCCGCACAGGTGGGTCTCGTGTTCATCCCCTGAGGAACTTCGCCCCATGGTCCGCCTCCGCATCGACATCCTTTCAGCCGTGCCACGCCTGCTGGACAGCTGGTTCGCCGAGAGCATCCTGCAGCGCGCCCAACAGAAGGGCCTTGTGGAAGTGGTGGTGCACGACCTGCGCCAATGGAGCACGGACAAGCACCGGCGGATCGATGACTATGTGTTCGGCGGAGGGGCCGGCATGGTCCTTCAGGTGGAGCCCATCCATCGCGCCATCACCCACCTGAAGAGCGAACGGGCCTACGATGCGGTGATCTACTTGAGCCCCGACGGGGACCTGCTGGACCAGCCGATGGCCAACCGCCTCAGCGTGCACCGGAACCTGATCCTGCTCTGCGGCCATTACAAGGGCGTGGATGAGCGGGTGCGCGAGCACCTGGTGGACCTGGAAGTGAGCATCGGCAACTACGTGCTCAGTGGTGGTGAACTGGCGGCCGCCGTGCTCAGCGATGCCCTGATCCGCCTTGTGCCCGGTGTGCTCAACGACGAGACCTCGGCGCTCAGCGACAGCTTCCAGGACGGGCTGGTGGCGCCACCGGTCTATACCCGGCCCGCCGAGTTCGCAGGCTGGAAGGTGCCCGACGTGCTGTTGAGCGGGCACGAGGCCCGGATCGCCGGATGGCGCCATCAACAAGCCGTGGAACGCACCCGGGAGCGGCGGCCCGACCTGCTGGAGGGCGGTCCCGGTGAGGCCGCCACCTTCGGGGAGGGATGAATCGCCCTGGCATCGTGAAAGTTCCGTAATATTGCGGCCCCGAACGCGGGACCGACCCGCACAAGTGCCTGAGCGTCATGGATAAGCTGAAGCAACTCGAAAAGGAATGGGCGCCCCTGAAGGCCATGCCCGAGTTCAAGGCCGGTGACACCGTCACCGTGCACTACAAGATCGTGGAAGGCAACAAGGAGCGCATCCAGCAGTTCCAGGGCGTGGTGATCCAGCGCAAGGGCACCGGCAGCACCGCCACCTTCACCGTGCGGAAAATGAGCGGCAACGTGGGCGTGGAGCGCATCTTCCCCGTCGCCTCCCCCTTCATCGATCAGATCGATGTGAACAAGCGCGGTGACGTGCGGCGTGCCCGCATCTTCTACCTCCGTGAGCGTCGTGGCAAGAGCGCGCGCATCACCGAGAAGCGCCAGGTCGTGGCCGCGCCGGCCAAGTGAGGCCTTGTCCGTGAACTCCGAAAGGCCCCGGCGACGGGGCCTTTGTCGTTGAAGGCGACGATTAGATTTGAACATGAGGTGGCTGCTCGTCATCACCTTGGGCATCGCGATCCCGCCTTCCCTCCTGGGTCAGGTGCCTGCGTCCGGGCGGGTCTGCCATCTTACCTTCAACGGTAGCGTGGTGGACATCGGCCCGCTGGGGCTTGCCGTGGTCTCCAGCAGCACCCTGCATGCACCGGACCGGAACGGGGTGGTCGGTGCTTCGCTCCACCTCGAAGGGGTCACGGATTCGATCCATGTGGCCATGGCTGGCCTTGTCCCGGCCGCTCAGGCGTTCACCTTTTCGATCTGGTATCGCTCCGCCTCACCCGAGCAACAAAGCCTGTTCTGTCGGCGGTCAACTCCTGCGGATACCACCACCAACCTGCACTGTGCGCTGAACACGAACGCCCCCTCCCAGCCCGTGTTGGAGCTGCACTATGGGACGTTCATCCATTGGAACGGCAGCGGCTCGGGCCAGAACGTACTTGCGGAAGGCGTGTCGGGCCGGTTCACCGATGGTCGCTGGCATCATCACGTTCTCCAACGATCGTCGGATACACTGCGGATCTGGCACGATGGAGACCTCTATGCGGAGACCCTGGCCTCCGGTGCCTTGGGAGGCGATCTCGACCTGGTGGTCGGTGGTGGTCCGTACGGGCTGAATGGCGACGTTGACGACCTTGTGATCTATGACCGGGCATTGGACCACTCCGAGATCCAACAGCTGTATCACGACAGGGTCCCCTTGCGGTTCATTGCGCCGGAGTCCACGGATGCCTATGTGTGGGGCGATACCGCGTGGGTGAACTGGCGCTGGGATCCCGTTGCGGTCGGCGATTCGATCGACCTGGACCTCCGCCTGAACGGTGCGGGGGCATGGACCCCGATCGGCCATCCGGGCCTGACGGCCTGGACACCCTATCCCCTGCCCATGACCATGCCGGTCGGGACCACGGTCGAGCTGCGCATTCGCGACCGGTCCGATACCTCTCGGGTGGCCTATAGCGGCGGTTTCGTGGTGAGCTCGTACCGTTGGGATCCCGTGAGCCCCGCGCTCCCCTTCACACCACGCGACGGGGTCGGACTGTTGGCCCATGCCGGGCAGATGTGGGCTTTGGGCGGATGGGACCCGCCCCATCATCCGCCGCACCACACCCATTCGGAGGTGTGGAGCACCATGGACGGACTGAACTGGACACAGCATCCCGATGCACCCTGGCCGGGCCGGCATGTCAGTGGCTGGCTGGTGCACGATAGCGCGCTATGGGTGATCGGCGCGGACCCACAGAGCGGATGGCTCCAGGATGTGTGGCGGTCGGTCGATGGCGCCACATGGTCCCAGGTGACCGATAGCATCCCGGGCATGAACCCTTCGAGAACGATGCACCAGGTGGCCTCCATCGGCGACACGATGATCCACTTCGGCGGCCAGCAGGAAGCCTACGTTCCGGGCAACCTCAATGAAGTATGGGCCAGCACCGATGGGATCGATTGGCAGCAGCTGCCGGACGCCCCGTGGCCGGGGCGTGGCATGATGTTGAACAGCTGCGTGGACGAGGATGGGACCTGCTGGCTCCTCGGTGGCGGTAGGCTTTGGGACCGACGTTGCTACAATGATGTGTGGAAGACCACGAACGGCGCGGATTGGGAGCTGGTGCTCGCGTCAGCGCCCTGGTCGCCCCGGTACTGGCACCACGTGGCCTGGTTCGATGATCACATCTGGGTCGTCGCCGGTGTGGCCCGTCAGACCGACAACGCCGAGACCTGGTACTCCCCGGATGGGATCACCTGGCGGGAATTGAAGAACAGCCCCTTCCTTCCCAGGCATGCCGGTTCGATCTGTGTCTTCAACGATGCCCTTTGGCTGATGGCCGGCATCGCCTCGAACGATGCCTGGCGTCTGGTGAACACCTCGGTCCCGGCGGCCAATGACCCGTACCAGCTCCACTCCGATCCGCTCATCCACCCCAACCCCACCGACGGACCTGTCGATCTCGGGGAGCGTGTACGTTCCGTGTCGGTCCACGATCTCGCGGGACGCACGCTCATGGTCCAACGGAATGTCCGGACCCTGGATCTCGGCGGCCTGCAGGTGGGGTGTTATGTCATCGTGGTGGACGCCCTCGATGGTTCACGATCCAGCCATCGCGTGGTCCGTCGATAACGGAGCGCCCACCCCGCTTACCTTCACCCCATGGGTATCCTCTGGAGCTTGATCGTGGGCGGCGTGGCCGGATGGCTCGCCGGACAGCTGATGAAGGGCGGTGGCTACGGACTCGTCGTGAACATCGTGCTCGGGCTCGTGGGCGGCTTCGTCGGCGACCTGGTGTTCGGTGCTCTCGGGTTGGACGCCACCAACCTCATCGGCCGCATCATCTGCGCCACCGTCGGCGCCGTGCTGCTGATCGCGCTGGCCAGGGCGCTGCGGAAGTAGCTCGGCGCTCAGCCGAGCACATCCCTCAGGAACACCAGCAGGTGCTGCCACGCCCTGTCGGCCATGCGCTTGTTGTACTCCTTGCCGGCCGGGTTGGTGAAGGTGTGGCCGCAGTGCGCATAGCTGATCAGCTGCCAGTCCGCCTTCGCAGCGTTGAGCTCGGCGGTGATGCCGGCCAGGTCGGCCGCGCTCACGGTGGGGTCCGCCTCCGGGTGCTGGATGAGCACACTGGTGTTGATGGGACCGTTGGGACGATCACCCTTGCCGAGGCCGCCGTGGATGCTCACCACGCCCTTCACCGGCAGCAGGGCCCGCGCGGCCTCCAGCGCTCCGGTGCCCCCGAAGCAATAGCCGATCACGGCGATGCGGTCCGGGTCGGCCCCGGTCTTCTTCAGCTCCTCCAAGGCCAGCGCGATCCTGCGCTGGTAGGCGGCGAAGTCGGTCTTGTAGTGCGTGGCCGCCTGACGGGCGCTGGTGAAGTCCGTGGGGATATGCCCCTCCCCGTAGATGTCGGCGATGAAGGCGATGTAGCCCTCCCCGGCCAGCTCCCGCGCTGCCGTCCGGGCCTCATCGTCGATGCCCATCCATGCGGGCAGGATGAGCACGCCGGGGCGCTTCGTACCGCGGTCGTCCGTCACCAGGCCATTGAGCTTCTGCGGGCCATCCGCATAGGCGACGGGTCTCAGGTCCTGAGCGGTAAGGTTCATGGCGAGCAAGAGGAGGATGGATGCAAGGACACGAGGCATGAGGCGAAGATCGGGGCACGGCACGAACCGTGGGGCAAGTTCGACCCGGCTGGTCCATGAGCAGCGGGGGCGGCTTGTGGTGGGAAATCTTGCGTGGGCCTAGGTTTGCGGGATGACCCTAGGTGCGTTGACATTGAGAGACTTTCAAACGCTATGGCGGATCCGTGGGTCGATTCAAGGTAGACCCATCACTCAACCTGGTTCGGTCTTCCGGTACATGCATCAGCAGTACGTTGATCACTTCTTTCGAACCGGTGAACTCAAGCTCAGCTCCTATGAGAGCAACCGCATCATCGAGGATGCCGTTCGTCGTGATCATGTTGAAGGCACTGGTGATTATGTCATTGTAAGTCGAGATAGACGGCTATCATATCGATTAGGCGCACGAGCGTTTGATCAACGGATGCTCTGCATGAGCACCTCATCAAATCTAGATCGAATGATGAGTCACTTTGGCGTGGATGGCTGCTTTGAGGTCACGAACACGACTGGATTCGGGTTCGAGATAGCCAAAGCGCTTGTCGCGTTCCGGTTCGGGCGTGAAGGGGTTGTCACATATCAGGACGGTTACGAGAAGATCTTTCTGCTTGAGAATCATCCGCATCTGTTAGACTTGACCCTTTCGGCGCCCTCCAACGAGCAGCTCTTCAGCTATATCGACATCATTGGCAGGACCGACTTTGATATGCTCTTCACAAAACCCTTACAGTTTCAAGATGAGGAGGAGTATCGATTCAATTGGCTTTGCGCTCCGAAGCACCCCATGCTGATACGGTGTCCTGGGGCATTGAAGTATTGCCGAAAGATTACCTGATTAATCGATGCCGCCCGGACTTGCGCGTTCTGCGCGGCAACAGGCTACAAGTAGGCCTTCCATTGCATGCGACTTGTGGAATAGTCCTAGGGATCCGAAGGCCGTCGCGTGATGCGATACAGGTACACGTTGCTGCGTGGCTCGATGGCGCCTTCCCAGCGATCGAGAAGGGTCACCTCGAAGGTGGCCGATAGTTCTCCGTCCACCGACAGCAGGCGCCCGGGCTCGTTCACCGAGATCATGTACACCTCCTGGAGCGAACGACGATCCCAGAGGTCGCGCAGACCGCTCGAATAGAAGTTCGGCTGTTGGATCGCCCGGGCGAGCTCCTGGTCCCACCGCAGGTAGGTGAGCTCCTTGCGATGCTCCAGGCAGTAAAAGGGACGGTCCAGGAAGGCCGAGAGGTTGTTCAGGCACCAATAGTCCGTCACGGTCAGCGCGTCGGGCGGTACCTGTGCGAACAGCTCACGCACCTTGGACGAGTTGGAGAACGGCTCGGCCAGGTCGCGACGGATCGGGATCATGCTCGCCGCCACCTGCACCACGAGGATCAGGACCAGGACGATCCGGGCTCCCCGGGGGATCGGCCGCTCGTGCTGGTGCAACCAGGCCGCGATGAGGAAAGCCACGAAGAGGAAGCCCACATAGCGTGCGCTCGTCAACGGAAAGATGAACGCCACCGCGGCCGTGAGCAGGGCGTTGCACGTGAAGAACGCGGCAGCGGCCGGCACGTTGCGCAGCAGGACCCCAAGCAACGCCAAGAGGGCCACGGCGCTCCACCGCACCATCAGGCGTCCGGTCCCGTCCTTCGGAATGCGCTCCAGCAGGGCGTTCGTGTTCCAGAAGTGGAACTGACCGCCGTCCGGGATGGGGATGAACGCCTTCAGCGGAGCTTGGGCCATGATGTCCCATTGGTGCTCGGTCCAGTGGTCCATCCAGAACTGCAGGTTGAGCTCGCTGTCCCCGGGCGGGGCGATCCGCAGGGCCGCCGGCAGGCAGATCAGCGCACCGATGGCCAGCTGCAGCAGCGCACGGGGCGTGCTTCCGTGCCGCACCCGTTCACGCCAGGCGTGGACCGCACAGAAGGACAGGGCCAGCAGCAGGCCGAGCAGGTGGGTGCTGGAGAGCAGCAGCACGAGCGCATGGAACCAGAGCTGGAGGTGGCGGGGCCTCCGTGTGACCACCCAGGTGGTGAGAAGGGCGAGCGCAACGGCCATGGCGTAGTTGCGGCTCAGTGCTCCGTACTCGAAGGTGAAGTAGTAGCCGAAGGGGATCAAGGCACGGATCGCGAGCGGGAAGGGCGAGGCGAACAGCACCAGGCACACCATGGCCATCGCGAACAGCGCCTGGGCCACCTTCATGGACGCAGGGTCGTGCGTGATGCGCGTGAGGGTGTACAGCACCACATACCAGAGCGGCGGATGCCCTTCGTAGCGGCTGTTCCGCAGCAGGTCCATCAAGCCCTGGCTGGACCGGGCGATGTTCCAGCTATGGATCTCGTCGCCCCACAGTTCATGGCGTGCCAGGGTCAGGAACAGCAGCACGCCGTAGATCAGGAGTACGGCCCAGGTGAGGACGCGCACACGACCCGTGCCGTTCATCGATGCTCCACGCGATGTCGCGGACGTGGGACCCGTCACCATCATGCACACCTCATCCCACCAGCTCCTTGTTCCGGTTGGGGATGTCATCCTTGCTGAAGGGCACCTGGTCGTCCTGCTCTTTGAGCTTCAGCACCAGCTGCAGGGCGTCGGGCACCACGTCGCTGCAGAGCACCACGAAGGCGCCTTTGGGCGCGGTGCCGATGGCGTGCCGGATGGCCTCCTCCTCCTTTTTGAGGATGGTGAACTTCTTGGCGGGATCCACCTCGTGGATGCCCTTCACCAGCAGGGCGATGATCTCATCGTCGCTCTTGCCGCGCAGGTTGCGGTCCTGCCGGATGATGATCTCGTCGAACATGCGGGCGCTGAGGCGGCCGAGGTTCACGGTGTCCTCGTCGCGGCGATCGCCCACGCCGGCGATGACGCCGATCTTGGGGGTATCGGCCACCTTGCTGAGGAAGCGTCCCAGCGCCTCGAAGCCGTGCGGGTTGTGCGCGTAGTCCACCACCACCTGGAAATTCTTGAACTGGAACAGGTTGAGGCGTCCGGGGGTCTGCGCCGGGCTGGGCACGAAGGTGGCCAGGGCCTGCCGCAGCTCCTCGATCTTCACGCCGCGCACATAAGCCGCCAGCACGGCCGGCAGGATGTTCTGGATGTTGAAGACCGCACGCCCGCCATAGGTGAGCGGTACGTTCACGGCCTTTTCGATCCGCAGCTTCCATTCGCCCTTGCTGATGGTGATGAAGCCGTTCTCGTAGATGGCGGCCAGACCACCCAGCTTGCAGTGCTGCCGGATCAGGCGGTTGTTCTCGTCCAGGCTGAACAGGGCGATCCGGCAGTCACAGGCCTTTCGCATGGCCATCACCCGCTCGTCGTCGGCGTTGAGGATCGCGTAACCCTCGCGACGTACGCTGCGGGGCACCACGCTCTTCACCTGCGCCAGGTCGTCGATGGTATTGATGTCCTTCAGCCCCAGGTGGTCCGCCGCCACGTTGGTGACGATGCCGACATCGCAGTGCTCGAAACCGAGGCCCGCCCGGAGGATGCCCCCGCGCGCCGTCTCCAGCACCGCCATGTCCACCAGGGGGTCCTTGAGCACGAACTGCGCGCTCACCGGACCGGTGCAGTCGCCGGTCATCAGCAGACGGTTCATGATGTACACGCCGTCCGTGCAGGTCATGCCCACCTTGTGGCCCACGCTGCGCATGATGTGCGCGGTGAGGCGCGTGGTCGTCGTCTTTCCGTTGGTGCCGGTGATGCTGATGATGGGGATGCGGCTGGGCGCACCCGGTGGGAAGAGCATGTCCACCACGGGTTCGGCCACGTTGCGGCCGATGCCCTCGGTGGGCTCCAGGTGCATGCGGAAGCCGGGTGCGGCGTTGACCTCCAGCACCGCGCCGCCGGTCTCGGTGAGCGGCCGGGTGATGTCGTCGGTCATGATGTCGATGCCGCAGATGTCAAGGTCAATGATGCGGCTGATGCGTTCGGCCATGAACACGTTGTACGGGTGGACGATCTCGGTGACGTCCGTGGCGGTGCCGCCCGTGCTGAGGTTGGCCGTGGCCTTCAGGTACACCACCTCGTCCTTGGGAGGCACGCTGTCCGGCGTCATGTCGCGCCGGGCCAGGAGCTTCTCGGTGTGGTCGTCGATGTCGATCCGCGTGAGGACCTTCTCGTGCCCGTAGCCGCGCCGGGGATCGGCGTTCACCGCCTCCACGAGCTGACGGATGCTGCGTGCTCCATCGCCGATGACACAGGCCGGGGTCCGTTTGGCCGCGGCCACGAACTGGTGGTCGATCACCAGGAGCCTGTGGTCCAACCCGGTGATGTAGCGCTCCACGATGACGCTGCGGCTGATCTCCCTGGCCTTGGCCAGTGCGGTGATCGCCTCCTCCGTGGTCTTGATGCCGATGGTGGCGCCGCGGCCGTGGTTGCCGCCGATGGGTTTGATGACGCAGGGGAAGCCGACGATGGGCAGGGCCTCCAGCAGCCCTTCCTCGCTCCGCACCACGCGTCCCTTGGGCACGGGGATCTCATAGCTCTCCAGCAGCTGCTTGGTCTCCTCCTTGTCACAGGCGATCTCCACGCCGATGTTGCTGGTGTGGCTGGTGATGGTGGCCCGGATGCGCTTCTGGTGGACCCCATGGCCCAGCTGCACGAGGCTCTGGCCGTTCAGCCGGAGGTAGGGGATCCCGCGGTTGAGGGCTTCGTGGACGATGCTCGCGGTGCTGGGGCCGAGGCGGCTCTCCTCGCGCAGTTCGCGCATCTTCTGGATGTCGGCCTCCAGGTCGTACGGCTCACCGCTGATGAGCGCCTCGGCGATGCGCACGGCGGCGCGGGCGGCGAAGAGGCCCACGGGTTCCTCCACGTAGCTGAACACCACATTGTACACCCCGTGCTCACCGGTGCCCCGGGTGCGTCCGAACCCTGTGTCCATGCCGGCCAGGGTCTGGATCTCCAGCGCGATGTGCTCGATCACGTGCCCCATCCAGGTGCCGCGCTTCACGCGCTCCCAGAAGCCGCCCTCGTGCTCTTCGCTGCACCGGTGGCTGAAGGTGGAGGGCAGCAGCGCGGTGAGGCGCTCGTAGAAGCCCGGGATCTTGTCCGTGGGTTTCTCCTCCAGGTCCTCGATGTCGAGGCGCATCACGATGAGGTGATGTCGTTTGACCGACCAATAGTTCGGGCCTCGCATGGCCTCGACGCGGAGAATGCGCATGGGTGCTGAGTGAGTGAGCGGGGGAAGATAGGCGGCCTCCGTCTGTTCATCAAATCCCGAAGGGTGGTGGTCCGGGAACGCTCGGTCGGCTACTTTCGCGGTGAACCGATGCCGCGCATCGGCCGGGGGCGGGGGAGATCAACCACGAGCATGACACCCAAAGGCAAACTGATCGCGATCGGTGGGAACGAGGACAAGGGCAAGGAGCCGGAAGGCGGCCACCACACCAAGGTCTTCACGCACAATTTCATCGAAGAAGGCATCCTCAGACGCGTGGTCGATGAGATGGGGGGCACCTCCGCCCGCATCGCCGTGATCACCAGTGCGAGCAGCATCCCCGAGGAGGTGGGGCACAACTACATCGAGGCCTTCGGCCGGCTCGGCGTGAGCGAGGTCGACGTGCTCGACATCCGCGAACGGTCGCACGTGAAGCCCGAAATGATCAAGCGCCTCGCCAGGGCCGACGGGGTGATGATGAGCGGCGGGAACCAATTGCGGCTCACCACCATCTTCGGCGGCACCGCCTTCCTGCAGCTGATGAAGCGGCGGTATGAGGAGGAGGCCGGATTCGTGATCGCCGGCACCAGCGCGGGCGCCATGTGCATGAGCAGCACCATGATCTACCAGGGGCACAGCAGCACCGGGCTCATCAAGGGCGGCGTGAAGATGACCACCGGCGCCGCGCTGATCGCTGATGTCATCGTGGACAGCCATTTCGTGGAGCGCGGCCGCTTCAGCCGCCTTACCCAGGCCGTGGCGGCCAATCCCAGTGCCATCGGCATCGGGCTGGGCGAGGACACCGGTGTGGTGATCACCGACGCGGACACGTTGGAGACCATCGGCAGCGGGCAGGTGATGATCTTCGACGGCCACGACATCACCTACAGCGACTACGCCGATGTGGAGGAGGGCCAGCCCTTCAGCATCGAGGGCATGAAGGTGCACATCATCAGCAAGGGCCACAGCTACAGCGTGAAACGCCGGCAGTTCACTGCGTTGCGCGTGCCGGTGAAGGGGTGAACCGGGGCGGCATCCCGGCCCTTGCGGCGCGGACAGCCACAACAAGGGCGCAGGCCATGCACACTTGACATGGCGCACGCGTGTCCAGGAAGGACCGAAGTTGCGTCGATCATTCTGATCCGCTCGTGACAGCATGGGTGACCGTGCCCACCATCTTTGCCGCTCATGCATCCCCTACTCTCCCGCTTCCGCACCGTCGCCATCGCCGAAGGGTGGAGCTTCCTCGTGCTGCTCTTCGTCGCGATGCCACTGAAGTACCTGTTCGATTGGCCTTGGGCGGTGAAGGTGGTGGGATGGGCGCACGGTGTGCTCTTTGTGTGGTACTGGGTGGCCGCCGTGCCGCTGTTCACCAAGCTGAAGTGGGATGCCGAACGCATCCTGGGTCTGGGCGCGGCGAGCGTCCTGCCCTTCGGGACCTTCGTGATGGAGAGGAAGTGGTTGAGGTGAAAGGACCGCACACGTTGCGTCCATCGCAGGTACCCACCCCAGCACGCCGGGACGGAACCGTTGTGCTCCATGGAGCGGTCGTGGTTCCGGAGGCGAGCGTGTGAATGGTGCCTCGCGTGTCGATGCATGTCGTGCGGGGCGCTGACCCCTGAAGAACGTATGTATGGCCATACATACGTTGGGTTCGTTGAGATTGGACGGTCCTGGTCGATGCCGATCCAATGGTGGGCCGTGAGCTATAGGAAGGCGATTGACAGTGTGAGGATGACGTATGTATGGCCATACATACGTCGCAACCCTGGTTGGCAAAGCGGCCAGTGCGACCCTTCGCAACGAGGTGTGTCACCCGTTGGGAGTCCCGGTATCAACGACTGTCCGGACCGTCGAAGGTGGATGCATTCGCCGGAAAGAGCCGATCGGCGCGCAGTACCGCATAGGCACAGACGTTGAGCCTGTGAGAAGAGCGCCCAGGGTCGCCAGCAACAGTGAGAGTTTAGTCACACTCCTCCAACACATGTATGGCCATACATATGTTCGGTCAGCACGACGGATCACTTGGAACCGCCGTGGTCAGGGCCGCCGCTCCACATCCAGCGCGATCGAACACACTGGGACCACCGTCGTGAGTTACGCATGGACGCACTATCCGACGCATGGGCGAAGGTGCAGGGTTCCGAGCGACAAGCATTTGGATGCGGTGCCCAAGGGCCCTCGGACGAATCGAACAGATCGAGACCCGCGAACGACATATGTATGGCCATACATACAACCAGCTCCGGACTGGTAAGGTGATCGGCCCTGGAGGGACCCACCCACCACCGGGCCACGGACCTGCTTCATCCCCGCTGCTGAGACCAGATGAGGATGTATGTATGGCCATACATATATCCGCGACTGATGGACATCACCCCCCTACCCCATTTCCCCGCGTACCTTCACTACCACAAATCCCTCCCTATGTCCAACGATAGAACCAACGGCGTCGTCGGATTCCTCGCCGGTCTCGCGGCCGGGGCCGCTTTGGGTGTACTCTTCGCTCCGCGCAGCGGCAAGGATACCCGCGAGGCCATCGCAGGGGCCGGTCGAAAAGCACGCGATCGCTTCGGCGACACCATGGACGAAGCGCACCAGGCGTGGAGCGAAATGAAGGGCAAGGCCCAGGATACCGCGACCATGACCCGCGAGGACGTGGAGGACTTCCTGCGCTTCCTTTTCGAGGAGGGCCGCGACCTCGCGGACCGGCTCCGGAAGGACGTGTCGGCCACCGCCGAGGAGGCCGCGGCCAAAGCGCAACAGACCGCCGACCACATCCGCCATGGCCACTGAGTCGGAGGCGGACGGCGCTCCGAAGGAGACCGACCCCGCTGCCTTCCTCCATGGGTTGGTGAACGCGTTGAGCGATTATGCCACCGCCGAAAAGAAGCGTCTGACCCTGAACGCCGCCATGCGCGCCGGGGATGGCCTGGCCCGTGTGCTCCTGATCGTGGTGGTGCTCCTGGCCGTGAGCGGCGTGGTGCTCATGCTCAGTGTGGCATGGGCCCTTCTTCTGGCGCGCTGGCTCGATGACCCCGTCCTCGGGTTCGCCTTCAGCGCGGTCACCTATGTGGTCCTCGGCCTGGCCTTCTACCTGCTCTGGCGCACGGTGCTGCGCGACCGCATCATCCTGTCCATTGTGAACTCGGCCCATGACCGCTCCTGAACGGTTCACCAGCATCGCCGCCGTGCGGGCCGAGCTCGATCGCCGCACCGCGATGCGCGATGCGCGCCGCGCCGATCTCCGCCAGGAGTGGGCCCGGCTGCAGGATCCAGTGTTCCGCCGCCAGCTCCTGGGGGAAGGGGTGCGCCATGCCGTCGGTGGCATCCCTTGGCTGAAGGCATTGCGTGGTCTGTTCACGCCCTCCCGCTCCACCGCAGGGCAATTGGTCGGCCTGGCCGTGGGGGCCGGACGCAAGACCCCGGCGGGACGGGTGGCCGGCATGGTGGCCGGACTTGTGCTTCCCCTGCTGGTCGACCGGCTCGCCACTCCGGAGCGCGCCGGTCAGGTCGTCGGTGAGCTCCGCCGCAGCTGGGACCGGTTGCGCGACCGCTGGCGCGAACGCCGTGAGCGGCGCCAGGAGGACGTGTGACCGTCACGCTGCCTTTCTTTGTGCATGGCCCAACGCGACGCCCTGCAGCGGTATGTGCTGACCCTGCTCGCGCTGGTGCTCACCGTGATGGTGCTCGCCTACGGGCGCGACCTGTTCCTCCTCCTCTTCGTCTCGGCCCTGTTCACCTTCCTCCTGCTTCCGCTCTGCCGGCGCATTGAGCAGGCCGGGCGGCCCCGGTGGGTGGGCGCGCTGGTGGCCACGCTGGCCCTTGTCGCCGTCGTGATGGGGGCCTTCTTCTTCCTGGGATGGCAGTTCACCCGGTTCGGCGGGGAGCTCCCCTCCCTGCAACACACGCTCAACGCCAAGGTGCAGGCCCTGATGCGCTGGGTGGAGGGGTCGGTGCACATCGACCGGCGCGACCAGATCCAGTGGTTCAACGCCCAGGTCGCCGGTCTGGCCGACACCGGAGGTCAGCTGCTGGTGAAGGTGTTCAGCGGAGCCGGCGCCGCGCTCGGGGTCGTCGTCCCCATCCCCTTCTTCGTCTTCCTGCTCCTGATGATGAAGGACAAGTTCCGCGAGTTCCTGGCCCATTGGAGCGATGACCGGGACATGGACGCCGTGGCCATCGTGCGCCGCATCAGCGCGCTCAGCCGCAGCTATCTGCGTGGCGTCCTGCTGGTGATGCTCATCCTGGGCACCCTCAACAGCATCGGCTTCCTCGTGCTCGGCCTGCCCTACGCCGTGGTCCTGGGTTTCCTGCTCGCCCTGCTCAACCTCATCCCGTACATCGGCGTGCTGCTCGGCAGCCTGCTGCCCATCCTGGTCGCGCTCATCACGAAGGACTCCATCGGCTACGCCATCGGCGCGCTGGCCGTCTGCGTCATCACCCAGTTCCTGGACAACAACTTCATCACCCCCAAGGTGGTGGGCGGGAGCGTGAGCCTCAATCCGCTCGCCAGCATGCTGGCGCTGATCGCCGCGGGCATGCTCTGGGGCGTGGTGGGCATGGTGGTGGCCATCCCCCTGGCCGGCATGATCAAGCTGGTCTGTGACTCGGTGCCCGGGCTGCGGCCCTACGGCTATCTGCTCGGCGAGGAACCGGCTTACGACCCGGACGGATCCGACACGCGTTGATCGCGCCGGCCTTCTAGCGCGCCGGATGCACCCCCATGTCGCGGTATTCGAGCATCAACGCGCTTTCGTTGCTGAAGCCGTTCTCGATGCCCATGCGGCGCATGCGGAAACCCATGTGCAGCGGCGAGGTCGCCACCAGGTCGAAGCGATCGGGGAATCCCATGCCCTCCTCCATCAGGCAGGTGAGGTAGTACAACGTCACATCGAAGCCCAGGAAGGCGTAAGGCCCCGCGTCCGTGCCGTGCTCCACCCTGAACCGCTCCGTGAACGCACGCACCGCAGGGGCGTCCCGGTCGATGTGCGTGGCGGCGGGCACGTGCAGGTCCAGTTTGTTCAGGTCGCCGGGCTCCAGCACGTCCATGCTGCTCCAGGCCGGCATGCCGAACACCGCGATGCGGTACTTCCCCACCAGCGGGGTGAGGCGTGTGACCAGCGCGCTCACGAACTCCACGTCCTCGCTGGGCACCAGCAGCACGTTCAGCCGCGCGAGGTCCAGCTTCCCGGTCAGGTCGCCGAGGTCCCGCTTGCCGGGCCGCGCCACCAGCACACTGTCCCGCAGCCGGTCCGTGCGCTCGGCGAGGGCCGCCTGCACGGCGCGCTGCAGCTGGTCCTGGAGCTCCTTCTCCGCCGGCAGGTCGGGCCGCAGCAGGATCAGGTTCTCCCGGGCGTGCTTCGTGGCCACATACCGCCCCATGTGCTGCACCAGGTCCGGGCGCCCGCTGATCACCTTGCTCACCTGCGGATGGCCCAGGATCACCTTGTTGCTCTGCGGCACCGGGCACACGATGTGCGCGTCACGCACCACGGCCGCCAGCTGATCGATCGCGCCGCGGTGGAACGGACCGATGAACAGGTCCATGGTCCGCATCTCCCCCTTGCGCAACACCGGCCCCCACGTGGCCGCATCCTCCCCCACATCGTGGAGATGCACATCCAGTTGCATGCCCCTGCGGGCCATGGAGTCGATGGCCATGCGCGCACCGGCGAGGAATTGTCCGGCGATGTCGGTGACGGCGTACAGCCCCTTGTGGTCCGGGTCGGCGGCGTGCACACTGTCGTTGCGGTCCAGGCAGAGGGGCAGCAGCAGGCCCACCTGGTAGCGGATCGGCCTGCGCACGGTATCCAGCACAGGCTCCGGCTCGGGTGGCGCGGGGATCCGCAGGTAGGTGCCCACCTTCAGGCCGTCCGCCAGGCCGCCGTTGGCCTCCTTCAACGCGTCCACGGTGATCCCGTACCGTTTGCCCAGGCTGAAGAGCGTCTCCCCCGCGACCACCAGGTGCGACCGGCTGTTGTCCGCGCGTGCCGGTTCGGCCGCGATGACGGGCACCTCCTTGGAGGTCGCCGGCGGGATCACCAGTTCCATGCCCGCCTTCAGCCCGCCAACCAGCTCGGGGTTGCGCTCGATCAGGGCCGTCTGCTCCACGCCGTAGCGCTGCGCGATGCCGAACAGCGTCTCCTTCTTCGCCACCGTGTGCACCAGCTCGCCGGTGGCCCGGAACTTCGGCGCGCTGCGCAGCTCCTTGCGGTCCACCGCGTCCTGCGGGATCAGCAGCACCTGCCCGATGCTGAGGCCCTGCGCCGCCGCCGGGTTGGCTGCCGTGAGGTCCGCCACCGGCACCGCATAGTGACGGCTGATCGCATAGAGGGTCTGACCGGCCACCACGGTATGCACCACGTAGCGCTTCCCGTCCACCACACGCACCTCCTGCGCCAGCAGGGCAGGCGTCAGGAACAGGATCAGCAGCAGGGCCAGCGGACGCATCATTCCCATTCGATGGTGGCCGGGGGCTTGCTGCTGATGTCGTACACCACGCGGTTCACGCCGTTCACCCGGTTGATGATGGCGTTCGAGATCCGTGCCAGGAAGGCGTGCGGCAGGTCGCACCAGTCCGCCGTCATGCCGTCGGTGCTGGTCACCGCCCGCAGGGCCACCGCGTTCTCGTAGGTGCGCTCATCGCCCATCACGCCCACGCTGCGCACCGGCAGCAGGATGGCGCCGGCCTGCCACACCTGGTCGTAGAGGCCTTCGTCCCGCAGGCCCTGCACCCAGATGGCGTCCACCTCCTGCAGCAGCGCCACCTTCTCGGCGGTGACCTCGCCCAGGATGCGGATGCCCAGCCCCGGGCCCGGGAAGGGATGGCGGCCCAGCAGGCGCGCATCGAGCCCCAGCTCCCGGCCCACGCGCCGCACCTCGTCCTTGAAGATCAGGCGCAGGGGCTCCACCACCTGCATCTTCATCCGCTCGGGAAGCCCGCCCACGTTGTGGTGGCTCTTGATCGTCACGCTCGGCCCGTTCACGCTCACGCTCTCGATCACATCCGGGTAGATGGTGCCCTGGCCCAGCCACTTCACATCCTGGATGCGGTGGGCCTCGGTGTCGAAGACCTCGATGAAGGTGCGGCCGATGGCCTTGCGCTTCGCCTCCGGCTCCTCCAGCCCGCGCAGGGCGGCGTAGAACCGGTCCCGCGCATCCACGCCGGTGATGTTGAGGCCCAGGTGCCGGTAATCCTCCAGCACCTGCGCGTACTCGTTCTTGCGCAGCAGGCCGTTGTCCACGAAGATGCAGTGCAACCGGTCGCCGATGGCCCGCTGCAGCAGCACCGCCGCCACCGTGCTGTCCACCCCGCCGCTCAACGCCATCACCACCTGGTCCGTGCCCAGTTGGTCGCGCAGCCGGTCCACCGTGGTGGACACGAAGGCGTGCGGGGTCCAGTCGCCGGCGCAGCCGCACACGCCGTGCACGAAGTTGCGTAGCAGCTGCAGGCCCTCGGTGGTGTGGTACACCTCCGGGTGGAACTGCACCGCGAAGGTGGGCTCGTCCTTCAGCCGGTAGGCGGCCACGGGCACGGCGTGGGTGCTGGCCATCACCTCCATGCGGCCCTCCGCCCCGGTGATGCTGTCGCCGTGGCTCATCCACACCTGGCTGCCGGGGTGGATGCCGTCGAAGAGCGGCGCGCTGATGTGGATGTTGTCCAGGTGGGCGCGGCCGTATTCGCGCACGGTGCTGCGCACCACGGGCGCCCCTTCGCGCCGGGCCAGCAGCTGGGCTCCGTAGCACACGGCCAGCACCGGCACCCGGCCCTGGAAGCCGCTGATGTCGGTGTCCGGCGCGTTGGGGTCGTGCACGCTGAAGGGGCTGCCGCTGAGGATGACGCCCTTGATCGAGGCATCCCCCGCCAGCGAGGCCGCCTTGGTGAAGGGGTGGATCTCGCAGTACACGTTGAGCTCGCGCACGCGCCGGGCGATCAGCTGGGTGTACTGGCTGCCGTGGTCGAGGATGAGGATGGTGTCGGGCACGCGGGGGAGGCACGCGCTGAGGGCGCTGTGGCAGGGCGGCAAAGGTATCCCTCCACCCCGCCCCCCGATCGTGGATGGATCGTGGATAACTGATCGCGCAAGGGGTTGACCCGCAGGCTTTTCCCCGCGTCTTGCCCATGGATGCGCACGGAACGCGGACCCGACGTACCTTCACAGGACCGACCGCGGCCCATTCTTCACGATCGGCTAACGATCGGAGGCTCAGGGACCGCGATCTTTGCGGCCGCGATGCCACGCCACCGCTCTGTCCTCCGGACCCTTGGGGTCCTGGTCCTCGCCGTGGGGCTCGTTGCGCCACATGCCCACGCGCAGGCCGTGCAGTTCAACACCACGGCCATCACCTGCCTCGAGAGCGCGCCGATGCAGACCTTCAACCTGAGCTGGGGGACACCCTGGCCGGCGTTGCAGCAGATCGTCATCAGCGTTTCGGTGAATCCAGGTACCGTGTACGGGGTGGCACCGAACGATTACACCACCAGCCCAGCGGAGACCGCCGCCACGATCGCCTTGACCCCGCAGACAGGGTCCACTACGACCTCAGCGATCACCGCCCTGCGCGTCCTACCATCGATGGACGGGATCATCGACGGCAACAACATCATCACCTTCACCATTGTGTCAGTACCGGCGGGCTTCAGCATCGGGCTGAACGCCGTGGCCACCCTGACGATCGTGGACATCAACGCACCCACCACGGTCTTCAACCAGGGGGACATCGTGATCGTGGGCGTGAACGCGAACAACCAGGCCTGCAGTGGGGTGACGGCGCAGGATGAGATCAGCTTCTTCTCCTTCCTGGACATCACGCCCAACACCACGATCGACCTCACGGATTGTGGCTACGAGTACACCAACCCCGGGCAATGGGGCGAGACCGAGGGGGCTGTCCGCATCACCCGCACGGGCCCCACGATCCCGGCCGGCACGGTGATCACCCTGCGGGTGAGCAACTCACTTCCGGGGAACGTCTCCGCCGTGGCGCCGGATGCGTTCTGGTCAAGTCAGACCTTCGCCGGGTTCACCAATCCGCTGAACCTGAACGTGAACGGCGACCAGATCTTCTTCATGCAGTTCGGCGGTTCCATGGGGTTGGCCTGGACCAATCCCGGCGGAGCGGCGAACGCCACCTACAACGGCACGGTGCTGTATGGATTCAGCACGAACGGCAACTGGCTGAGCTTCCAGAACTCCTCCCAGCAGAGCGGGCTTCCGCCGGGCATGCCCTGCTTCAGCATGGGCCCCTCGGCCACCACGGACTGGAGCAAGTACACGGGTCCGCAGACCATCACCACCCAGCGCGGCTGGTTGATCCGGATCGACGATCCGGTGAACTGGACCACCTACACCAGCTGCGCGAACTACGCCGCGGGCCTGCCCAACTACCTGTCAGCCCCGGTGCTGCCCATCACCCCGGGTGGCTTCATCCCGGGCCTGTGGACCGGCGCGAAGACCAACGACTGGTTCGACTGCCGCAACTGGGACGATGCCACCGTGCCCGTGGCCACCACCAACGTGCTGATCGACCAGACCAGCTTGCAGAGCTGCGTGGTGACCGGGGGCGGCACGGCGGTGTGCGACGACCTCACGGTGCGCACCGACGGCGTGAGCCGCTTCCTGCAGGTGAACGGGGCCAGCACCCTGAACGCGGGCGGCACCGTGGTGGTACAACGCACGGCCGGCACGGGCCTGATGGGCATCGACATCGTGGGCGGCAGCACCTTCCAATGCGCCGAGCTGAGCGTGAACGGCGTCAACCTCGTCACCCCCGACGCGCGCTTCATGAGCAACGCCACCACCAACACGGTGACCGTGCTGAGCGATGTGAACATCATGCCCGGCGGCCTGCTCGACCTGAGCAACGGCGTGGTGGGCAGCCTGATGAACGTCGGCGGCGACTGGAACAACACCGCCGCCGAGACCAACTTCGACGAGATCGGCAGCACCGTGGTGATGAACGCCACCGGCAACCAGGGAATCCTACCGGCCGGCTTCACGGAGATCTTCAGCACCCTGCGCGTCAACAAGCCGAGCGGCGACATCCTGCTGGGCGACCCGGTGCGGGTGAACACCAACCTGGACCTGGTGCAGGGCCGCATCTTCAGCGCGCCCGGCCTCACGCTGGGCCCCACCGCCACGGCCACCAACGCCAGCGACCTCAGCTTCGTGCACGGCCCGCTCCAGAAGATCGGCCTCACCGACCTCACCTACCCGGTGGGCAAGGGCAACAGCCACCGCCCCGCCCGCCTGCAGGGCCTCACCGGCACGGCCACCGACGCCTTCACCGTGGAGTACTTCGCCGCCGACCCGCAGGTCACCTTCGGCAATGCGTTGGACGTGACCCTCGACCACATCAGTGCCTGTGAGTACTGGACGATCGACCGCACGGCCGGTAGCCCGAACGCCACCGTGGTGCTGAGCTGGGACACGCCCGAGAGCTGCGGCGTCACCGCGCTGCCCGATCTGCGCGTGGCCCGATGGGACGGCGCCCTCTGGCTCGACCGCGGCAACGGCGCCACCACCGGCACGGTGGTCACTGGAACGGTGGCCACGGCGGTGCAGCAGAGCGCCTTCAGCCCCTGGACCCTGGCCTCGGTGAGCGCGCAGAACCCCCTGCCGGTGGAGCTGCTCCACTTCACCGCCCGGCCCGATGGCGATCGCGTGCGGCTGGACTGGGCCACGGCCACCGAGCGCAACAACGCCTTCTTCACCGTGGAGCGCAGCGCGGACAACCACGCCTTCAGCGCGGTGCTGGAGGTGGACGGCGCCGGTGACAGCCAGCAGCAGCTGGACTATTCGGCCTACGACCAGGCCCCCCTCCCCGGCCTGAGCTACTATCGCCTGCGGCAAACGGACCACGACGGCAGCTCCACCGTGAGCGCGTCGGTGGTCGTGGAGTTCGCCGGCCACACCGCCCGGCCGCTGCTCTACACGGCCGATGGAGCGCTCTGGCTGCGATCGTCCATGCCGGCCGGCACCGTGGTGGACCTGCTGGACGCCAGCGGCCGGGTGCTGCGCTCCTTCCGCACGGGTGACGAGGCCGCCCTGCGCGTGCCGGTGGAGGACCTCCGCGCGGGGGCCTACCTCCTGCGCATCGATGGCGGAGCCGAGGTGTTACGCTTCCTGCGCTGAGCGCGGCGGCAGCACGAACACGGAGAAGCGCTTCTCCAGCGGGTCCAGCTCGTTCAACAGGCGATCGATCATCGACAGGCCGTGGTCGGCGAGCAGGCTGAGGAAGCCCTCGCGCCGCTCCTGCAGCACGCCGCCGGGGAAGACCGCTTCGCGGATCGCCTGGTAACGCCGAAGGGTCACCTCATTGTGTTGCTTGGCCGTTCGCAGCAGCCGCTGCTCCATCCGCTCCAGGCCATGCAGGGCGCGCTGCTCAGCGCTGGCGGCGGACCGCACGAAGCTGGGACCCGCCGCCGCGGTGCGTTCGGCCAGGCCGCGGAACAGGGCGTGCAAGGCCTCGCGTTCCGCATCCAGCCGCGTGGCGAAGGGCGCATCGCGTTCGGCCAGGCGCCGTTCCACCGCATGCCGCTCGGCGAACAGGTCGTCCACCGCGAGGCCCAGGGCGGCCAGCCGGGTGGCCTGCTCCTCCTCGATGAACACGGCCGAGGTGCGCAGCGTGGTCACCGGCATGGGCAGCTGCACCGCTTGAAAAGCCCACCGCAGCTGCATCCAGTACGCCAGTTCCCCACCGCCGCCGACGTACGCCACGTTGGGCAGCACCGTCTCCTGATAGAGCGGGCGCATCAGCACGTTCGGTGAGAAGTCCTCCGGCCGCTTCTCCAGCGCCTCCAAGGCCGCGTCCATGGTCCAGCGCGGGCCCCCGTCCAGCACCTGCACATGATCCCCGTCCGGTGCGAGGCGCGCCCGCGAACCCGGAGCCAGGTGGAACAGGTTGATCGGCCGCACGTGGGCCTGGGCGCTGTAACCCTCCGGGAATTGCTGCTCGGCGTACGTCGCGGTGCGGGCGATCATGCCGTTGAGCAACTCCTCGCGCATCACCGGGACGAACAGCGCCTTCAAGGCGGGATCGTCGCCGTCCAGCACCAGCAGGCCCAGGTGTCCGAAGAGGCCGTTCATCAGCCGGCGCGTGGCGTCGGCCAGGCTGCGGCCGTCGACATAGGCGTCGCGGAGCAGGGTACGCAGGTCCTCGGCCTGCGGTCCCAGCAGCGCTTCCGCCTGCTGCAGCACCGGTGCGATGCCGTCCAGCGTCATCCGCCCCACCGGCCCGGTCGCCGTTGTGCTCCACCGCAGGGTGCCTCCGCGCAGCACCACATGGTCCACCTCGGCCAGGTCATGGTCCTCGGAAGCCATCCAGAACACGGGCACCACCGGATGCGCTTCCGAGGAGAGGTCACGGGCCAGCCGCACCGCGTTCAGCACCTTGAAGAGCACGAAGGCGGGACCGCCGAAGAGGCAGAGCTGATGGCCGGTGGTGACGGTGAGGGTGCCCGGGCGGGCCAGCCGGTCGAGGTTGGCCTGCACGGCCTCGGTGCGGGGAAGGTCGCCGTACTGCCGGCGCAGCGCCTCGGCCAGGGCCAGCCGATGGGCAGCGGGGAAGTTCCGCGCCTGCAGCGCTTCCTGCATCCCTGCGGGGTGGAACCCGTGCTGGCGGAACGGCTGGATGGACGGCGCATCCTCCAGCAGGTCGAGCACCATCCGGCTGAACTGGCCGGTGGCCGCGTAGGGCAGGGCGATGCGCCGCATGGGCGGCAAAGGTAGCCGGGGCGGACCGGGCAAGATCCCACGCTCCCCCACCATCCGGGCACGACGGCATCCCCGCATCCGGTACTTTTCCAGCATGATGATCCGCTCCCTTCGCGTCCTGATCCTGGTGCTGAACGCCTTCGCCCTTGTCCCCGCCTTCGCCCAGGAGGACACCGTGCGCGTGCAGACCCTCACCTACGACAGCATCACCACCCGGCGCGGCTGGTGGGTGTTCCCGGATGACTCGCACACCTACCGCAAGGTGTTGATGCACCACACCCTGAAGTGCGATCCGCAGACCACGCAGGACCAGTATGCCTGCGGCGAGTGGGACTACCTCACCTACAACCTCATCCACGAGCACACCGGCGTGCTGGACAGCAATGCGCTGCAGCATCCCTGGTTCAAGGTGGGCGCCGCCAGCCCGAACAGCGTGGAGCGGGCCCCGGTGCCGAGCTACGACATCCGGCAGCTGCTCGCGCCGCGCCGCACGGTGACCGGGACGATCACCGAGTCCACGCACCCTGTGGGCAGCGGTGGCGCCTGGGATGGCGGCCTGCTGCAGGCCGTGCAGGGCACCAGCCGCACGCAAGCCCTCTACCTGGCCTCCGAGCTTTCCGCGGCGGGTGTGCAACCCGGGCCCATCGAGCAGCTGCGCTTCACCACGGACGCGCAGGGCAACGGAGCCTTCGGCCGCTTCACCATCCGCATGAAGCACAGCACCGCCTCCACCTTGGGCTCCGCGTTCGACGAGGCGGGCCTGACCACCGTGCACGAGGTGGCGCCGGCCTCCCTGGGGACCGCCGCCGGTGAACAGGTGTTCGTCCTGCAACCGCCCTACACGTGGGACGGCACCTCCAACATCCTCGTGGACATGGCCGCGGCGCGCAGTGTGGGCCTGTCGGCCCCGCAGGTGGTGGGCACGGCGATGCCGGACATGGCGGTGCAGGCCGTGGGCCGCGATGGCTACCTGCTGCTGAAGGACGACCTCATCGGCGTGGACCCCGCCCCCATCGCCAACGCCGGTCCGGCGATCACCATCATGTTCCGCGTGTGGGGCGATGCCAGCATCCCCGTGAACACCACGGCGTTCGAGGCGGTGGATGGCCAGGGGCGGCGCGTGCTCAACGTGCACCTGCCCTGGAGCGATGGGCGCGTGTACTGGGATGCCGGGCAGGACGGCACCGGCTTCGACCGCATCGACAAGGCGGCCACCACGCCCAATGTGGAGGGCCAGTGGAACCACTGGGCCTTCGTGAAGAACGCCTCCACCGGCAGCATGAAGATCTACCTCAACGGCGTGCTGTGGCACAGCGGCACGGGCAAAACGCGCCCCATCTCCGGCATCAGCCGCCTGCGCTTCGCCAGCGGCGCCAACGGCGAATTCTCCTACCCCGGCGCGATGGACGAGATCAACGTCTTCAACACCGAGGTGAACGCCACCACCATCGGCGCCTGGGCCAACCGCGCCGTGGACGCCACGCACCCCAACGCCGCCGACCTGCTCTACAGCTTCCACTGCGACGAACTGCCGGGGGAGCACATGCTGGTGAACGCCGCCGACCCCGCGCACAACGCCTGGCCCTTGGGCACCCCGCGCCGCGCCTACCGCGATGCGCCCGAGCTGCATCACACCGCGCAGCCCATCGCCACCCGCGCCGACCTCACCTTCGTGCAGGGCAGCTACTCCACCGTCACGGACACGGTGCTGCTGGAACGCCCCGAGCCGCGCGAATTGCTCACGCAGGAGTACTTCCAGGTGAACGGCAACACCGCGGTGCCGCTGGATACGGTGTTCAGCTGGCTCGGCGGCCACACCCGCACCTATGCACCCGATGGCTCGGTGCTCGACTCGGCCCTGGTGCAGTCCACCCTCGACCTCAACGACACGCTGGACTACTACGGCGTCCCGTTCGAGGTGGTGAACGACTGGGAGATCGGGCGCTACATCACGCCGTACGGCATCGGGCTGTCGCTGGGGCCCCAGGGCTTCCGCTGGACCTTCGACGTCACCGACTACCAGTGGCTGCTGCACGACAGCGTGGAGCTGAGCGCCGGCAACCAGCAGGAGCTGATCGACCTGGATTTCGAGCTGATCGAAGGCACCCCGCCGCGCACCGTGGTGGCCCACCAGCGCCCGTGGGGTGGCCTCACCAGCCGCAGCTATGCTGACCTCAGCAACGACGTGGCCCTGCCACCGGTGACCGTGCAGCTGAGCCCCGCCGCCAGCCAGTGGAGCCTGCGCACCCGCCTCACCGGCCACGGCCACAACAGCAACAACGGCCAATATCCGCACTGCTGCGAGTGGAAGGACAACACCCACTACCTCTACCTCAACGGCGCCGAACAGGACGCCTGGCATATCTGGCAGACGAACGACTGCGCGCTGAACCCCGTGTACCCGCAGGGCGGCACCTGGCTCGGCAGCCGCGAAGGCTGGTGCCCGGGCGACCTGGTGAAGGACCATGAGGTGCAGCTGCCCGGCCTGTCGCCCGGTGGCACCGCCACGCTGGACTACCGCATCACCCCGGTGCCCGCCAACAACCAGGGCATGGGCGGTGGCAACTACGTGATCAACATGGACCTGCTGGAGTTCGGCGCAGCCGCCCATGCGCTCGATGCCGAGATCGTGGAGGTGCAGCGCCCCAGCACCACGGACATGCACCGCCGCAACAACCCGCTGTGCCACGACCCGCTGGTGGTGCTGCGCAACGCGGGTGCACAGGACCTCACCAGCGTCACCTTCACCTACGGCGTGGAGGGCGGAACCCCGATGAGCTGGACCTGGACCGGCCTGCTGAAGCACATGGAGCGCACCGAGGTGGTGCTGCCGGTGGATGGCGCGGGCTTCTGGGTGGGCACCGATCCGTCGGTCTTCACCGTCAGCGTGAGCGCGCCCAATGGCGGGGCCGATGCCAACCCGGTGAACGACAGCTACCGCACCGCCTTCGCGCTGCCGGCCGTGTATCCGGAGACCATCGTGGTGAACTACAAGACCAACAACTTCCCCGGCGAGAACAGCCTCAGCGTCCGCGATGTATACGGCAGCACCATCTTCGAACGCACGAACCACGCGGCCAACACCACCTACAACGACACGCTGACGCTCTTCGCCGGCTGCTACACGGTGGAGTTCCTCGACACCGGCAACGACGGCCTCAGCTACTGGGCCGATCCGGGGGCAGGCAACGGCTACTTCCGCCTGCGCCGCACCACGGGCAGCATCCTCAAGAGCTTCGACCCCGAGTTCGGCCGCAGCATCAAGTGGTCGTTCACCAGCGGTGCGCTGGTGGGCGTGGAGGAGCTGGTCCCCGCCGCTGCGCTGGAGGCCTGGCCCAACCCCACCAACGGCCTGCTGACCATGGGCGTGGAGGGGATCCTGGGCGATGCGCTCGTGGAGGTGCTGGACATGCGCGGGGCCGTGGTGATGCGGCAGCAGCGTGCGCTGCACGGCGGCGACCGCCTCTCGCTCGACCTGTCCGGCATGGCCGACGGCCTCTACGAGGTGCGGGTCACCGGTCCCGATCGCCGGGCCCAGGCGCGCGTGGTGAAGCAGTGACCAGCACTTGCCCGGCCCCCGCGGGGCCATGTGCACATCGAGGAACTCGGCCCCGCTGATGCCGGCCTGGAGGAGCCTGCGCAGGTAGGCGGAGGCGCGGCGCCGATCGAAGGTGCTGCGACGATCCCGGTGCGGCCGACCGCCGTGCATGGCACCGGTGATCGACCCTGCTCCACCCTTCCTTCGCGCAAGGCTACGGCGAAGACAGCACCAACTTCGTCCCAGCGAGCCACCGTGCTCCATCGCGCAGATGCACGAAATAAAGGCCGGCCGGATAGCGCGAGAGCTCCAGCGAATGCATGGTCGCGGTGGCCGGCACCGCCTCCTCATGGACCAAGTTCCCTTCCGCGCTGACCAAGGCCAGACGTAGGTTCTTTCTTTCCAGGCCTTGCGGCAGGGCAATGTGCACCGTGGCCTGGTCGCGGGCCGGGTTCGGGTACACCTCCAAGACATCGCCCAGGTCGGTCACCTGCTCCTCCAACCCATCGAACACCTGGCAGCCGGGCACCAAACATCCGAAACTGTCCACCTTCACCAACCAGGCATCCTGGCTCACCAGCAGGCTGTCGAAGGCCGTGCCCGCCATGATGTAGCCCCCGTCCAGCGTGCGCTTCACATCGTAGAAATAATGATCCACCTGGGTGTTGGTGTGGTAGGTGCGCTCCCAGCGTTTCGTGCCTGAGGCATCCACATGCATGAGCATGCCGATCACATTGGTGTTATCGTCATACCGCCCTCCCGACATGGTGTAGCCATCCTGCGTGCGGATCGGGATGGCGAAGAACACCCCCCATTCATCAGGGTCGTACGTCTCGTTCCAGATCACGGCTCCGGTCTTGTCCAGTCGATAAAGACATGGATGTAGAAAGTCAAGTTCCAATTCGCGCCTTGCACCCGCCAGGAGGTACCCGCTATCCGGCAGTTGCAGGATGAAGCCCGCGTTGTCGATCCACGCACTGCCATACCACTGGTGCCATTGCTGGTGGCCTGCGCTATCCGTCTTCACCACGTACATGTTCACGTGGTCGTTGTTGAAGTACTTGAACCCGCTGAGCACATAGCCACCGTCCAGGGTGCGCTGCCCGCTCAGGCATTGCTGGTCCTCCGGGCCGCCGTATCGGCGCGTCCACAGCGTATCCCCGTTCGCGTCGGTGCGGATCAGGCGCATGTCGTAACCGACATTCGTATAGACCGTGCCGAAGAGCGCGAAACCGCTGTCCGGTAGTAGGTCCAAACAGTTCACGTTATCGAACGCTGCGATCGATCCGTAGCCACGCGACCACATCGTGTCACCATTCAAGGCATAGCGCATGAGCATTCCATCCACATCACCACCCGAGCTTCGTGAACCGGCATGTACATAACCATCGGAGTATACTGAGATCAAAGAGCCCGAGGCGCCGATCGAATAGCTATAAGGGGGAAAACTATCCTGATGGACCACAACGGCTGAACCCGACGACGATATTTCGTGCAAGGCGAGGCCGCTACCTTGTGCTGATTGATTGAATCGGACAACCGTTCGGTATGTGCTATCGCTCAGTTGTAACACGGACCCTGCGGCATTCGCCACACCACCAATGTCATACGTACGGCTCCAGCGATCCTGTGCGAGGAGCGACGAGGTCAACAACCAAGAGATCATCACAAGAGCCCGCATCGCCTCAACGCGTTACAACCACACGGCCGGTGAGGACCTCTTGGCCTGCGTATCCTTGTATGTGGTAAAGACCAGCTGTGAAGTTGGCGGTCTCGATCTGAAATAGCATTCCGCCATTCACGTTCCTGCTGTACACGAGATCGCCGTTCGTATTGAACATCCGCAGTTCATCCAATGCAATTGTGCTTGAGATCGTCACGAAGGAAGTAGCCGGATTCGGTGCAATGGTCCAATTGGCTGCCGGCTGGATCGCAGCAGAGTAAGGAGCATCCAGTCGTTTCTCCGGCAGCGTATCGTTCATCAGCCACGGTACACGCTTGTAAGGGGTGCGGTAGGCCAGTGACAGCAGCGCCTGTGCGCTCGGACTGCCATAGGGGTTCTCTTCCACCATGGCCTCCAGTAGCGCGTGCTGCGCCGGGGTCATGTTCTCCGGTGATATCTGGGCGTTCAGCAAGCTCAGCTGTAGCTGGACAAGAGTGGTGTGCGCGCTGGGCGTACCACCTCCTTGGGCGATGATGAGGTCGATGATGGAATCGGCCTCGGCGTACATCGCCTTGCTCATGTCGGTGAACCACACCCCTGCAAGGTATGCGTCGCGTGGCGGACCAGTGAGGCACGGCCTCAGCACTTGCCCGGCCCCCGCGGGGCCAGGTGCACATCGAGGAACTCGGCCCAGCTGATGCCGGCCTGGCCCAGGAGCCTGCGCAGGTAGGTGATGACGTCGGCCCGTTCGGCCAGCGATGCATCCTCGAGGTGGAAGACCAGCACCCCCGCCCACAGGCAGGTGTACTCGATGCCCACACCCTTCTCACGCCCCACCAGTGCGGCGAGCTTCGCGGCCGCATCGGCCTGCAGGCTTTCCACCTTCACCACGGCCAGCACGTCCGAGCCTTCGGTGCCTGCTTCGGCCCGCAGGGGCAGCATGCCGATCATGAAGAACGCGACGAGGGGAAGAACGAGCGAACGCAGCATGGCTTGGCTTTTTCGCCAATTTCGGCACGTGCACCCCGGCCGACCATGACCTCGGACAGGTGCCCCCCACCGAACGAACCCCTTCCGCCATGCCCATCCGGATGACCCCCGACGACCCGCAGCCGCGGCGCAGCTCCCCCACCCCTTCCCGTCGCGGTGGCGGCGGTGGCGGCGGCATGGGGTCGTTGCTACCCATGCTCATCGGCCTGCTGATGAAGAACCCCAAGCTGATGCTGGTGATGCTCGTCGGCTTCGGGCTCTTCTACTTCCTGGGGGGCATGAAGGGCTGTGCGGGCAGCGGTCCCGGCGGCGACATGATCAGCCAGCTCGCCTCCTTCGCCACGGGCGCCAACTTCGATCCCAAGCTCTACGACCAGGCCGAGGTGTACGAACCCCTGGCCGACAACGTGAAGAACCCGCTGCCCGAGCGGGTGACCTTGGAGAAGTTCTGTCCGCCACGCCTCAACCAGGGCCAGCAGGGCAGCTGCGTGGCCTGGGCCAGCGCCTACGCCGCGCGCACCATCGTGCAGGCCAAGGCCACCGGCGCCACGCCCACCACGGCCGAGGCCTTCAGCCCCAGCTACCTCTACAACCAGATCAAGATCGAGAACAGCGACTGCCAGGGCAGCTACATCTACCGCGCCATGGAGAACATGCTGGACGGCGGTGTGCTGCCCTTCAGCCGCTTCGCCTACACCGACCAGACCTGCAGCAAGCAGCCGACCGACCAGGAGCGCCAGCAGGCCCGGCAGTACCGGATCAAGGGCTTTCAGCGCCTCACGCTCGGGGCCGACGAGCAGCGCACCGACATGCTCGCCATGAAGCAGCACCTCGCGCAGGGCTCGCCCATCGTCATCGGCATGATGGTCGGCGGCAGCTTCATGCAGGAGATGGAAGGCCAGGAGGCCTGGCTGCCCACCGAGCGGGACTATGCCCAGGCCGGCTTCGGCGGCCATGCCATGTGCGTGGTGGGCTATGACGATTACAAGTTCGGCGACACCGGCGGCTTCCTGATCATGAACAGCTGGGGCCCCGAGTGGGGCCGCAACGGCATGGCCTGGGTGCCCTACCCCGTGTTCGACCACTTCGGCAAGGAGGCCTACGCCGTGTACCCGCAGGGTGAAGGCGTGGATGTGAAGCCCTCCAGCTTCGATGTGCGCTTCGGCTTCGTGAACAACGCCGACAAGGCCAACATCCCGCTGCGCAGCACCGGCGGCAATGTGTTCCGCACGGTGAGTCCCATCGCCAAGGGCACCCGCTTCAAAGTGGAGGTGACCAACAACACCGAGTGCTACACCTACCTCTTCGGCGAGGAGACCGACGGCAGCACCTACGTCCTCTTCCCCTACACCGAGAAGCACTCGCCCTACTGCGGCATCACCGGCACGCGGCTCTTCCCCAGCGACCACAGCCTGGAGGCCGACGCGGTGGGCTCCGTGGACGTGATGGCCGTGGTGGTGTACAACCAGCCCATCGACTACCGCAAGCTGAACGACCAGCTGAAGGCCAGCACGGCCCAAGGGCTGGCGGCGAAGCTGCAGGAGGTGCTGGGGAACGAGCTGAGCACCGGCGTGCGCTTCACCGACGGGGAGACCATCGGTGCCACGGGTCCGGCGGACCGGAACGCGGTGGCCGTGGTGCTGGAGCTGGAGAAGCGCTGAGCGGGTCCATGGGGAACGTGCCGCTCCCGGCTCCGGGATCGTGCCCCCCCCTAACCAAAGTTGACCCCCCGCGAGCTCCTTGGGAAGCCCGGATGCAGGAACTTGGCCGCACGGCCCCGAACGCCGTTCCGCCATGCTGCGCCAGACCCTCCTCCTCGTCGCCGTTCTGTTCACCCTTCCAGCCTGGACGCAGCAGGCCTGGCGTCCCGGCGAAGTGCTGGTGCGCCTCGCCCGTGGCCACGCGATGGCCGATGTGGAACGCGCGCTCCGGCCGCAGCTTCCCGCAGGGCTTGAGCTGTGGTCGGCGGAGCCCCTGGGCGAACGGTCGCGCTACCACCGCGTGGTGGTGCAGGGCGGTGGCCTCAGTGAGCACGAGCTTGCGGCCCTCGTCGTCGGGCTGCCCGGCGTGGAGGCCGTCTCGCTCAACCACCTGGTGCACCGTCGCGCCCAGCCCAACGACCCGCAGTACGGCAGCCAGTGGCACCTGGCCGACATGAACGTGGAGCCCGTTTGGAACAGCACCACCGGCGGCGCCATGGCCAACGGGCAACGCATCGCCGTGGGCATCATCGACAGCGGTGTGGAAGGTGGGCATCCCGACCTGGCGGACAACATCGCCGTGGACGCCCCCGCAAGCGACGCGCATGGCACCCAGGTGGCCGGTGTGGTGGGCGCGGTGGGCGACAACGGCATCGGGGTCAGCGGCGTGAACTGGGACGTGGACCTGGTGAGCACGGCATCGGTGAACGACCTAAGCGATGCCTTCACGCAGTTCCAGTTCTGCCTCAACCAGCGCACCCTGTTCAACCAGAGCAACGGGGCTCAGGGGCGCCTCTTCGTGGCGCTCACCATCTCGTGGGGGATCCCCGGCGTGGACTGCGGGTTCGGCGAGCCCCTGTTCGATGACCTCGGCGCAGCGGGCATCCTGGTGGTGACCGCCGGCCCCAACGACCCCACCGACATCGATGTGGTGGACGACTACCCGGCCACCTGTCCGAATGCCAACAACATCGTGGTGACGAGCTACGGACCGCTGAACGAAGTG
Organism: Flavobacteriales bacterium; assembly: GCA_016715895.1. Classification (NCBI taxonomy): domain Bacteria; kingdom Pseudomonadati; phylum Bacteroidota; class Flavobacteriia; order Flavobacteriales; species Flavobacteriales bacterium. The sequence continues at coordinate 473,541 of JADJXH010000003.1, read as the reverse complement.
CCCTTCGCTGTGGGGAACAACACGGTACAGCTGCTCGCCCCCGGAGTGGATATCCCCACCACCGACCTCGGCGGCGGGACCATCCTGGCCGACGGCAACTCATTCGCCATACCGGCCGTGGCGGGGGCGGTCGCCCTCCTGTACAGCAACGACTGCGTGACCTTTGCCCAAGGCACGACCGGCGCGCCGCAGGCCACGGCCCAGCAGGTGAAGCAGGCCATCCTCAATGGTGTGGCGCCCTTCCCCGGCGGTAACGCCATCACCATCACCGGCGGCAAGCTGGACGTGCACACCGCCTATCAATCGTTACTGGCGCAATGCCCCGCGTGCGACACCTTGACCGTTGAGCTCAACACCCCGGCCGGGAGCACCGCGCAGTACGTCCTGCTCAACGGCGCCGGCACCAGCATCGCGCAAGGAACCGGTGGAAGCATTGCGATCTGTGCGGCAGAGGGCTGCTTCAGCGCCACCGTGGTCGATGGCACCCTGCAACCCCTGGATGGGACGTTCACGGTCCTGTTCCAAGGCGGCGTCATCCAGTCCGGAGATATCGTCAACGGTGCGCTGAGCTTCACCGTGGGTACGGTGATCCCCGGCTGCACGGATCCCAGCGCCCTCAACTACGACCCTGCCGCCACCTGTGATGACGGCAGCTGCTGCACCGGCGACGTCGTCCAGATCATCGTGCCTGCGGCCGACTTCGAGAGCACCGGTGCGGTGGATGCCCTGGTCGTGGTCGGAACGGACACCGTGATCGAGGCCACCTACACCATCGCACCCTCGGCAGCCACCGGCGCCACCTCGGCCGCGGTGGTCACGTTCTGCAGCGTGCCCGGTTGCGCCCAAGTGACCTTGAGCAACGCCACGATCCCGCTCAACGTCGAGTCCTACCTCGGCCTCATCACGACCGGCGGCACCACCTACAGCAGCTTCGACACCCAACAGGGCTTCTCCGGCCCCCTCGGCGCGCTGGCCGAGGTCTGCGACGGGCTGGACAATGACTGCGACGGACTGGTGGACGAGGATTTCATCTGGTATGTGGATGCCGATGGCGATGGCTGGGGCCTTGCCGGTAGCGATAGCGTGACCTGCACCCCGCCGGTGGGCGCCTTCAGTCAGCTGGTGGGTGATTGTGACGATCTGAACACCGCCATCTTCCCCGGTGCGGGCGACCTGTGCGCGGAAGCGGACGGCATCGACAACGATTGCAACGGGCTTGCTGACGACCAGGACGGAGCGTTCTGGTTCCTGGACAGCGACCAGGACGGCTGGGGCAACGATCAGGAGTTCATCCAGGCCTGCACGCCACCCACAGGGTATTCCGCCCAGTTCGGCGATTGCGACGACGGTGATGCGGCGGTGAACCCGGGCGCAGCCGAGGCTTGCGACGGCCTCGACAACGACTGCGACGGCACGGCGGATGAGGATTTCCTGTGGTACACCGACGCGGACGGTGACGGCTTCGGCGCGGAGGGTGCTGAAGGCGTGGCCGCCTGTGTGCAGCCGCCTGGAACAGCCGCGCAGGCCGGTGATTGTGACGATGCCCGGGACACCGTGTTCCCCGGAGCCCCCGAACTGTGCGACGGACGTGATAACGACTGCGACGGCGTCGCCGATGAGGACTTCTTCTGGTTCGTGGATGCGGACAACGACGGCTTCGGCGATCCGGCCTCCGTGGTGTTCAGCTGCACCCCAGTGGCCGGCCGCATCACCACCGGCGGCGATTGCGACGACAGCACCGCCGCGCTCACCATCGTGGGTGCGGCCTGCGATGACGGCGACCCGGCCACCTTCGGCGACCGCATCACGCCGGACTGCCTGTGCCTGGGCTTCATGGAGGGCTCCTGTCCGGCGGGCGAGATCGAGGACTGCAACGGGAACTGCGCCCCGCTCGAGTGGGCGGGCGACGGCTTCTGCGACGACGGAAGCTTCGAGTGGAACGGCAACTTCATCGACCTCACCTGTGCTGCGTTGGGGTCGGACGGCGGTGACTGCGGCCCCAGCTGCCCGAACGAGCTCTGCGATGGCGTGGACAACGACTGCGACGGGCTCATCGACGAGGACTTCTTCTGGTACACCGATGCCGACGGGGATGGCTATGGCGACCAGGCGTCACAGGTGCACAGCTGCACGGTGATCTCCGGGATGATCAACATCGGAGGTGATTGCGACGACGGTGACCCGGCCGTGAACCCGGGTGCGGCCGAGGTGTGCGACGGCGTGGACAACAACTGCGACGGCTTCATTGACGGCACCTCCATCGCGTTCCAGAGCGGCTGCACCAACCCCATGGCGTGCAACTACGACCCCAACGCCATCTGCCCCGATGGAAGCTGTGTGCAGGGAAGCACCATCACGGGCACCGAACGCTATGCCACCAACTTCACCGCCACCGATGTGAACGGCGCGCCGGTGGACCTGTTCGCCCTGCTGGCCCAGGGAAAGACCGTGGTGCTCGACCTCTTCACCACCTGGTGCGCGCCCAGCAACCTGATGAACAACTCGGGTTTCCTGCAGGACTGGTACGCCCACATGGGACCCGACAGCCTGGACCTGATCCGCATGATCAGCGTAGAGATCGAGGACACCGCCACGGTGAACGGGTCGCTCGCCCCCTTCGTGTCCACCATGGATTGGCCGATCATCAACGCCGGCGGTGCAGCCATTGCGCAGCAGTACGGCGCGCTGGATCTGTATGAAGGCTTTGTTCCCACCTTGGTGATGATCTGCCCGGACCGCTCGGCCCGGATGATCTATGGTGCATCAGGCCTGGATGAGCTGCCCCAGACCGGCATCTTCCAGTATGACCCGACCGCAGCGTTGGAGCTGCTCAACGAGCGCTGCGGTTGCCGCGGTGTGCCGTGCCTGGCCAATGTGGGCTGCATGGATGTGAACGCCTGCGACTACGATCCCGCCGCCACCTGCCCCGGCCCCTGCGCCCAGGCTCAGGAGTGGTTCGTGGACAACGATGGCGACGGGTATGGCACCACTTCGATCGGCACCGCCTGCACCCAGCCGGCCAGCTCAGCCGCGCTCTCCGGCGACTGCGATGACACCGATGCATCCGTCCAATTCGGATTCAGCTTGTTCGTGCTGACGGACGATCCCGATGTCGAGGGGTCCGCACATTACATGATCCAACAGGGGACGACGCTGATCGAGGGTGATCTCGCCCTGCCGCTCGGAACACAAGGGATCGGCGAACTCCCGGTCTGCATCGGCGACGGCTGCTTCAGCATTACCATCACGCCGAACGATGTGCCGCTCTTCGCCGAGAGCTACCTCCTGTTCGCCACAGCGCCGGAAGATCCGGTCGCGTTCTCCACGGCGGACGGTTACCAGACCACCGGTTCCGAAGAGGTCTGTGACGGGGAGGACAATGATTGCGATGGCGTGGTGGACGAGGGCTGTGTGCAGGTGGCAGCGCGGGTCTTCCTGGACGGCCCCTTCAACCCGGGAACCGGGCTGATGAACGATGGCATGCGCGTCCTGGGCCTGGTGCCGACGACCGAGCCGTACGCCGGCCTTGGATACGTGCATGCCGGTGGCGGTGGTGGCGAGTCCACCAGCCCTGCTGTGCTGGCGGTGACCGGTCCGGATGCCGTCGTGGACTGGGTGCTGGTCGAGCTCCGCTCCCCCTCTGACCCGTCACAGATCGTGGGATCCCGTGCCGCCCTGCTGCAGCGCGATGGGGATGTGGTGGACACCGATGGCCTTTCCCCGGTCCAGTTCACGGTGGCGCCCGGCGATCACTTCGTCGCCCTGCGCCATCGCAACCACCTGGGCTGCATGACCGCCAGCGCGCTGTCCCTGGGCGCAGCCGTCACCACGGTCGACCTGACCCTGTCCAGCACCACCACCTTCGGCACCAACGCCTGCCGCGTGGACGGCGCGCTCCAGCTGCTGTGGTGCGGCGACGTCACGTTCAACGGCCAGGTGAAATACGCCGGTGGCGGCAATGACCGGGACCCCATCCTGGTCCGGATCGGGGGCGCGCTGCCCACGGCCACGGCCACCGGATATCACCCCGAGGATGTGAACCTCAACGGCCAGGTGAAGTACGCCGGCAGTGCCAATGATCGCGATCCGATCCTGGTGACCGTGGGTGGTGCGGTGCCCACGGCCGTGCGTACCCAGCAGCTCCCCTAGGCGGGGCGTGGGGCGACGGTGGACCGGTGGCTGAAGCGATCCTTCGCTGCGGCGGCGCGTTGCGGTACGCGCTGCTCGTGCACACTAACTAAAGTTCTATTGACCCACCCTGCCGCTGGGGATAGGTTTGGCCACTGCCGAACGGACGCCTCCATGAAAGCCAACAGCACTTCCTTGTTCCTCCTCATGACGGCCGCATGCCTGTTGGGTTCGCTGCCTGCATCCGCGAACAACATCAGCATTTCTGCCGGCACCCTCACCGGAAATACCGGGACGGTGGTGGATGTGCAGTTCGACCTCAGCTGGGAGAACAGTTGGCGGATCGATCCGGACAGATGGGATGCCGCATGGGTATTCGTGAAGTACCGCAACGCAGGCACCGGCCTTTGGGAACATGCCCGATTGGGGGATGATGCGACCCATCAGGCGGGCAGTGGAACACCATCGACGATCTCCACCGGCCTGCTGGATCCGGCCTTGCCCTTTGATGCCGGGACCAACTGGGGGGTCGGTGTGTTCATCCACCGGAGCGCAGCGGGATCGGGGACCTTCACCACCACCGATGTCAAGCTTCGATGGAATTACGCGCAGAACGGCATCGCGTACACGGAGATCGCCGATGTGCAGGTGTTCGCCGTGGAGATGGTGCGCATTCCGGAAGGACCTTTCCATGTTGGAAGTGGCGGCACGGAGCCCGGTAGCTTCACCGATGGGGCTTGGGGGTCAGGACCCACCATTCCATTCCTCATCACGTCGGAGAACGCGCTCACGATCGCCCCGAACGCGGGCTCGTTGTGGGGTACATCGTCGTCAGGGAACAGCTCCATCGGCGGCACCGGAACATTGCCCGCCGCCTTCCCGAAGGGCTACAAGGCCTTCTACATGATGAAGCACGAGCTGACCATGCAGCAATACGCCGACTTCCTGAACACCCTGACCCGCACGCAACAGAACACCCGGACCGCCACCGATATCGCCCCCGGCATCTTCATCGTGAACAACTATTTCGTGATGGTCAACAGTTCGGGCCCGTTCCCGACCATCCGGAGCGGCATCCGGTGCGATGTGAACGTGAACCCCACGGCCCCCATCACCTTCTACTGCGACCTGAACAACAACGGTGTGGGCGGGGAGGCCGATGATGGTGCATGGGTACCGTGCAACCCCTTGAGCTGGGCCGACATCGCCGCCTATCTGGATTGGAGCGGACTTCGGCCCATGACGGAGTTGGAGTTCGAAAAGGCGTGCCGCGGAAGCCTACTTCCCGTGGCGGGTGAGTACGCGTGGGGCACCACGAACAGCACCCGGGCCAACAGTATCGTGGACCCGGGTGCGAACACCGAGTCGGTGAGCCCGGTCGGCGCGAACGCGAACCACTTCCAGGACGGGTTCTTCTCCTTGGGACCGGTTCGCGTGGGCGCGTTCGCCACGGGAAGTTCGGACCGAGAGCTTGCCGGCGCCGGGTACTACGGGAACTTGGAACTGTCCGGGAACATGATGGAGAAACCCGTTACGGTCGGCAATGCCACGGGTCGCGCGTTCACCGGTGCGCTTGGGAACGGTGCCCTGAGCGCCGTGGGCCAGGCGGACGTGCCGGCGTGGCCAGGCACGAACGCCATTGGCATCGGGTTCCGCGGGGGGGATTATGTCAACCAGGTAGCGTTCCTGCGAACGTCCGATCGTACCAACGCCAACACGGTCAGTTCCAATCGTGGCCAGGGCAGCGGGCGGGGTGTGCGCTGAACCGGGATGAACACCATCGCACCCCCCGAGACCATGCTGCACCGGTCCGCCGTCCCCTCGATCCACAGGCTCCTTCTCCCGATCCTGTTCATCGTGCCGTTCACTACACGGGCACAGTATCTCGGCGGGGTCGGCGGTGGCTATGCCACGCTGAACTTCGTCGCGCCGCAGGCCATCACCACGGGCTCGCTGAACGGACCGATCTGTGCAGGTTCCGGCTTAATTGTGCCCTTCGAGGCCGAAGCAGGTCTGTTCGATCCGGGCAATGTCTTCACTGCCCAGTTGAGCGATGCCACCGGCAGCTTCGCAGCACCCGCCCTCATCGGCAGCCTTTCAGGCACCCTCGGGGACACCATCCAGGCCGTGATCCCGGCCGGAACGCCGGCCGGCAGCGGATACCGCATTCGCGTGGTGAGCAGCGACCCTGTCGTGCCGGGCACGAACAATGGGACTGACATTGCCATCACCGCCCCGCCCCTTTGGTACGCGGACCTGGATGGCGACGGCTTCGGTGCCGGTCCGGCGGTCCAGAGTTGCGCGGCCCCTGCGAACCACGTGGCCAACAATTTCGACTGCGATGATTCGGACAACGCCATCACCGCCATCGGGTCGGCCTGTGATGATGGGGATCCGGCCACGACCAACGACGTGCTCACCGTGGCCTGCGTGTGTCAAGGCACCCGCAGCGCGGTCTACAGCGGTGGCATCGGCAGTGGCTACACGGTCCTTGCCTTCGTGGCGCCGCCCTCCCTCACCGCCGGAAGCGTGAGCGGGCCCCTCTGCGCGGGGACCACCCTGGACCTGTCCTTCGTCGTGGGGGGCGCCTTCAACGTGGGCAACAGCTTCACCGCGGAGCTGAGCGACGCCAACGGCAGCTTCGCCTCCCCCACGGCCATCGGGGCCGTTGTCGGCACCACCGGAGGCTCCATCACCGCCACCGTGCCTCCAGGCACGCACGATGGGACGGGCTACCGCATCCGGGTGGTCGGCAGCGATCCGCTGATCACCGGCACCGACAATGGAGCCGACATCACGATCCAGAACTGCGTGCTGGTCTCCGTGCGCGCCATGCTCGAAGGCCCGTACTCCAGCACGACCGGTCTGATGAACGATGCGCTGCGCAGCCTGGGCACCTTCCCGCTCGTCGATCCCTATCCCGGGCTCGGCTACACGCACGTCGGCGGCGGCAACGATGCGGCGATCGACCCGGCTGTGCTCAACATCACAGGCAACGACGCCATCGTCGACTGGGTGCTGCTTGAACTGCGCGACGCGAACACCCCCGCCACGGTCGTTTCGTCCCGGAGCGCACTGGTCCAGCGGGATGGTGATGTCGTGGAACCGGACGGCGTCTCGCCGGTCCGCTTCCCAATTGCCACGGGCAACTACCACCTGGCCGTGCGGCACCGCAATCACCTGGGCTGCATGACCGCAGGCCCGCTCGCCCTCGGTCCCGGCAGCACCACCGTGGACCTGACCACCCTGGCCACGCCCACCTTCGGAACGAATGCCAGGAAGGCGAGCGGGGGTGCCGTGAACCTGCAACTCCTCTGGGCCGGGGACGTCACCTTCAACGGACAGGTGAAGTACGCCGGTGGCGGCAATGACCGCGACCCCATCCTGGTCCGCATCGGGGGCAACGTACCCACGAACACGGCGAACGGCTACTTTCCCGAGGATGTGAACCTCAACGGCCAGGTGAAGTATGCCGGCAGCGCCAACGACCGGGATCCGATCCTGGTGAACATCGGTGGGTCCGTGCCCACGGCCGTCCGCACCCAGCAGCTTCCCTGAACGCCGCACCGGGCGATCAGCCCCCTCCGCATCATGCTGGCGGATCGGCCCTGCTGCGCCTGTCCCCGCACGCGGAGCACACCGCCTACCTTTCGGGCACATCGCCCATGCGCAACCGCCTTCTCCTGATCCTGGTGGCCCTCTTCGGCGCCGCCCAGTTCATCCGACCCGCGCGCACGGCCGAGCCGCTGGACCCCTCCCGCGACCTCATCGCGCTCACCGGCCCATCCGCCGAGGTGGAGCAGCTGCTGCGCGCGGCCTGCACCGACTGCCACAGCGGTCAGCCCCGCTATCCGTGGTACGCGGCCATCACACCCGTGAACTGGTGGCTGCAGCACCACATCGACGAGGGCCGCGAGCACTTCGACGCCTCCAACTGGGGCAGCTACCCGGCCGATGACCGCGCCCATGTGGCCGATGAGGCCATCGAGATGATCAAGAAGGAGGAGATGCCGCTCACCGAGTACACGTGGACGCACGGTGACGCCCGCCTTTCCAAGGAGCAGCGCGTGGCGCTCACCGGGTATTTCAGCGGGCTGGCCGGCGGCGGTTCGTCCGAGCAGACGGACTAGACCGGCACTGCCTCCAGGTGGTGCTCCCGCGCCGCGGTGATCCGCACCTCGGCGAAGTCGCCGATGCGGAGGTAGTTGCCCTCGGTGGGGATCAGCACCTCGTTGTCCACCTCGGGGCTGTCGAACTCGGTGCGGGCGATGTAATGCCCGCCTTCCGCCTTGTCCACCAGCACGCGGAAGACCCTGCCCACCTTGGTCTGGTTCAACTCCAGGCTGATGCCGGCCTGAAGGTCCATGATCTCCTGGGCGCGCTGTTCCTTCACCTCGGCGGGCACGTCGTCCTCCATCGAATGGGCGTGCGTCTGCTCCTCGTGGCTGTAGGTGAAGGCCCCCAGCCGGTCGAAGCGCATGCGTTCGATCCAGCGCAGGTTGTCGGCATGGTCCGCTTCGGTCTCGCCCGGGAAACCGGCGATGAGCGTGGTGCGGATGGCGATGCCGGGCACCTTGTCGCGGATGGTGTTCACCAAGGCCTCGGTCTTCTCCTGCGTGATGCCGCGCCGCATGCGCGTAAGCATGCGGGTGCTGCCGTGCTGCAGCGGCATGTCCAGGTAGTTGCAGATGTTCGTCCGCGCGCGCATCACGTCCAGCACCTCCATCGGGAAACCGCTGGGGAAGGCGTAGTGCAGTCGGATCCAGTCGATGCCCCCCACATCGCTCAAGCGTTCGAGCAGTTCGGCCAGGTTGCGTTTGCCGTACAGGTCGAGCCCGTAATACGTCAGGTCCTGCGCGATCAGCATGAGCTCTTTCACCCCCTGCGCGGCGAGGTTCCGGGCGTTGGTGACGAGCTGCTCCATGGGCGTGCTGACGTGCCTGCCGCGCATGAGCGGGATGGCGCAGAAGGAGCACTTGCGGTCGCAGCCCTCGCTGATCTTGAAGTAGGCGAAGTGCGCCGGGGTGGTGAGGAGCCGCTCCCCCACCAGCTCGTGCTTGTAGTCGGCCTTGAGGGTCTTGAGCAGGCGGGGCAGGTCTCGCGTGCCGAACCAGGCGTCCACCTGGGGAATGCCCTCCTTCAGTTCCGGTGCGTAGCGCTGGCTGAGGCAGCCGGTCACGTACACCTTCTCCACCTCGCCGCGGTCCTTGGCCGCCGCCCAGCCCAGGATGGTGTCGATGCTCTCCTGCTTGGCGTTCTCGATGAAGCCGCAGGTGTTGATCACCACCACATTGTGGCCATCGGGCCGGGCCTCGTGCTCCACGGCGATGCCGTTGGCCTTCAGCTGGGCCATCATCACCTCGCTGTCGAAGGTGTTCTTGGAGCAGCCGAGGGTGACGACGTTGACCTTGGTGGGCTTGCGGGTGCGGGCCTTCATGCGGTGGCGCCGGGAGCGGGTCCGCGAAGGTATGCCGGATGCCCGCCGGCATTGGTGCGCCCGTCCGGACCGCGTACCTTGCACGGACCATGTCCAAGGACCACCCCCTCATCCTCATCGCCGACGACCACACCATCGTGCGGCGTGGATTCAAGAACCTCATGGCCCTCCGCCTGCCTCAGGTGAGCGTGGAGGAAGTGGCCGATCTGGCCGGTTTGCGGATCCGACTGGGCCGGTCGCCCCGGCCCGACCTGCTGGTGCTCGATCTGCAACTGCCGGACGGCAACGGCATGGACATCCTGCCGAAGCTGTGCAACGACCCGGCGCAGCCTCCCGTGCTCGTGTACTCCATGAACCCTGTGCGCCTCTACGGGACGAAGGCCATGAAGATGGGCGCCATGGGCTACGTGAGCAAGGATGCCGCCGAAGAGGACGTGGTGACCGCCGTGGACACCGTGCTGTCCGGCAAGCCCTACCTGAACCCCGACCTCGCCGTGCGCACCCCGCGCCCGGGAACCATGGTATTGGATACGAACCCGCTGGAGCGGCTCTCGGCCCGGGAGCTCATGGTGCTCGATCTGCTGCTCACCGGTGCCGGGGTGAAGGATGTCGCCGAAACGCTCGGGCTGGGGATCTCCACCGTGGGCACCTATAAGATCCGGATCTACGACAAGCTCGGGGTGAGCAACATCCTTGACCTGCAGACGGTGGTGCAGCTGCACCGCAAGGGCGTGCATTGATGGCCTCGAGGCGGCTGATCGGCCTGCTGGGTCTGCTGCTCACGCTCGGACCGGCGTTGGAGGCGTCCGCACAGCGCTACGCCGGGTGGCGCCACTTCACGAACAGGAACGGCCTGCCCCAGAGCAGTGTGGGCGACATGGCGTGGGACGAGCATGGCTTCCTGTGGCTCACCACGCAGGGTGGCCTGGCCCGGTGCGACGGGCGCTTCGTGCGCGCCGTGCCCATGAACGGGGCCACGGCCCCCCGCCCGTTGGTGCACCTGCTGCGCACCGCCACCGGCGGGCTGTTCACCATCGGCGCTTCCGGCGTCGTTCACCGATTGCGGACCGCAGGGCCCCTTCCGCTCACCACCACGGCGACCACGCCCCCCCACCCCTCCGGCACCATGCCCTCCGAGCGCCAGCTCCTGTTCCTGCTGCGCACCGCGGCCCGGAACGGCTGGACCGGGTTGCGCACCTGTGCGCAGGACAGCGTGTCGTGGCTCCTTGTGCAGGACCGAAGGCTCAGCTGGTGGAACGACACGGTGAAAGCCGGCACGCTTGAACTGCCGGCGCCGCCCCTGGCCCTGTTCGGCCTGCCCTCCGGCGTTCATGTGGTGAACGCGGACGGCTCGGTCTCCCGGTTCGACCCGGACACGGGCACCCTCCTGCCCGTCGCCCTGGAACCCGCGGTCCCACCGGGTGGTCGCTGGTTCGAGCAGGCCGGCCGACCCTTCGTCCTCCACCTGCGGGACGGTCGCCTCCAACTCTTCTGGGAGCTCGCTGTGAACGGGACCATCAGCCTGCAGGGGATCCCCATCGATGTGGATCCGCCCCCGCCTTCGGACATCTCCCAGATGCTCTTCGATGGAACGGCCACCGTGCTCGCCACGTCCACGGTCACCCAGGGCCTCTTCCTCCATCGCCGGCAGTGGTTCAACACACGGGCCTGCGCGGATCCCGGCCTCCTCGGCGGCAACTCCTTCTATGGTCAGGCCGAACTGCCGGACGGGCACACCTTCACGGTGGATCACCAGGGCAGCGGCGTGCTTTTGGATGGTGCGGGCTGCAGGCCGGCCCCGGGACCGCTGAACCGACTGGACCCCTTTTCCCTGGCCCGCGACCGGACGGGCGGTTTGTACTTCAAAAGCCGCGTCGGCATCGAGCGCTTCGATCCCGCCACCGGTCGCTCGACCGCCGTGGCCAACAGCACCGACGGACGCACCACCATGGTGCTGGAGAATGACACGCTCTGGGCCGTGAGCCGTTCCGCCTTCGGCCTGGTGCGCAACGACAGCATCCATTGGTCGGTGGTGTTCGAGGGGTTGGAGCCGGGCCACGACCCCGTCACGCTCTGCCGCGCACCGGATGGGCGATGGTGGTTCGGCACCTGCGGGGGCGCCTTCATCCTGGGCACCGGTCCCGTTCAACGACCCGCTCCTGTCCCGGGGCTCACGGGAACATGTGTGCGCGCCCTGTACCGCCGGGGCGATCTGATGCTCGTTGGCACTTACGGACAGGGGGCCTTCGTCCACGATGGGCTTTCCCTGCGCCGCCTGCCGATGGATGAACGCGGTGCGCTGCTGCACACGCACGCGTTCGCCCCCGACGCCCTCGGGGCCCTGTGGATCTCGACCAACAACGGTTTGCTGCGGACCACCTGGCGCGACCTGGAGGCCTGGGTGGCGGACAGCACGCAACGGCCCTTCATGGGCCGCTTCGACGAGGAGGATGGGCTGATGGGCTCCGAGCTCAACGGAGGCTGCGTGCCGGCCTACCTCGCCCTGTCCGCCGGCGAACTGTCCTTCCCGTCCATGCGCGGCCTGGTGCGCTTCGATCCCGCCACCGTGCCCGACCCCTGGCCCGGCGCCCGCCTTCAGGCCACCGCCCTCAAGGTGGATGGTGTGGCCATTCCCCTGGGCGAGCGTGTGTCCCTGCCCGCCGACCATGGCGAGGTGGTGCTACAGTACGCCCTCGCCCACTGGGGGAACGCCTCGCAGGTGCAGCTCGAACTGCGGTTGGAAGGCCTGCAGGAGGGCTGGACCCTGCTGAGCAGCGACCGCGATGAGGTGCGGCTCGGTCTGCTGCCCCCGGGCGAAACGCGCTTGGTGCTGCGCAAGGTGGGCGGGGCGTTGCGCAGTGAACCCGAGGCTTTCGCCGTGCTCCTGGCCGTGCCCTTCCCCTGGTACCGCAGCTGGTGGGCGGGGCTGGGCTTCGTGATGCTCGGCGCCCTGGTCGGCCTGGCCTTGCATCGCTGGAACCTGCTCCGGTTGCGGGCGGCCAACGCGAGGCTCGGCTCACTTGTGAAGGCCCGGACCCAGGCGCTCTCCGCCGCCAACGACGACCTGAAGGCCGCCCTCCACCACCAGGACAAGCTCATCGCCATCATCGCCCACGACCTGGTGCACCCGCTCCGCTTCGTGTCGCGTGTGGCCCGCGACGCCCGCGTGATGCACGAGCGGCGCGAGGACCCCGGGGAGCTCGGCCTTACGCTGCAGGACCTGGAAGGGGCCACCCGGAAGCTCTTCACCAATGCCAGCGACCTGCTCGGCTGGGTGCGCTCGCGCCATGTGCAGGACCCCGATCGTCGTGTGCAGGTCGACCTCCATCGGTTCGTGGGTGGGGCGATCGACCGCATCGCGGAACTGAGCGGCACCATCGACCTGCGCAATTCGGTGCCCGCCGGCACCCAGGTGATGACGGACCCGGACGTGCTGGCCATCGTGCTCAACAACCTGCTGATGAACGCCGTGGTGCATGGCCGGGCCCGATGCATCACCCTCGACCTGGCGGATCACCCGGGCATCGTCCTGCGGGTGAGCGATGATGGGACCGGGATGAGCCTTGAACAACTGGACCGGATCCGCAAGGAGCTGGAGGGCCTGGACGATGGGCACGGCCGCGCCGGTGGTACGGCCCTCGGCCTGGGCTACGTGATCATCTCCGAGTGCATGCGGCTGCTGCATGCCAGGGCCACGATCGACAGCGGGCCCGGTGGCACCACCGTGGAACTGGCCCTGCCATCGGCGTAACCCATCGGGGCCGGGGTGCGTTCAAGCGGCTGCGATGAACGCCCCCAACAGCAACCTCATCCGGTACGAAGGCCTGCTCAACAGTGAGGTGCGCGTGCAGCTCACCGACCTGCTGATGGCCATCGCCCTAACCAACCTGGGCTCGCGCGGCGACCTGAAGAAGCTCTTCGGTGTGGCCGTGGAACTGCTGGACAACGCGCAGCGCTACTGCTCGGCCGGCAGCGTCTCCTTCCAATGGCGCATCCAGGGCCCCGAGCTGGTCATCGAGATCAGCAACCTGGCGGACAAGGCCGACGCAGAGCGCCTGCTGGCCATCGTGGCCTCCATCCAGAGCATGACCTCCGAGCAGATCGCCGATGCCTTCAAGCAGCAGCTGCAGGACCCCGCCTTCGGTGAGAAGGGCGGCGCCGGCCTGGGCATGCTGCAGATCGCCCGCAAGGTGGGCAACCGCATCACCGCCGACGTCCGCCCTGAACCCGACGGTGTGTACCGCTGCACCAGCCAGGTGACCACCCTCCTCCGATCCTGATCCCGACCGATGCAGACGCTCCACATCCCCGCCACCCGGACCACGCCCGAAGTGCATTTCGAGCCCGCGTCCGGCCAGTGTTCCATCACCGGGGTATCCATCCCCGAGCACGCCCAGGAGTTCTACCAGCCGATCGTCCAGTGGCTGGACATCTTCCTGTCGGTGAACCGCGCAGCCGTGACCCTGCGCATCGCGCTCACCTACTTCAACTCCTCCTCCCTGAAGGCGCTCTACATCCTGCTGGGCAGGGTGCGCGAGGCCCAGCTCATGGGGACCCCGGTGCGCATCATCTGGGTGGTGGAGGAGGATGACGAGTTCATGCTCGAGTCCAGCACCTACTTCGCCGAGCTCCTCGGGGTGAAGATGGATATCGAGATGACCGGCGACGGCGGCTCCGGTGAGCGCCGGGCGGTCTGATCCCCGGTCACTCGCGCGCAAAGAGGCCTTCCACGAAGGTCCGCCGATCGAACTCCTGGAGGTCGTCGATCCCCTCCCCGATCCCGAGGTAGCGGATCGGCACCTGGAACTCATGGCTGATGCCGATGGCCACCCCGCCCTTCGCCGTACCGTCGATCTTGGTCAGCGCCAGCGCCGTCACGTCCGTGGCCTTGGTGAACTGTCGCGCCTGCTCCATGGCGTTCTGCCCGGTGCTGGCGTCCAGCACGAGCAGCACCTCGTGGGGGGCATCGGGCACCACCTTGCGCATCACGTTGCGCACCTTGGTGAGCTCGTGCATCAGGTTCACCTTGTTGTGCAGGCGGCCGGCGGTGTCGATGATGACCACGTCGGCGCCCCGGGCCTTGGCGCTCTCCACCGCATCGTAGGCCACCGCGGCGGGGTCGGCCCCCATGCCCTGCGATACCATGGGCACCCCCACGCGCTCGCTCCAGATCCGCAACTGGTCCACGGCGGCGGCGCGGAAGGTGTCCGCGGCACCCAGCATCACGCTCAGCCCGCTCTTCTTCAAGCGATGGGCCAGCTTGCCGATGGTCGTGGTCTTGCCCACACCGTTGACACCCACCACCATGATCACGTAGGGCTTGGCGTCCGTCCTGACCGGGGGAGGGTCCTTCATCAGATCGATGATCTCCTCCCTGAGGATGCGGTCCAGTTCGGCGGCGCCCACGTACTTGTCCCGGGCCACGCGCTCCTGCACGCGGCGGATGATCGACAGGGTCGTGTCCACCCCCACATCGCTGCTCACCAGCACCTCCTCCAGGTCGTCGAGGACGGCATCGTCCACGGTGGTGCGCCCCACCAGCATCCGGCCGAGCTTGCCCAGCAGTCCGCCGCGCGATCGTTCAAGCCCCGCGCTCAGGGCGGCACGATCGGCCGAAGCCTGGGGTCGGTCCTTGCCGAAGAGTCCGAAGAGCGCCATGATCATGCCGGTATGCACAAAGGCCCGAGCCGGGTGGCGCAGGCCTTTGCACGTCCGCCGCAGCGGTGGATCACTTCTTCTGGGCCAGGAACTTGTCCGCCTCGTCGGCGGGCATCACCGATTCCTGGAACTGGTAGCCGCCGGTCTTGGCGTTCTTCACCATGCGGATGACCTTGGTGAACACCTTGGCGTCCGCTTTCTTCAGGGTAGCAACGACCTTCTTTGCCATGTCTCACGCGCCAGGGCGCTGGTTACTTGATCTCTTTGTGAACGGTCATCCGGCGCAGGATCGGATTGTACTTCTTGAGCTCCATGCGCTCGGAGGTGTTCTTCCGGTTCTTGGTGGTGATGTAGCGGGACGTGCCCGGCTGGCCCGAGGTCTTGTGCTCGGTGCACTCGAGGATCACCTGTACGCGGTTCCCTTTCTTGGCCATGACTGGATGCTTCGTTGGTTATGGGGCCGATCAAGCCGTGTAGTACCCCTTGGCACGGGCGCGCTTCAGCGCCTCGGTGATGCCCAGCTTGTCGATCGTGCGCATGCCGGCCGCGCTCACGCGGATCGTCACCCACTTGTTCTCGTCGGGCACGAAGTAGCGCTTGTCCTGCAGGTTCGGCGCGAAAGTGCGCTTCGTCTTCACGTTCGAGTGGCTCACCTTGTGACCGGTGATCACATGCTTGCCGGTGATCTGGCAGACCTTGGACATGGCGTTGCGGATTCGGGGGCGCAAATATAAGGATCTTCCTGGCATCCACGGTCCAAGGCTCCTGCCGGTCGGTCCGGCCTCCCCTCCTCGGCCCTTGCGCCCGCCACGCCGCCCGGGGGCCCGGAGAGGCCTTCGACAGGCGGATCACCGCCATCCTTGTGCGGTGGAGCCGCCTCCCGATATCTTCGCTGCGCCTCCCGGTGTGCCGGTGCGGGGCCCCTTCATGCGCGACCCTGAGAAATGGCGCCCCTCCCGGATCGTTCGCGATCCGCGGTCGGGACGCTTTGTCACGAACCGACGTGGCATCTTCGGAGGCTCCCTCTACATCGCGGAGCTTCAACACGCCCACTACCTGCCCCTGATCGAGCAGCACATCTCCGGACGTGTGCTGGACGTGGGCTGCGGACCGGTGCCCTACTACGAACTGTACAAGCCCAGGACCAGCGAGGTCGTCTGCGTGGACTGGGCGAGCAGCCCGCATGCGAAGGACGTGCTCGACCACTTCATCGACCTGAACGCCGAACCGCGCCTGCCCTTCCCCGATGATCACTTCGACTCGATCCTCGCGTCGGACATGCTGGTGCACATCACCCGGCCGCACGTCTTCCTGGCCGAACTGCGTCGCATCCTCAAGCCCGGCGGCCACATGGTGATCACCGCGCCGTTCGCCTATTGGATGGGCGAGTATCCCCACGAGTACATGCACTTCTCGGAATTCTCCCTGAAGCACCTGGCCAAGGATGCGGGGCTGGAGACGCGCCACATCATGGCCTACGGTGGCCACGCCGATGTGCTGCTGGACTGCGTGAACAAGTTCTTTCCGGTCGGCTTCATGAACCGGGTGTACTGGGCCTTCGCGCGTGCGGTGATCGCCACCGGGTGGCCGCGCCGGAACCGTGAACGCACCAAGGGGCCCTATGCCTTGGGCTACAGCATGGTGGTCCGCAAGCCCCTGGCCTAGGTCGGCTCAGGGTCTGACGCCAGAAGGCGTTTGCGCAGCATGTTCAGTGCGGCGATCGCGCTGCGCTTGATCACCAGGTCGCGGCCGCCGGGGAAGAGGACCTGTGTGGACCGCACGCCATCGGGACCATCCACCGCGATCCATACGGTGCCCACGGGCTTCTCGGGCGTACCCCCGTCAGGGCCGGCCACACCGCTGATGGCGATGCTCCAATCCGTCCGCAGGGCCTGGCGGACACCGCAGGCCATCTGCTCCACCACCGGCCGGCTCACCGCACCGTTCAGTTCGAGCATGCCTGCCGGAATGCCGAGCTCCTCCATCTTCACGGCGTTCGCGTAGCTCACCACCCCACCGATGTAGTAGGCCGAACTGCTGGGCACGCTGGTGATCAGGTGGCTGAGGTAGCCGCCGGTGCAGCTCTCGGCCAGGCTCAGCGTCTGGCCCGCCTGCCGCAGACGACCGCCAACCACCTCCTCCAGCCGGGCCGTGCCCTCGCCGAACACTAGGTCGGGGATCAAGGCACGCAGCTCATCCGCCTTGCGATCCACCCGTTCGCGGGCCTCCTGCGCTTCGCGGTTGGCATAGGCGCTCAACCGCAGCTTCACCAAGCCCGGGCTGGGGAGGTAGGCCAGCTTGATGCCGGTGCCTTCGAGCCCCTCCTCCCAGGCCGCGATCCGTGTGGCCACCTGGCTCTCTCCCGCCCCGGTGGTGAGCAAGGTGCGATGCACGATCACCGGGGGCGAGAAGGTCGTACGCAATCGCGGCAGCACCTCGGCCTCCATCATCGCCTTCAGCTCGTAGGGCACTCCGGGCAGGCTGACGAATACGCGGGGCATTCCACGGTCGTCGCGCGGACGCTCGAACCACATGCCGCAAGCCGTGCCGTGCATGTTGGGGATCACCGCGCACGACTCCGGCAGGTCCGCCTGCGACCGGTTCATGTCCAGCAGCGGCCTTCCCATCCGCGCGAACAAGCCCTCGATGTGGGCCTCGACCTCCGTCCGCCGCGTCAACCGGGTGTCGAAGAACGTGCAGAGGGTATGCTTGGTGATGTCGTCCTTGGTGGGGCCCAGCCCGCCGGTGATCAGCACCACGTCCGCAGTGGCCGCGGCCAGCGTGCTCAGGATCCTGTCCCGGTCATCGCCGATGGTGCGCACCTCCATCGGCCGGATGCCCTGAAGCGACAACTGTTCACCCAGCCAGGAGGCGTTGGTGTTGATGGTCTGGCCGATCAGCAGCTCGTCGCCGATGTTGATGATCCCGGCCGTGATCTCGTGCACCTCCGTGCTCATGCGCCGAAGGTCGCAATTGTGGCGCTCAAGGGACGACCACCCGAAGGGTGCGTGCCCGGCCGTCACCAACGACCCGCACCAGATGCACACCCGATGCGGCACCAGGGGTGGTGAGCACGCACCGGGTACCGGCCTCACGGACCTGCGCGCACAACCGGCCCCGCATGTCGAGCAGCTCAACCTGGCCCAGCGGCTCCGGAGCGCTCACCACCACCCGCCCCGCCTCCTGGTGCACGGTGATGTCCCGGCCCGCAGGAGGAGCGCCCACGGACTGGCCGGTGTTGATGCAGGCTTCGTACAGCGTGAAGGGCAGTTCGTTCACCGTGCCCCCTGACACGAAGGGTTCGGACACGGTCGAGGTCCCCATCGGGCCTGCGCTGACCCCGTACTGCAGCTGACCGCCCACAGGTTGAGGCTGCACCATGGACAAGGTGTAGGACCCGGGCGGCAGGCATACGGTGGCCGTATCGAACTCCTGCGCCCCCAGCTCCAGGGTGCCGGTGAACACGGTGTTCCCGCCATCGTCCAGCAGGTCCCAATCGAACAGGCCCGTGACCAGCGCACCTCCGAAGTTGCCCAGGTGAACCTGTACCGGAACGCACGGCACGGATGGGCAGAGGGTGACGGTGACGGGCAGTTCGCAGGCCAGGGTATCAAAGAACCAGGTCCACAGATGCAGGGTGGCCTGGAACGGATCGGCCGGCACCTGGCCTCCTGGATGTACGGCCAGCGTATGGATCTGGGGCCCTCCACCGATGCCGAAGAAGTTCGGTTGTTCGACCGCCAGCGTATCTCCCTGGTCATCGAGCAGCACGAAGGCCGGGTAGTTGAACAGGTCGCTGCTGCCGTTGGACACCATGACCTCGATGAGGTCCGTGTTGAACGGCGACCACTGCACGCCGAGCACGTCGAGGCTGTCGCAGGCCGTGGACAACGACCCGCCGGATACCACGAAGGTGTGCTCCGGCTGCGGAGCGAAGTCCCCCACGAAGGTGCCGTTGACGACGATCGTGTACGTGCCGGAAGGCAGGGGGCCCAGCGGGATCAGCTCCGTATGCGGCACGATCACGGTGAAGCCACCGGGGTCGGCGGCCACCACGTCCAGGGTCACCGTGCCACCGGTGACGCTGGCCGAAGCGCTGACGACGTAAGCGCCGGTGCTGCTCAGCCCACCGGACAAGGCGATGGTGATGTTGTCCTGCGGGGTGGGCGCGGTCGGCGTCACCGCGATCTGATCGATATAGAAATAGGTCTGCGCCTGTGCGGCGAAGGCCATGACCGTCCATGTTGCGAGAAGGGTGCGTTTCATGGGATGTGCTTCGGGCTATGGACGTTCGGTGCAGGGCGGCGCTGCCTCAGGGGTTCACCTCGAACCCGAACAGCTCCGAGCGCTCCAGTTTCCGCACCGGCCCCAGGCGCTCCAACGCGGTCATGTCCATGGTGCTCTCCTTGCCGATGACGCAGTAGGTGTAGGGTCGCCCCTTGATCTCCCGGTCGAAGAAGGCCTTCATGTCCTGCAGGGTGATGTCCGGGATCCGTTCGTACACCAGCTTGCGGACATCGATGTCCAGTCCCCGTCGCCGGGCCGCGTCCCATTGCCAGTAGATGTTCTCCCGGGTGATGCGGGTGCTGGCGATGACCTTGCGCGCCGCCGTTCGGGCACCCTCGAACTGGGCCTCGGCCATCGGCATGTCGTTCATCAGACGGAGCATCGCGTCCACCGCATCGGGCAGCTTGTCCGCCTGGGTGCCGGTGAAGGCGCGCACATAGTGGGCCTCCTCCTTCTCGGCCGGGGTGGTGTAGCTCGCGTTCGCCCCATAGGCCAGGGCCTTCGATTCGCGGATCTCCTGGAACACGATGCTGCTGAGCCCGCTGCCGAAGTACTCATTGAAGAGCGCCGCGTAGGGCATTTTCTCCACATCGAACGGACCGGCCTTGCTCACCATCAGCATCTCGGCCTGCACCATGTCGTATTCGGCGAAGAGGACCTCATTGCGTGTGGTCGGCACCTCGGGATACGCCCGTTCACCGGGCAACGCCATCAGCTCGGCGGGTGTGGGGTGCAGCTCACGCAACAGGGCCTCGACCTGATCGATGCCCTGCCTTCCATAGTGGAACACCCGGTGCTTGTAGGAGGTGAGCCGGTGGATGCGCGCCACCAGGTCGTCAGCCTTCAACGCGTTCAGCTCGGCGTCCGTGAGCACATCATTGAACGGGGAGCGCGCACCGTAGCGGGCCTGGCTGTAGAGCGCTCCGGACAGCAACACGCCCTTGTTGCGCGCCTGGTCCTGTCGCTCCTTCCGCAGATCGGCGATCAGCCCGCGCAGGGCTGCTTCATCCGGCCGGCACCCGGCCAGCACATGCTCCAGCATCACAACGCCCTCCCGCAGGTTCCGCTCCAGGCCGCTGAGGGTCACGTAGCACCGGTCGTTGCCCACGAACACGTCCAGCGAAAGGCCCAGCTTGAAGAGCTCCTTGCGCAGTTCGGGGGCGCTGTAGCGCGAGGTGCCCAGGTAGGGCAGGTACTTCACGGCCACCTCCAACGCCTTGTCATGGTCGGTGCCCATGTCCAGGATGTAGCGCAGGCTGAACAGCTCGTTGGACGGGTTGCGCACACTGGCGAGCTCGCCCCCCTTCCCCAGGTCGCGCCGCTCGATCGCTGTGGCGAAGTCGACGAATTCGGGGGCCAGCTCCGCACCGGGCAACTGCTCCCAGGCCCGCCTCCATGCGCTCATGCCCTCCCGCTTGATGTCGATGGGCGTGATGCGGGGTTTGGTCACCTTGTGCACGCCGGTGCGCTCGCCGGAGCGCTTGAGCACACAGACATGGTCGTCGCCCAGCCGCTCCTTTACGAAGGCCATCACCTGGTCCTTGGTGATCGCGGCCATGCGGTCGTGCTCGGTGAGCACCTCCTCCCACTCCTTGCGCAGGATGAAGGCATCGGTCATGGCCGCGGCACGCCGGCCGTTGTTGTCGCTCCATTGGCGGATGCGCCGCACCCTCAGGTCGTTCACCACGGCGCCGATGAGCCAGTCCTCGAAGCCGCCGCTGGCCAGCGCATCGAGCTGCTCCAGGGCCAGGTCGCGCGCCTGCTCCAGGGTCTGGCCCTCGCGGGGTTCGACCCGGACATTGAACTCGCTGTGGTCGGCCTGTTCCAGGGCATAGGCGGAGGCGTCCAGGACGCGCTGCGCCTGCACGAGGTTGAGGTCGAACAGGCCCGCCCGACCATTGCTCAGCAGGCCGGCCACCAGGTCGAGCATACCGGGGTCGGTGCTTCCTGTGCCCCGGAACCGCCAGGCCAGCGTGGCCCACTCCCGGTCAGGTCCGGTGACCTCGGCCACCACCGGCCCGTTCAGCGGGCGTTCCGGGGCATGCTCGAACCGAGGGACCTCGCGCGGGACCCATGAGCCGAAGTACTTGTCCACCAGCGCGATCGTCCGGTCGTGGTCGATGTCTCCCGCCAGCACCACGGCCATGTTGTTCGGAACGTACCATGTGGTGAAGAATGCCTGGATCTTCTCCATGCTCGGGTCCTTCAGGTGCTCGCCGGTCCCCAGGGTGGTCTGTGTGCCGTAGGGGTGGTGCGGGTAGAGCAGTTCGTTCTTCTTGTAGTAGGCCAGCCGGCCGTCGTTGTCCTGGCTCCGGTTGAACTCCTCGTAGACGGTCTCCAGTTCGGTGTGGAAGAGGCGCAGGACGCACTCCTGCATGCGCTCGCTCTCGATCATCATCCAGCGCTCGAGCTCGTCGCTCGGCACGTCGTTGATGTAGACTGTGCGCTCGGTGCTCGTGTAGGCGTTCGTTCCCCGAGCGCCGATGCTCTTCACCATCTTGTCGTACTCATTGGGTACGGCGAGGGCCGCGGCCAGCTGGCTGAGGCTGTCGATGGCCTGGTAGATGGCCTCGCGCCGGGCCTCGTCCCTGGTGTTCCGCCGTAGTTCGTACTGATCGCTGATCGCCTGGAGCAGCCGCTGTTCCTCGGGCCAGTCGGACGTGCCGATGCGCGAGGTGCCCTTGAAGAGCATGTGCTCCAGGTAGTGGGCCAGTCCGGTGGCATCGGCCGGGTCGTTCTTGCTGCCGGCCCGCACGACGATGTTGGTCTGCACGCGCGGCGCGTCCGGATTCCGGCTGAGCCACACCTGCAACCCGTTGCCCAGGGTGTAGATGCGCGTGTCCGTGGGGTCGCCCGGCACCGCGCTGTACGGGTAGCTGCGCTGGGCCAGCACAGGGCCGGTGGCGCACAGGATGGAAAGGGCGAGCAGGGGGCGCATCATGGGTGGTTGGAATGCGGTGAAGGTGGTGAAAAGCACGACCCGACCCACTTGCCGCCCGACCGCGGTCCCGAACGGAAGGCCTGCCCGGCTCCCTGGGCCGGCTCCGACGATGCCGCCATGCCACGGAACGCGAAGGCCCCCGGATCCCCGGAGGCCTTCGATCGAAAGGGCGGTTCAGCGAACGATCAGCCGTTCATGCGCGAGCCGCTCTCCCTGAAGCATCTGCACGACGTAGGTGCCCGGCATCAGCCCGGACACGTCGAGCTCCGCGGCCTGGCCGTCGATCGCGGGGGTGAAGCGTTGCCGCAGGACCAGCCGCCCATCGCTCGCGAGCACCTGGACATCAACGGGCACCTCCCGAGACCAGGAGTCCCCTTCGAGGGCGACGCGCACCGGCTCACCGGCGGTGGGGTTCGGCCACAGCAGGGCCTCGCCCGAGGTGAGCACCTTGTCCCGTGCGTCATCCCCCGGTGTGGTGCCGATGGCCACCCAGCAGCTCGGCCCCCAGTTGCACCAGCTCTGTCCGGTGTCGTAGCTGATCCGTACACGAACGTTGTAGGTGGTTCCGGCCACCAGTGGCTGGGTCACCCAGTTGAGGATGACACCCGAGCTGGGCAAGGCGATGCGACGCAGGTATCCCGCACCGGTGTTGCTGAACTCGAACTGGTACCGGTCGGCGCTGATCCGCTTGAAGGCGTACAGGCGGTCGCTTCCGCCGAAGATCCGCGTGACCCCGCAGGAGAACTTCGGGTCGTTCGGGCGGTCGACCAGCCGGGTGGTGGCGCAGGGCGGCTTGACCGGGTTGAGGTACACGCGGCAGGCCGGACCGAACTCACGGTAGACGCCGGCGATCCGGGCCCGGATCCGCACGTTCAGCCACTGCTCCATCGGCACCGGCAGGGTCTGCAACCAGGCGTAGTTCAGGTAGGAAGCCCGCTCCGGATCGTTCGAATCCCAACCGGTGTAGGTCCCGTTGTGGATGTACACGCGACGCGAGTAGCTTCCGTTCGGATCGAACAGCCAGAACTGATAGCCGTAATTGGCGTTCTGCAAGGCCAGCTGCACCCCGGGCTGGTAGGCGGCCACAACGGCAGGTTCAGGATGCGCGATCAACAGATTGCCATAGATCAGGTCGCTCCGGTCGCACAACGCCTCGATCAACCGGTCGGGACCGATGGGCACACAGAACGGCGCATTGTTGGCCACGGTGCTGACCGAACCGAAATCACCGTTGTTCCGGTTGTCGATGATGCGCTCGCCGTTCACATCGTACAGGATGTAGTAGCCATTGGCGTTCAGGCCATCCCCGAAGCTGTCGAAGACCCGCAGGGTATAGCAGCCTGGGTCCACGCAACAGCTGAGGTTCAACAGCGTGTTCGGGGTGTATCCGCCGCCGGAACAGAGCACGTTCGACGTGCCCGCGTCGGTGAACTCCCAGGACGTTTGGGAGGCATCCACATCCGTGCGCAGGGTCAGGGTCAACTCCTCGCTGCATCCGGGTTGGGCTTGAAGCGGCGATGCGATGCCGTGCAGGAACACGGCGCCGAGGATCACGGTGGTTCTTCTCATGACTGCTGGTCTAGGACCCACAAGGTACCCGTGCCACCAGGCCCTTGTCCAGCCTTTCGGCCCACGTTTTCCACGATCGGCACGTGATCATGGCCGGGCGCATCTGATGCCGGCGCACGGTCATGACGGGCACGGTGCGGATCCTGGAGGCGCATGTGGCGCCATCGGCCGCCGTGTCAGACCCTCAGTCGATGGCGTAGTGCTTCGGGTCGGAGGCTCCGTTCACCACCACTTCCGTGACCGACAGGGACATGTCGACCGGGCCTTTCTGCACGATGAGATGCGGGAACAGCACCCCTTTCACCGCGCGATAGTCCTTCAGCTCGGAGGAGACCTTCAGGGTGCCCTCCGGAGTGGCCTTCATCTCCTCCCTGCGCAGTTTCAGACCCGTGGCCACGCTGTAGTACTCCGAGAAGGTCGACCCCATGTCCGTCATCACCATCAGCTTGTACGCCTCCTCCCCGTTGATCTGAGCCGTGCCCGGCAGGACCAGGCGGCCCATCATCGCATAGTGCAGCTCGGGGAAGGGCGGTGCGTTCATCTCCATCTCCTCCAGCTCCATCTCGATGATCTCCTCCACGCCCTCGGGGCTCGACCGCGTGGCGCGGGTGCCGTCGCAACGCACCTGTTGGAGCACTGCCGTACCGCTGCGCATTTCCATGGCGTAGCGGTCAGGCTCCGCGTTCCACTCGGTGATGGTCACCGGCATGCCCATCATGGATGTGCTCATGCTGCGCTTGAGACTGCGGACACCTTCCACGGCCTCGCGCCCGCCGATGGCCTTGAAATAGGCCTCCAGCACGGTCTGCGGGGTGACCCCGGCAGGCAGGGGACCCAGCTCCTCCCTGTAGGGGTCCCCGTTCTCGTCCAGTTGGATCACGCCGCGTTCAAAACTGAGCGGAACAAGCTTGTTGCCCACCCGCTCCATGTCGCCCACCACGAGGATGGCCGCGTTGTCCGGATGAAGGAACCGTTCGGCCGCGGCCATCACGCCTGCGGCGCTCACCGTGTCAAGCCGCTTGAGGTAGGTGGAGTAGTGGTCCTTGGGCAGGTCGTACAGGTAGGTGTTCAGCGCGAAGCGCGCCACCGTGCGGGGATCCTCCAGCGAACGGGCGAAGCTTCCGGCCATGTAGCTCTTCGCCAGGGCCAGTTCGTCCGGCTTCACGCCGTTCAACCGCATGTGCTCCAGTTCGAACAGCATCTCGCTGGCGGCGCTGTCCGTCACTTCGGTGCGGACACTGGCCCCGGCGCTGAAATGGCCGCAATACCGGTCCGCATCCAGGCTGCTGTATGCGCCGTAGGTGTACCCCTTGTCCTCCCGCAGGTTCTGCATCAGGCGGGCATTGAAGACGCCTCCCCCGAGAATCGTGTTCATCACCTGACCGGCCTGTGCCATGGGGTCGTTCGGCTTGAGGTCCACCGGGAACAGCACCCGCACCACGGATTGGGGCGCACCGGGACGGTCCACGATCGCGACGCGACGCACGCGCGAAGGCCTGGGGGTCTTGGTCGGCCTCACCACCGCACCAAGCCCATCGACCTGCTCATGCCCGTTGGCATCCAAGGACGCGATGGTCGGCGCAGGACGCCAGGGGCCGAACTGTTTCTCGGAGGCCTGCCTGGCCTCCTGCTCGGTGAGGTCGCCCACCAGCACCAAGTAGCCCTTTTCCGGCCGGAAGAAGCGTCGGTAGTACGCTTCAAGGTGTTTGCGTTCCACCCGTCCCACGCTCTTTTCGGTGGGCACTTCACCATAGGGGTAGCCCTTGCTGAAGGTGAGCACGCGGCCCACGACATCGGCGATGGCGTCGGGGTCGTCCTTCCGGCTCTGCAAGCCGCTGAGCATCCGCTTGCGCGCCTTTTCGAACTCGGCCTCGGGGAAGGTGGGCGTGGTCACCACGGCATGGACCACATCGAACAGCGCGTTGAAGTTCTTCTTCAGGCAGGAGGCGTACACCCCGTCGCTGGACGTGCTCAAGTCCCCCCCGAGCTGATCCACCGTCCGGTCCAGCGTCTCCTTGTCCATCGTCGCTGTGCCGGCGGCGAGCACCTCTCCCATGAGGTCGATGTACCCGGCCTTCTCCCCCTGCATCACCGGTTCGATGTCGAACCGCACCTGGACGCTCACCAGAGGCTGCTGGTGGTCCTCCACGAGGATGACCCGCATGCCGTTCTCCAGCATGAAGGTGGCATGCTGCCCCACGTTCACGGAGGGGGCCGGGGCGGGTCTGGGCGGTTTGCTGCGATCGACCTGGGCGTTCATCGGCAGGGAATGGGTGAAGGCGGCCAGAAGCAGGCCGGCCACGGAGGTGGGTAGCAAGGCAGGGCGCATGATCACGGCTTCTGGTTCTTCGGGAGATAGTGCAGGACCACCCGCGCTTGTGGCGAGAAATACTCCTTGGCCACCCGCTGAAGGTCCTCCGGGGTCACGGCCAGGTAGCGCTCCAACTCCCGGGAGGCCATCACCGCACCTCCCAGGAAGGTGTGGGCCGTGGCCAGATTGGAGGCGACACCGGCCACGCGGCTGTTGTCGCGCACGAACTCCGTTTCCAGCTGCGCCTTGAGCTTGTCGATCTCGGGTTGCGGGACCAACCCATCGCGCACCTTGGCGAACTCGGCGTCCATGGCGCTCTCCAGCTGTTCGGCCGAAACGCCCATGTTGGCGATGGCGAAGGCGATGGCGAGGCCGGGATGCTCGAACGGAAAGCTGAACGCGCCCACGTAAAGCGCCTTCTGTGCCCGGTCCTTCAATTCCACGTTCAGGCGCGAACTGTTTCCGTTGCTCATCAGCCGGTTCAACATGTCCACCGCATAGAAATCGGCCGTACCGTACGCCGGGATGCGATAGGCCTGCACCACCGCGGGCAGCTGGATCTGGTCGAACACCACATCACGGACCTCCACTTTGAGCGGAGGTTCCTCGGCTGTGGTGCGGGTGATCTCCTTCCCTCGGGGAATGGCCGCGAAGTACTTCTCGACCTGCTTGCGGACCTCCTCGGTCCTTACATCGCCGGCGATCACTAGAACGGCGTTGTTGGGCACGTAGTAGGTCTTGTAGAAGTCGATGTAGTCCTGTTCGCTCGCGGCGTTCAGGTCCTCCATGAATCCGATGGTCGGCCACTGGTACGGGTGCACGGTGTACGCGCGCTTCAGCACCTCGATCAGGATGCTGCCATAGGGTTGGTTCTCGTAGCGCTGACGGCGCTCCTCCTTCACCACCTCACGCTGGGTATCGATCCCCTTCTGATCCACCCTGGCATGCAGCATGCGCTCGCTCTCCAGCCAGAGCCCGAGCTCCAGTTGATTGCTGGGCAACACCTCATAGTAGTAGGTGCGGTCACCGTTGGTGTTCGCGTTGAGCACACCGCCGGCCTTCTCCACGTGCTTGCTGAACTCACCACGGCCGATGTTCGCCGAGCCTTCGAAGAGCAGGTGTTCGAAGAAATGGGCGAATCCCCGCCGGTCGGGCCGCTCGTCCTTGCTGCCGACATGGTACATCACGCTCACCGCCACGATCGGGGTGCCGTGGTCCTCGTGAACGATGACATGGAGCCCGTTGTCGAGGTCGAACTCGGTGAACGCGATGGCGCCTTTCTGCGCTGCGAGCGGGATGGCGAGCATATGGGCCAGAAGAAGGGTGGATGTTGTCCGCATGCCGATCGGCTTGGGTGTCCGCGTCGCTGCCAACAGCAACGGGCGGGGCGGCCAAAAGTACGTGCACCGGCTGCACCGGAGGCCATCAGCACGGCCGTACACGCGGTGGAGCCGCAGACCCCATCGGTGGCGGCGCTTGACATCCGCTCGGTCGATGGGATAGATTGGTCGACAGAAAACGCCATTTCGTCGACACCATGCATCATCCCGCCATCCTCACCATGCCTCCTCAGCGCGTAGCGACCCACGACCCGGCCCTTACCCCCGCCCTGCTGGACATGTTGACGGGTCTCGACAAGCGCTTCGCCACGCGCATCGAGCGGTTGATGGATGAGCGCAAGGCCCGTCGTGACCGGCTGTCATCCGGCATGGTCGAACGCGCGGAGGACACCCGGCACATCCGGATTGCGGACTGGTCGGTGGACCCCCTGCCCGCGAACTGGATGGAGCGCCGTGTGGAGGTGATCGGACCCGCTGACCGGCAGCGCATGATCGAAGGCCTCAACACCGGGGCCAAGACCTATGTCGCCGACCTTTCCGACCTGGCCACGGGCCATAAGGCCACCGTGCTGCGCGGCCATCGGGCCATCGGGCGTGCCGCCCGGGGCCGGCTCAGTTGCATCAGCCCGGAGCACGGTCGCATCCGACCTCATGCATCCACCACCACGCGCTTGGCCGTGGCCGTGCGCCCCTTGAGCGCCATGGAATCCATGGTGCGCCATGGCGGCAGGCCGGTCCGGGCCGGGCTCTTCGATCTGGTGATGCTCGTCCATCATCATGGTCGCACCCTGCTGGAGCGGCAGCGCTGCATTCATGTCTACCTGCGCGACGTCCAAGGGCATTTGGAGGCCAGGCTCTGGAACGACCTGTTCGACGCCGTGGAGGAGGACCTCGGTCTTGACAGGGGTAGCATCCGGGCCACGGTCTTCGTGGACACCGTGTCCGGGGCCTTGGAGGCCGAGGAAACGCTGTTCGAACTGGCCCCCCATGCCGGCGGTCTGGCGCTTGACAATGCGGCTTACGTGGCCGACCACATCGCCCTGTTCACAAGCCGCGAGAACGGTGTGTTCCCCGACCGTGAGCGGTTCGGCATGGATTGCGGGTTGCTGGAGTCGCTGGCCCGCATGGTGATCGGCACCTGTCATCGGCGCGGGGCGCACGCCTTGGGCACGCCCGGACATGGGCTGCCACACCTTGGACACGGACGTCCGAAACCGGCGCTGCTGGAGATGCTCAGCGACAAGGAACACGAGGCCGCCTTGGGCATGGACGGAACCCTGATGGCCCACCCCGGCCTGGTGAACGCGGCCATGACCGAGTTCAACAAGCACATGGGGGCCAGCCATCAGCTCGGGGTTCAACGGCGCGAGGCCATCGCCGTGAGCGACCTGGTGCGCCGACCTGACGGGGACATCTCGGTTGACGGGCTGGTGCGCGCCGTGCGCACAGGGTTGCTCGGTCTATCGGCCATGGAGGTCGGTATTTCGCGGATCGAGCTCGACGGTCGCACGCATGACCGCAGCAGCGTCCGCCTGGCCATCGCGCTGCTGTGGCAGTGGGTCGTGGCGGACAAGGGTCGGGTCACAGCCTCCGGGCTGGACATCCACGACGATCTCATCACCTTCCTGGTGAAGAAGGAGGTGGAGAAACTGGCCGCCCGTCCTGACGCTCCGACCTTGGACGTGCTGCGGTCGGCCGGCGACAGGCTCATCAGCCTCGTCCTTGGCCCGGACCACCCCGCGATGGTCTGAACAACTGCTGAACCCCGGTTAACTTGGTCCCCGTGAACGACGGGTGGATCAGCATCACGGACCGCCTGCCCGGCAACGGGGAACGCGTGCTCTGCTGGGTGCCTGAGCATCTGGTATACCTGCCTGGCAAGAGCGGGGCCACTGAACTTCGCGAGGTGGTCATCCTTCGGTTCCTGCAGGACCACTTCACGCACAACCCCAGCAAGACCGGAAGGACGACCTCTCCCCACCTGTGGGCGGGCGAAGGCTCCAGCAACCAGTTCTTCGAGGCCGTCACCCACTGGCGACCCCTGCCTCCCGCCCCCGTGACCTAGCGCCCCTGAGCTGGCGGAACGATCTCCAACAGCTCCACTTCGAACAAGAGCGTACTGTTCGGGGGCAGGTCGCCTCCGGGACCACGGCTGTTGCCGTAGGCCAGACCCGCAGGAATGAAGAGCTTGTACCGGGAGCCGACGGACATCAGCTGAATGGCCTCCGCCCAGCCCGGGATCACATTCCCCACGCCGAACATGGCCGGTTGGCCGCGCTTGTATGAGCTGTCGAACTCCGTTCCGTCCAACAAGGTGCCCCTGTAGTTGACCTTCACCACGTCCTCTGCCGTGGGCTTCGGTCCCGTGCCGGCCTGGAGCACCTCGTATTGGAGTCCGGAGGGTGTGGTGGTGACGCCGGGCTTCTTGCCGTTCTCAGCCAGCCAGGCCTCGCCCTTCCGCAGGTTCTCCTCCCCCTCCTTCTGTTCACGCTCCATCACCTTCTTCTGGGCGGCGAGCATGTAGGCCTGAACCAATGACCGCACATTGTCCGCATTGATCCGCTCAGCACTGTCCAAGCCATCGCGGATGCCCATGGCCATGGCGTCCACGTTGAGCGAATCCAGTCCGCTCAGCTTCATGTTGTGGCCGATGTCCGTGCCGATGCCGTAGCTCACCGAGTCGATGTTCGACCGCAACGGCGCGTTCCGGCCTTTCTGGCCGGTGACCTCATTGGAACAGGCCGTGAGCAACACGGCGACAAGGGCGGTCAACAGGGATCGGATGATCATGAGTGGTTTCGAATGGGCGGCGAAGATAGGTTGCCCGTTCCGGTCAGGTCGGTCAGGGGCGCATTCCCCGCATGACCATGCACGGATCCATGGCGCCTCCACCTCAGGATCGAGATCCAGGACAACGCCGTACAGGTGCTCATGCCAG
This sequence comes from Flavobacteriales bacterium, assembly GCA_016715895.1. NCBI lineage: Bacteria > Pseudomonadati > Bacteroidota > Flavobacteriia > Flavobacteriales > Flavobacteriales bacterium. The sequence goes on along the minus strand of JADJXH010000003.1, from coordinate 442,932 downwards.
ACGACGGGGGCGGTTCAAGGACCCGCCTGAGTCTGCGAGTCGCATGTCCGCTGCGGCAACGTAGGGCTGTTCCGACCGGAAGCATCACTGACCTATGTATGGCCATACATTCTTTCTCCTCCCTTGTTGAACCGGGTGATCGTCGCGTCCTGACACGCTTCGTTGAGGTTCTCCGAACAGGAGCCTAGGTTATAGGAGGAGAGCTCCGGATGAACTCTTTTAAGCATAACCACCTGATGTCCAATCAGATGAACACGACAACTCGTTCGGTTGAAGTATGTATGGCCATACATATATCAAGAGGGTCCTCCCTTCGCTGTACCACCACCTGATGAACGCCATGCACCAACACCGGTTCCAGTCAGGCGACCTCGAAGCTCCACCCTGAACGATCAAGGGGATCGTCACCCCGCACCATTCCCTTGTGCGCTTGACCGCTCACAGGCCCCCGGCAACACTTCTTCAGGGTCGACCTGCCTCCCTCATCCTCCACGCTCCTTCCTCTTCTCAGGTCGGGACAGAAGAGTGCGAAGAACCCGGTGATAGCGGGCGAACCGCGCCAGGTCGTTGTGATGCCCGGCCGGGAAGACGACCATCTGACGCTCCACGGAGTTGGGAATGGCTGCGTAGAGCTTCAATGCACTGGCAACGGGCACAACCCCGTCCCGTTCGCCATGGAAGATACAGACCGGACAGCGCACCCGCTTGATCGCGACATCGTTGGTGAACCGGTAGTTCAGCAGGAGTCCGTAGGGTAACCAACGGAAATAATTCCGCGCAGGATCGACCAGCCGGGCGAACGGCGACTCCAGCACGAGGGACCTTGGGTTGCGTTGCGCGGCCACAGGCACCGCCGATCCACTGCCCAGCGAACGGCCGTAGACCACGATCCGATCTTCCGGCCATTCGGTGCACAGATGATCGTACCACAGCAAGGCGTCCGCCAGGATGGCGCGTTCGCTCAAGCGGCCCTTGCTCTTCCCGTACCCCCGTGGTTCGGGCATCAACACCGCATGTCCCGAGCGGGTGAACCGGGGCGCCCGTTTGCCCCAGCGCCGCAGTGTGCCCGTGTTGCCGTGGAAATAGAGCACCACGCCCACGGCGTTCTCAGTGGGAAAGTAGAGCCCATGCAGTTCGGCTCCATCGCACCCCGTGATCCATCGTTCCTCAAAGGCATGAGCGAACTGGTATCTGTACCGCTTCGAAAGCGGATGCCGCACGAAGATGAGCCGCTCCTGCAGCAGATAGTACACCAGGCAGAGAGCCGCATAACCCACGGCCACGGCGGACAGCAGCGTCAACCAAGCGAACACCCGGCGAAGTTACCTGCGCCACAGCCCGGGCACCGAAGGTCATTCGGCGGTCGCCAGGGCTTCGCTCTCATACACTTCCCGCGTGCAGCTGTCGCCGTTCTTGAAATAGAACACACCGCCCCACTTGTGAACGATGCGCTTGAACTCGGTGCTGACCCCTTCCCGCTCCAGCCGGATGACGGTCATCACCTTGTTGGGTTCCACGATCAGCTCCTCCTCCCGGACCACCTCGGCCAGGTGCACCGGTTCCTCCGGACGGTCCTCGGAACCCAGTTGGGCTTGGGCGGGTCGCACCGGTGAAGGCTCCTCTCCGGCGACCGGGTTCTGCGTGCGGCGTCCATCCTCCCCTTCCACCACGCGGGCGGCAAGGGCGTTGCGGGTGACCCGGGGCAGTGGAGGTGGCGGCGGTGGCTCTTCCCTGGACATCACGGCAGCGGCCGGCTTCGGCGGCGGAGCGGACCGGGCAGCTGCCGCGGCGGCTTTTCGGTCTTCCTCGGCCTTGCGCGCCTCCGCCGCTTTGCGTTCCGCTTCGGCCTTGCGCTCGGCGGCGGCAAGTCGTTCGGCCTCGGCTTCCTCGGCGGCCTTCCGTTTGGCCTCTTCCTTTTTCGCGGCCTCCGCGGCCTTCTTCGCCTCCGCTTCGGCCTGGGCCTTCGCCTTCGCCGCTTCGGCGGCCTGCTTCTCCTGCTCCCTCGCCTGCTGCTGCTCCTCGGCCTGCTTTTGCTCCACCTGCTCCATCACGGTCTGTAGCTGCGACTGGATGCTCTTGGTGTAGTCCGTGTCATAGTCGAAATCGTCCACGGACGCTTCGTACCGGATCATGCCCACGGGCTGGTTGAAGACCACGATGTTGATGTCGTCGTACTGCTTGAACAGCGATACCGCGAACTCGAATGGGGAGAACCCGTTGGCTGCCGCATCCGCAGGAACCTTGGTGTCGAACACCAACTTCTTGGTGACGAAGCCGTCCTTCTCAAAGCTCAGCACGTAGTTCGCGTTGAGCATCAGGTCCAGGTTGAACTTGCCCAGACCGCTGGTGAGCACCCGGTCCTTCTCTCCGTTCTTGTACACGACCACCTTGGTGTTCTCCAGTCCGCCGCCCTCCACCTTCACCCGACCGGTGATGGTGAACGCCCGCTGCGCGAACGCCATGGACGTCAGGAGAACACCGCAGAGCAGCAGGAGGAGTTTCGATGCGTGGGGCATGCGGATGGACCGGACAGGGAACCCGGTCGCCGCGTGTACGTAAGAGGGCGCACCCAAGTTCCCTGACATGCGCGCACTGTTCAGTCTGTGGTTGCTCTGTACCGCGGTCCTGCTCCAGGGCCGATCGCCCGGCGTCATCCTTCAGGAGCTCAATGCGCTCTATGAAGGGACGGTCCGGTTCAGGCTCGATCAGGAGGACCGCCTTGTGGCCGACCTCTTCGACCGAACCGGGCATTTCCGCCAGGATGTGGTCTACATCGAGTTCCTCGACCCGGACGGGTTCAAATTCTCGGAGGAGGAATCCGCCGTGGTGATGACCTGCGCTTCGGACCATGCCAATTGCATCGAAAAGGAGGTGTTCCGCATGAACGTCATCCGCCACACCGGGCGCAGTGTGTTCCCCGTGGCCGCCGGTGATGCCGACGGCGCCAGGGCGATCGGGCTGCTGGCGGCCCTGGTGAGCGAAGCCCAACAGGAGATCGCCCGGAAGGCGGCCGAAACCCATGCCCGTCCCCAGCGTAAAAGGTGACCACTCAACCGTGACCATGAACCGCATCGTGCTATCCCTCTCCGCTGCGCTCGTCCTGACACAGGCGGCGAACGCGCAGGACCTTGCCTTGGCCGGCGGGTCCGATGCTGCTGCCATCGACGCCCTCTACACCGAAGGCGAACGCGCCTATCAACGCGGAGCCTACGACGAGGCCATCGCCCTGTTCACCAAGGTGCTCGACCAGGACGCCGGGCACCTCAACGCCTACCTCCAGCGCGGCTTCTGCCACTCCCTCACCAAGCGGTACGAGCTGGCGGTGGCCGACTTCAGCGCCGTGATCTCCCGGAAACCGGACCACCTCTGGGCCTACACCAGCCGGGGGAGCGCGTACAACAAACTGCAGCAGTACGACAAGGCGATGCGCGACTTCGACCATGTGATCACCCTGGACCCCAGGAATGAGGAGGCCTTCAACAACAGGGGTTGGGCCAGGAAGGGCTCAGGCGATCCGGCCGGTGCGTGCAAGGATTGGCGAACGAGCCAGCGCATGGGCAATGCCGAGGCCAGGATCATCCTCACCAACAACCGCTGCAAATGAAGCGCCTCTCCACCATCCTCCTCACGCTGGGTATGGCCGTCCGTGCACTTGCCCAGGACATGGACGCCAACGACTGCATCGTGAAGGCCTCCTCCGCATGGGGAAAGCCCTGCGAAAAGTGCGAGTTCTACAAGGAGGGGTACAAGCGCGATTTCAGCGGCACCTACCTCATCGAGCTGCAGAACACCTGCCCACAGCTCGTGGAAGTGAAGGTGGCCATGCAGGAGAAGAACGGGACCTGGCGCACCTTTCCTGTGAAGGCCCTCGCCGCGAACGAGACCATGGCCGCCTTCGCCTGCCAGGGGACCGGCAAATACCTCTACTGGGTGCGGCGCGTGAACGATACCGAGATCGTGCTTCCCAGCGACCAGGAGATCCTGACGGAATACCGCGGTCGCTGACGCGCCGCTGTTCACGCCCCATTGTTGGCATCACATCGGGATCCACCGGGTGGCCCGGTCAGGGGGCCGGTAGCTTCGTGCCGTACCCCATGGCCACCAAGCTGCTGCACATCGACCGCACCGAGACCTCTCCCCAGATCGACATGGACCTGGAGCAGGGCACCATGGAGTTCGTGGGCCGTTCGCTGCCCGCGAACTCCGAACAGTTCTACAGCAGGGTCTACCGCTGGCTGGACGAATACCTCCGTGCGCCACGTGAGGAGACCACGGTGAACATGAAGCTGGACTACCTGGACACCAGCAGCAGCAAACACCTCTACAACATCTTCGACCGCCTCAACGCCGTGAACGAACGGGGCCAGCGCGTGCACGTCAACTGGCACTTCGAGACCGGGGACGAAGAGATGGCCGAGACCGGCAAGGACTACCAGCGCTTCTTCGGCCTCGACTTCCAGTTCATCGAAGTGGAGGAGCTCTTTTGAGGCGCTCCACCGTGCCCAACAAGGGTTCATCCTGCCCGATGGCGTCGCGATAGCGGCGCCCGTCGTACCGTCTGCACAGCTACTGACCCTGTCCCTCGACACCGCGCGTGGGGGGTGTGCGCGGGCACGGTCGCCCGTGGGATGAGCGTGTGCACGGGCACACAGCGCTCCTACAACAACTCGTTCGCCAGGTTGGCCAGTGGACTGCGCTCCCCTTTTTCCAGTGTGATGTGCGCGAACAGGGGGTCGTCCTTCGCCTTGTCGATCAGGTAGCTCAACCCATTGCTCTCGGCGTCCAGGAAGGGCGAATCGATCTGATGGACATCCCCGGTGAAGACGATCTTGGTGCCCTCCCCCGCTCGGCTGATCACGGTCTTCACCTCCAGCGGTGTCAGGTTCTGGGCCTCGTCGACGATGAAGAAAATGTTGCTCAGGCTGCGACCGCGGATGTAGGCCAGCGGCGCGATGGCGATCTTCTCGTTCTCCAGCATCTCATCGATGCGCTTCGGGGTGCTGTCGTGCTTCTCGAACTGCCCCTTGATGAGCTTGAGGTTGTCCCACAAGGGCTGCATATAGGGATCAAGCTTGCTCTGGATATCCCCCGGCAGATAGCCGATGTCCTTGTTGCTGAGCGGCACCACCGGGCGGGTGACATAGATCTGCCTGTACATCCGCCGCTGCTCCAAGGCGCACGCCAGGGCCAGCAGCGTTTTTCCTGTCCCTGCGGCGCCCTGCAAGGTCACCAACTTGATCTCCGGGTCGAGCAGCGCGCTCATGGCCAGCGCCTGTTCGGCGTTCTTGGGGCCGATACCGAAGACGTTCTGCTTCTCCACACGACCCACCATGCCCGTGCGCGGATCGAACTTGGCCAGGATGCTCTTCTTCTTGTGACGGAGGATGAAGAACTGGTTCCCGCGCGGACGCTTGATCCCCAGGTCGTCCACCGGCAGGCTGCCTTGCTCGAACAAGGTGTCGATCAGCCCCTCATTGTAATCGTCCAGCACCGTCCGGCCGGTGTACAGCTTGTGCTGCATGTCCTGCACCTTGCCCGTGAGGTAGTCCTCGGCCACGATGTTCAGGCTCTTGGCCTTCAATCGCAGGGCGATATCCTTGCTCACCAGCACCACCTTGCGGTCCTTGTGCTGTCGCTGAAGGGTCAGTGCCGCATTGATGATCTGATGGTCGTTCTTGCTGTCCTGGAAGACCTTGGTGGCATCGACCCCGTTGAGGTCGTGCTTGGCCACCACCTTGAACTTGCCCTTGGTGGGCCCGTTCAGGGGGATCCAATCCGTCAGCAGGTCGCGCTGGGCGATGCCGTCGAGGTGCCGGATGAACTCCCGCGCCTCATAGTTGATGGTGTCGTTGCCTTTTTTGAAGGTGTCAAGTTCTTCAAGCACTTGGATGGGGACGGCGACATCGTGCTCCTGGAAGCATTCGATGGCCGAGTGGTCGTAGAGGATCACCGAGGTGTCCAGCACGAAGATCTTCCGGTCTTTCTTCTTCATCCGATCAAGGAACGTTGCTGACCAAATGTATCCGCCCCTTGCCCCCCCCGGCCCGGTGCGGTGCGGCGCACTTATCCACGATCGATCGTGTCGGAATACGCGTCACGCGCCGGTTTCCCGCGCCGATCGCAGCCGGCAGGAACGAAGCAGGGGTCGCCCGTTCGGCGACCCCTGCTCACGCGCCCCGTGGACCTTGATCCCCGGTTCACGCCCTCTTCACCTGCGCTTCACACCACCGGGACCGTTCTTGCGATCGGGCTCCCCGGTACTGCTTTGGTCCGCACAAGCGTGGCTGGCCTGCTCATGCCGTCCGGTCCGCACCTCTTACCAGGCTGGCCTTCCGGCCCACGTCCCGAACACGACCTCGGCGCTCGGCTCCAAGGCAGGGGCAAGTTATCCGGGGCCCGTGAGACGAAGGACCGTGGGTTGTCCACGATCCATCCACGATCGCCAACACACTAGCGAGTGATCACGAAGCGGGCCGCCCCCCGCACCGCGCGATCGGTCAGCACCACGGTGTAGACCCCTTCGGCCAGGGAGCCGATGCCCACCCGGGCCTGTCCGGGGTCAACGGCCTCCACCTCAACGGGAACGGCCCGCCCACCCGCATCCAGGATCCGGATCATCGGCTCCCCTGCGAACGACCACGATAGCGTGAGCACGTTCCCTTCCATCCACGACCGAAGGCCGGCCTGGCCTCCATCCGCTTCGGTCACTCCAAGGCACGGGTCCACCACCACGGCCAACACCGCCTCGTCCGCCGGACAGGGCGCCACGGCGTTCACCGTGTAGGTGTACAGACCCACCGGAGAGACACCTGGAACGAAGACCCCACCGAACGGCAGGTTGTTCGGGTCCGTCCACGAGCCCCCTTGGTCAGGACCGTCGGTCAGCAGGCCGAAGAGCGCCGTGGCCGGGTCGTCCGCGCAGAACGTCACCGTTCCACCCGCACCTGCCCACGCGCTGTCCGACACCACCAGCACCAGCGAGGCCGTGTCGTTGGGACATGGTCCCTGGCCATACACCACATACGTCAGGTCGTACGTGCCGGCCGCCTGCGGGGTCTCCACCAGGGGTATCGTCCCATCGAAGAAGAGACCCGTGAGGTCCCCGCCCACCACGAAGGGGAACAGGCTCTGGGCGCCGTCGGCGTTGCACACGGCCGCGCTGGCGTCCTGCCCGGCATTGGCGCCGTCGATGAGCGTGATGCACAGGTCGGTGTCATCCGCCGGGCAACCCACGCTGCAGGCCACCATGTAGGTGTAACAGCCGCCCGGGTCGCTGGCCGAATCGAACACGCCATTGAAGGGGTTCCCGTTCGGACCGGTCCAGGTGCCGCAATTGTCCGGAGAGCCGGTCAGTTCGTTCAGCAAGGTGTACAGCCCTGTGTTCTTGCAGATGAAGATGTTGCCACCCGCACCCGCGTTGTTGCCCACCGAGATGGTGATGTCCTGGACGTTCGGCGCACCCGTGGTCGCCGGTGTGCTCGCCGTGACCCGGAGGCGATAGCCGGTGCCGGGCAGGGTGCCCAGCGGGATGGTGGCCGTGATCGGGACCGGAGTGGTGGAGGCGATGCTGCCCACCGCGACAGGAGCGGCGAAGCTCCCGGACGCATCGCTGAGCTCCGCGGTGAACACGTTGCCGCCCCCCCAGGTACCGGTGGCCGTGTACACCACTTGGACGGTGCCTCCCACGCACACCTGAACAGGGCTCACCGTGGTGGTGGTCAACGCGTTCGGCTGCGCACCCGCCGCGCTCACCTGGATGTTGTCGATACCGAAGCCGGGGTCCTGTCCACCGAACAACGAGGTGCCGTTCACGAAGCGGTAGCCGAACCGCAGCGTGGCCTGGTTGTCGAAGGCCGGCAGCATGATGCTCTGCTGGGTCCACGTCGGTTGGTTGCGATACTGGCTGATGGGCGTGGTGATCAGGTTCCAGCTGCTTCCACCGTTGGTGCTGTAGTACACCTCACCATAGTTCTGGTTGCCCCCATTGCAGAGCCACCAGAACGAGAGCGTCACATCGGTCTGGCCCAGCGTGCTGATGTCCGTGCTCATGCGGGCGAAGTGGTTGCCGGGGTCGGTGCAGAACCCATCGGCGGCGGCGAAGGAGCAACAGGTGATGCCATCGGCCACGGCCTCCGTGCTCGCCGTGTGGAGGTAGTTCCCATTGGCCGGCTGGATCCCCCCGGGCTGGCCCGCAGTGGATGGAATGGTGAAGGTGACCGTGAACCCGCTGCAGTCCACGTCACCATTGCCACCCGCGTAGGTGCTGTTGATGAGCCACGTGTTCGCCCCACCGCTGATGGAGCCGACGTCCGTGGTGTTCAACGTGAAGGTGGGCGCGGTTTCGAAGTTCTCCGTGTAGAGCACGGTCTGGCCTGCGGCGGCGGCCCCCAGCAGGGAGGCGACAAGGGCGATGGCGATGCGCATGGGGTCGGGTGATGGTGCAAAGTAGTGGTTGGCCCCGATCCAGGACACGCCGCGCAGGGTTAACAGTTCCCCAGATCCCGGTTAACTTTCCCGTTCGAGCTTTGCATCCCTGACCCAAACACCCTCACCCATGAGCCACATGACCCAACCGGCACGGATGGCACCGTTGCTGACGGCCTTCCTAGCGGCCGGTGCACTTTCGGCGCAGACCGTCTTCATCAACGAGATCCACTACGACGACGCCAGCGGCGACAGCGGGGAAGGCGTGGAGATCGCCGGCCCGGCCGGCACCGACCTCACCGGATGGACGATCATCCCCTATAATGGCTCGGGCGGCGCCAACTACACCCCCATCGGCACGCTGAGCGGGACGATCCCCGATCTGGGCGGCGGCTATGGCGTGGTCTGGACCCCGATCAGCGGCCTTCAGAACGGCTCGCCCGACGGTGTGGCCCTGGTGAACGGCAGCAGCGTGGTGATCCAGTTCCTGAGCTACGAGGGAAGCTTCACCGCCACCGCCGGCGCGGCCAATGGTCAGACCAGCACGGATATCGGTGTGTCCGAACCCGGTAACGTCGAAGGCCAGTCGCTTCAGCTCACCGGCACAGGCACGGTCTATGGCAACTTCACGTGGGCCGCGCAGGCCACCGCCACCCCCGGCGCCTTCAACAACGGCCAGAGCTTCTCGGTCCCGTCGTGTGGCATCACGATCGGCACGGTTACAGCCACCTGCAACAGCACCAACCCCGGCCCGGGCGACACTTACGACCTCAGCATCGCATACTCCGGCGTTCAGGCCGGCATCACCGTGGTGAACAACAGCGTTACTGGCAGTGTGGGCGGGGACGATCCCGCTGCCGTGTCCAACGGCACCATCGTGGTGAGCGGCATCAGCGACGCGGACGCCTACTCGGTGACCTTCACCGCACCGTGTGATGCGATCACTGTTAGTGGTCCGGCGCCCACCTGCGAACCGCCGCTGGACTACACCGTGCTGCTGATCAATGAGGTGGACTACGACCAGGACGGGACCGACGCCTTGGAATTCGTCGAGATCAAGAACACGGGTGCGGTGGCCCTGGACCTGGCCGGGGTGAAGGTGCAGTTGATCAACGGGTCCAACGGCCTGCCCTACGCCACCTTCACGCTGCCGAGCTTCTCGCTGGCCGCCGGTGACTACTATGTGATCTGTGGCACCGGCAGTGCCGTGGCCAACTGCGACCTCCAGGTGAGCCCGGCCACCAACCTCATTCAGAACGGCGCCCCTGACGGCGTGGCCTTGCTCGATCCGGCGAACACCCTGCTCGATGCCATGACCTATGAGGGCGATATCGTTGGATACACCGAAGGAAGCGGCGTGGGGCTGGAGGACAACCCCGCCCTGATCCCCAGCTACGAGCAGCAGGGCCTGTCCCGCTTCCCGGACGGCGTGGACACCGACCAGAACAATGTGGACTTCAGCCTGCGCTGCGTGACCCCCGGTGAGGCGAACATCGCCACCAACCAGTTCTGCCTCTGCGAGCCCCCCACCTTCACCGTGAACCCGGTGTGCGTGGATGACTTCACGTGGGACATTGTAGTGAACGTGACCGATCTGGGCAGCAGCGCCGCGGTGGACATCTTCAACGACCTCAACTTCGACTTCGAATCGGCCGTCGGCACCGGGGTGTACACCATCGGCACCTTCAACAACCTGGACCTGGTGTCCATCACCGTGACGCACGACACCTACGCCCAATGCAACGTCACCATCGGCAGCATCACCGAGGACTGCACGCCTCCCCCGCCCTGCACGGAGAACGAGATGGAGTTGACGATCAACACGGATACCTATCCGGATGAGATCACCTGGGTGATCCAGGAGGCCGGCGGAGGCCCCACGGTGTGCTCCGGCGGCCCCTACTTCCAGCAGCTCAGCACGATCACCGAGGCCTGCTGCCTGCCCAACGGCTGCTATGAACTGGTGATGTTCGACGGCTTCGGCGACGGCATCGATGCACCCGGCGGTTACATCCTGGCCGACGCAACGGGCCAGCGCGTGCTGGACAGCGATGGCACCTACAACGCCACCGGCTCGGCCAACAACCCCTTCTGCGTGCCGGTGGGCTTCGACCGGCCCATCTTCCAGCAGTGCGACAAGGAGGACTGGCTGCCCAACGACGTGATCGTGGCCACCGAGAACCCGGACGTGAGCGCGGAGTGGACCGTGGGTGACCAGACCGATGACGGCTACCAGTTCTGGTTCTTCGATGCCGATGGAGGCTACAGCCGCCGCATCTTCCGCAACCACGCCACCAGCGGCGGGTTCGGTCCGGCCAACGCCACCCGCGCCTGCCACCTGAAACTGAGCAGCATCGTCACCCTGCCCCTGCCCACCAACCGCCTGCTCAACGTGCGCATCCGCAGCCGTGTGAACGGGGTGGACAACGAGTTCGGTCCCGCCTGCCGGTTCCGCATCCCCAGCCCGGCCATCACCTGCCCGGCCACCAAGCTCATCGACAACCCCAACAACGCCAACTTCTCCTGCGGGGTGACGCGTGAGTTCGGCAGCTCCGACAAGGTGCACTGCTATCCGGTGGCGGGCGCCACGCACTACCGCTTCCGGTTCGAAGCGGACGGCGGCGGCTTCGTGCGCCAGATCACCATCACCAGCACCAACCTGCTGCTGAACTGGGCCACCCTGCCATTGCTGGACGGCGTCACCTATGCGGTGACCGTTCAGGCGAGCTTGGACAATGCGGCCTCCTTCTGCCCGGCCGGTGATGTGTGCGAGGTCACCATCGGCGCCCCGGTGGAGTTCCGCACCGGCACCCTTCTCGAGAGCGGTTCTCCCGCCTTCGCCGTCTTCCCCAACCCGAACGACGGCAACAGCTTGGCGATCCGCCTCAGCGACCTCGGTGCCACCACGACCAACGCCGTGCTTGACGTCATCGACGGGCAGGGCCGCCTGGTGCTGTCCACCGGGCTTGCCGTGCAGGCCGGCCGCGTGGAACGGACCATCGCCATGGACCAGCAGCTGCCCACCGGCCTCTATGTCGTGCGCCTCACGGCGGGTGACCGTGTGCTGACCGAGCGCCTTGTGGTGCGCCGCTGATCGGACCGCTCGGAATGAAGAAGCCCCCTTGGCGTGCCAAGGGGGCTTCTTCGTTGAACGACCGTCCCTTAGCGGACCAGCACGGGGCGGCTGGCGCGCGTGCGGCCTTCAGCGTCGATGAGGCGGAGCACGGCCGGCCCCGGGGCGATCCCGCGCACATCGATCCGTGCGACGGTGCGACCGGCGGGCCAGCCACCGCTCAGGAGCTCGCGACCCAGGGCATCCACCAGCTGCCAGCTTTCACCAGCAGCGATCGCCGTCCACTCCACCACCAGTTCGTCCTCCACCGGTTGCGGATAGACCCGAAGGGCGGTGCCGGCCGCCTCCTCCAAGCCGATGGTGAGCACCTGGATGCTGTCCGACCGCAGCTCGCAGTTGTTCGCGAAACCGCCCACCACGTAGTACAGTCCATTGGTCGTCGGCGCCCAGGTCTGCCCCGTGGCCCCACTGATCGGGCTGCCGTCGAGGAACCACTGGTAGTCGTTCGCGACGGTGCTGCTCAGCACGGCCCCGTCAAAGCTGATGCTGGGCGGGTCCATCGGGCAGCGGTCCACGATCTTGCGCACCTGGCCATTGCTCGTGTTGCCCGCGTAGAGTTCGCCGACCACATCCTCGGCGATCACCACGTAGCCCTGGGTGCCACTGGCCAGGCCCAGTTCATCCACCCAACCTCCCTGGCCGTCGGGGGTCAGCATCCAGAACTCGCCGGCACAATAGTCCGTGTAGATGTGCCGGCCCACCAGGCGGGGATACGTGGTGCCGCGGTACACCCGGCCACCGATGGCGCTGCACCAAGTGCCGCCCGTGGCGATGTTCTCATGCACGCTCACCGGGAACTCATAGGTGGACATGCCCTGGCATCCGCCCGTATTGAAGGGCGAGTCGCCCTCGTAGCAGCGCCAGCCGAAGTTGGGGCCGCTGTTGTCACCCGCGGGCCAGAAGTCGAGCTCCTCCCAGGCATTCTGGCCTACGTCCCCGATCCACAGGTCGCCCGTGAGCCGGTCGAAGCCGAAGCGGTACGGGTTGCGCAGCCCGCTCGCCCAGATCTCGGGCAGCGTATCGTTGTTGAGGCCCGCCCACGGGTTGTCCGGAGGAACCGTCCAAGTGGTGTCCGGATCGCTGACGTCGATGCGGATGATATCGCCCAGCGGATCGCTCAGGTCCTGCGCATTGTTCAGCGGGTCGCCCCCGTCGCCTCCATCGCCGAAGGTGACGTACAGCATCCCATCCGGCCCGAAGTCCAGATCACCGCCGTTGTGGTTGCTGAAGGGCTGGGGCCATTCGTACAGCACCTCTTCGCTGGCCGTGTCGGCGGAATCCGGGTCGTTGCTCACCCGCCACCGGCTGATGCGGCTGATGCCATTCCCCGTGCCGGCCGTGTAGTGCACATAGAAGAAGCCGTTGTTGGCGTGATCCGGGTCGAAGGCCAGGCCCAGCAGCCCCTGCTCACCGGCCTGGTCGTTCACCGCGGTAGTGATGTTCAGGAAGGGCTGCGACACCACCGTCATGCTGTCGCTGATGATGGTGATGAGCCCCTGGCGGCGCACCGCGAACAGGCGGCTGTCACCGGCGTGGGCCAGGTCCACCACCTGACTGAGGCCATTGGCCCAGGGCACAAGTTGCAGTTCGACCGGGTTCTGGGCCCCGATGGGCAGGCAGGCCAGCAGCAGCGCGCCGGCCAGGAGGGATCGTTGGTCCATTCGTTCGCGTTCGGTTTGCCGCCAAGGTACTGGCCCACGCTGACGACCGTTGATGCGATCCGACGGAACCACCTTGGGCTCCCACGGACGGCGCCTCGCGACCCGGCGTCTACTTTTGCCGCCCCATGGGCCTTCACGAGGAGATCGAACGCCGGCGCACCTTCGCCATCATCAGCCACCCCGACGCCGGGAAGACCACCCTGACGGAGAAGTTCCTGCTCTATGGCGGCGCGATCCAGACCGCCGGGGCGGTGAAGAACAACAAGATCCGCAAGGGCGCCGCAAGCGACTTTATGGAGATCGAGCGCCAGCGCGGCATCAGCGTCAGCACTTCGGTGATGACCTTCCACTATGCCGGCAAGCTGGTGAACCTGCTGGACACCCCCGGCCACAAGGACTTCGCCGAGGACACCTACCGCACCCTGACCGCCGTGGACAGTGTGATCCTGGTGGTGGACTGCGTGAAGGGCGTGGAGGAACAGACCCGGCGGCTGATGGAGGTGTGCCGCATGCGCCACACCCCCGTGATGGTCTTCATCAACAAGCTCGACCTGGAGGGCCGCGACCCCTTCGACCTGCTGGACGAGCTGGAGCGGGAGCTGCGCATCAAGGTGACCCCGCTGAGCTGGCCCATCGGCATCGGCCACACCTTCCAGGGGGTCTACGACCTGTACGACAAGGACCTGCGGCTCTTCGAGGAGGTGAAGACCAAGGTGGAGGGCGCTGCGGTGCACATCGACGACCTGGCCGATCCGCGGCTGGACACCCAGCTCGGCGCCGATGCCGCCGGCCAGCTGCGGCAGGACGTGGAGCTCGTGGAGGGTGTATACGGTGCGCTGGACCTCGATGACTACCTCGCCGGGCGGCGGGCACCGGTGTTCTTCGGCAGCGCGTTCAACAACTTCGGGGTGAAGGAGGTGCTGGACACCTTCGTGCGCATCGCGCCGCCGCCACAGCCCCGCCCCACCGACCAAGGGGAGGTCTCCCCGGAGGACAAGGCCTTCAGCGGGTTCGTGTTCAAGATCCACGCGAACCTCGACCCCAACCACCGCGACCGCATCGCCTTCCTCCGGGTATGCAGCGGACGCTTCCAGCGCAACACCTACTACCACCATGTGCGGCTGGAGAAGCAGTTGCGCTTCGCCACGCCCACCAACTTCCTCGCCGCGCAGAAGACCATCGTGGACGAGGCCTGGCCCGGTGATGTGATCGGCCTGTTCGACACGGGCAATTTCAAGATCGGCGACACGCTCACCGACGGTGCGCGCTTCCATTTCCGCGGCATCCCCGCCTTCTCACCCGAGCTGTTCCGCGAGCTGGTGAACATGGACCCCATGAAGAGCAAGCAGCTGGAGAAGGGCATCCGCCAGCTCACCGATGAAGGGGTGGCCCAGCTCTTCGTGCAACAGCCCGGCAACAAGAAGATCGTGGGCTGCGTGGGCGACCTGCAGTTCGAGGTGATCGCCTACCGGTTGGAGCACGAATACGGCGCGAAGTGCGCGTTCCAGTCCATCCAGGCGCACAAGGCCTGCTGGCTCACGGCCACCGACCCTGAGGCGCTGGACCGCTTCATCCGGGTGAAGGCCCAGCAGGTGGTGCAGGACAAGGACGGCAACCCGGTCTTCATGGCACCCACGGCCTACATCCTGGACCTGGAGCGGCGCGAGAACCCGGCCATCACCTTCCACACCACCAGCGAGTTCAAGACGGCCGTGGCCTCCTGAAATGAGGAAGGCCGCCCTCAGGCGGCCTTCACGGGTCCGGGTCGATCGCTCACTTGGCGGCCTCGTGCCACACCTTGAGCTGCTCTTCCGTGAGCACCGCGTTCAGGCGGGTCTCCACCATCTCGTCCATCACCTTGTACTGGCCGGGCATGTCGCCCTCCACCACCTCGGCGGGCTGCCCCTCGAAGCGCTGGCGCAGCGCGTCGCGGTACCGCTCCACCTCCAGGTAGGCGTCCAGCACCTGGGCGCGCTGGGCCTCCGACAGGTTCACCGTGCGATGCACCAGCTCGGTGCGCTCCTCGGCCTTGGCCTTTATCTGCGGGGTGTCCGCGACCTTCACCTGGCGCTCCTGGGCGGAGGCCAGCACAGCGAACGCGGCGAACGAAAGGGTAAGGATGCTCCTGCGCATGTCCTGGGGATTGTGAGGTTCAAAGATAGCTCAACCCCATGGACGCACGGAAGCCCCGAACGTTGCCTTGCCCACAGCCCCGCGGGGGATCCTTTTCCCCGGCCCGCTGTTTGTTGATCGGGTGTTAACACCCGGTCCCCGCCCCTGGGGCCCGGCTAGTTTTGCCCCATGCGCATCCCCACCGCACTGCTGCTCACCACCCTGCCCCTGGCCGGCCTGCTGGCCCAGGAACAGCGCCGACTGGAGTTCCGCATCACCGGCGCCGAGAAGGACACGGTCTTCCTGGCGAACTACTACGGCAACAAGCTCTACTACGCCGACACCGCCGTGGCCGACGCCAAAGGTGCCGTCCTCTTCAACCGCCCCGAGGGCTACAAGGCCGGCGTGTATGCCGTGGTGGTCAAGGGCCCCAAGTACTTCGAGTTCATTGTGAACGAACCGGAGGTGCGCATGCGCACTTCCGCTGCCGACCTGATGGGCGCCATGGCCGTGGACAAGAGCCAGGAGAACGGCCTCTTCTTCGGCTACATCCGCTTCCTGAACGGCCGCAAGCAACAGGGCGACAGCCTGCGCACCCTGCTGAACGACGCCACGGACCCGCTCCGCCGCAGCGTGCTGAAGGGGCGCCTGGAGGAACTGGACAAGGAGGTGCGCGCCTACCAGGCCGACCTGGTGGCCAAGGCCCCGGGCTCGCTGGTGGCCGCCATCGTTCGGATGAGCATGCCCGTGGACCTGGAGAAGCCCAAACTGCCCGACGGCCGGGTGGACAGCATCGCCGCCTACTACCAGTACCGTGAGCACTACTGGGACCACGTGGACCTGAAGGACCCGCGCATCATCCACACCCCGGTCTTCCAGAACAAGTTCGATGAGTACATCGGTGCGGTGGTGCCCCAGATCCCGGACACCATCATCAAGCTCGCCGACGACCTCATCGGCCGCCTGGGCCCGAGCGAGGACCTCTTCCGCTTCGTGGTGCACGGCATCACCTACAAGTACGAGACCAGCGACATCATGGGCATGGACGCCGTGTTCGTGCACATGGCGCTGACCTACTACTGCCCCAAGGCGGGCGGCAACAGCAAGGCCTTCTGGATGAGCGAGGAGAAGCTCAAGAAGCTCTGCGAACGCGCCCAGAAGCAGGCCCCCCTGGTCATCGGCGCCAGATCCAGCGAGATCATCCTGCCCGACACCACCGAGCAGGTGTGGAAGAGCCTGCACAAGCTGCCCAACGACTATGTGCTGCTGGTGTTCTGGGACCCCCACTGCGGCCACTGCAAGAAGGAGCTGCCGGTGATCTATACCAGCTACCGCGACACCCTGCGCCCCATGGGCATCGAGGTGTACAGCGTCGCCAAGGCCACGGACCAGAAGCTGTTCGACGACTGGAAGGCCTTCATCCGCGAGCACAAGATGGACTGGGTGAACGTGGGCCTCACCCACACCGTGTACGAGGAGGCCAAGAAGGACCCCTACAAGTACATCCCCAAGCTCACCACCCTGCAGAGCCTCAACTACGCCGACACCTACGACGTGTACGCCACCCCCAAGTTCTTCCTCATCGGTCCAGACCGGAAGATCGTGGGCAAGCAGCTCAACCCCACCCAGGTGGCCGACCTGGTGAAACGGCTGCGCGAACGGGACAAGGCGGCGGCGAAGCCCTAGGGGCGTTCAACCGGCATCAGGGGAGCGGATCGGGGCGTGTGGTCATCTCGCCAGATGACCCTGTGCGCATGGGGCCATGTGGTCATGTGACCATGTGTTCGTTCGCTCATCCCGATGAGGTGGTACAGGTCGTTGCCATGTGCTCATGTGAGCATGTGCTCAGGTGACCAGGTGTTCGTGTGCGCATCCCGCAGGGCGGGACAGGTCGTGACGATGAGCGCCCTGTCCGGGGAACAGGAGATCGTTCAAGCGCGGATCAATCGCGCTCGGTCTCGTTGGCCCAGATCATCTCGGTGATGCTCTGGCCGTTCTTGAAGTAGAAGGTGCCCCACTTGGCGATCACCTTGCTGTACTCGTCCGCCTTGTTGCCGTTCACCACCACGCGGCGGATGATCACCTTGTTGCCTTCGGTGTAGCTCTCCTCGGTGACGCCCGGGGGGTACTCGGTGGCCAGCTTGCTTCGGTTGTAATCGGCGAAGTCCTTGGGCTGATTCAGGGGCGTGCGCGCCAGTTGTTCCTGCGCGGCGAGCCGCTGATCGGTGGCGCGCTGGCTGAGCTGCTGCCCCACGCGGGCCTGCACGTCCTTGGTCTCCTGCACCTGGTCGCGCTGGCCGCGGGCCAGCTCGGCGCCGCGTTCCTGCAGGGCCACCTGACGGTCCATCTGCGCCGTCACCTCATCGCGTGCGCGCTGGTTGCGGTCCAGCCCCATGCGGGCGTCCTGTTCCAGGCCGGCCTGCCATTGCTCCACCGCACTGCGCTGGGCCGCCACCTGCCCGGCATGGGCCTCATCCCGCCGGCGCGCGGCCTCTGCCTGTTGCTCCCGAGTGGCGTCCACCGTGCCCTGCGCACCTTCACGCGCCTGTGCCGAACGCTCCTGACGCGCCCGTTCCGCCTCGGCCAGGGACTCCTGATAGGCACGCATCTGCTCGGCGTAGGCCTTGCGCTGCTCCTCGCTGCCCTGGTACAACTGCTGGTCGTTCTCCTCGATGCGTTGCTTGTACGTCACGCCATCCTGCCGGCGCGTGTACGCCTCGTTCTGGTTGGCCAGCTCCTCGTCCGTGAGGTCGCGGCGCAGCTTCTTGATGCGCTCGTACTTCTCGGCCTCTTCACGCAACCGGGCCTCGCGCATGAACTCCTCGGCCTCCTGCTCCTTGCGCATGTCGATCGTGGTGCTGCTGCGCTTGGGCGGTGGCGGTGATTCCTCCTTCACCACGGGCTGAGCGGCCAGCTCGGCCTCGCGGCGGCGGCGCTCCTCCTCGGCCACCAAGCGGTCGATCTCGGCGATGCGGTCGCTGGGATAGGTCTCCGATGGCTTGATGTCCAGGGCCTGGGCGTACAGCCCGCGGGCCTCGGGCCAGCTCTTGGCCCCGAACGCCAGGTCGGCCTCGGTGATGGCCTTGCGGTAGCGCTCCTCCAGCAGGCGTGCCGATTCGCCCTTCATGCGCTCGGCCTCGGCGGCCAGGCGCGCGGCCTCGGCGGCCTCCGCTTCCCGGCGTCGGCGCTCCTCCTCGGCCCGGCGCTGCTCCTCGGCCAGCCGCTCCGCCTCGCTCAAGGCGGCGGCCCGCTTCGCCAGCTCGCTCTCGATCAACGCCAGCCGGTCCTTCGGATACTGCTCGTCGGGCTTCACCGTCAGGGCCTCGGTGTATTTGTCGCGGGCCCGGTCGAACTGCTCGCCATCGAAGGCCAGGTCGGCCGCGGCGATCAGCTCACGGTATTGACGCTCCAGCGCCTCGGCCCCCGCTTTGCGACGGGCCTCTTCGGCCGCGGCGGCATCGGCGGCGGCCTTGTCGCGGGCGGCCTGTTCGGCCGCGAGGCGGGCGGCCTCATCCCTGGCCGCCAGGTCCGCCAGGATCCGGTCGATCTCCGCCAGCTTGTCCTTGGGGTATTGCTCGTCCGGCTTCACCCCCAGCGCATCGGTGTAGGCCAGGCGCGCATCGTCGTACTTGCTGAGGCTGAAGGCCTTGTCCGCCTTGGCCAGAAAACCCTGGTAGCGCGCGTCCAGTTCGGCCTTCTCCCGGGCGAGGCGCTCCTGCTCGGCCTTGGCCTGCGCGGCGGCGTCCAACCGCTGCTCGATGTCGGCGATCCGGCTTTTCGGATGCTCCTCCGTGGGCTTCAGGATCAGCGCGTCCTTGTAGTCGTTCAGCGCGGCGGCCCACTGCTCGGCGGCATAGGCCTTGTCCGCCTTGCCGATCAGCTCGGCGTAGCGCGCGTCGAGCTCCTGCCGCTTGCGCTCCTCCTCGGCCTTCCGCGCCAGTTCGGCCAGGATGCCGTCGATCTCGGCGATCTTGTCCTTCGGATAGCGCTCGTCCGGCTTCAGGTTGGCCGCTTCGATGAACTTGGCCTTGGCCTGGTCGTACTCCTTCTTGCCGAAGAGGGCGTCGGCCAGCGCCACCACATCGGCGTAGCGGGCCTCGAGCTCCTTCCGCTTGCGCTCCTCCTCGGCCTTCGCCGCCAGCTCGGCGATGCGCTTGTCGATGGCCGCCAGCTGGTCTTTGGGATACTTCTCCGCGGGCTTGAGCGTGAGCGCCTCGGTGTACTTCGCCTTCGCTTCGTCGAACCCATCCTTCTGGAAGGCCGCGTCGGCGGCAGCGATGACGGCCTGGTATTGCTCGTTCAGCTCGCGCTGCTTGCGTTCCTCCTCCGCCTTGGCGGCCAGCTCGGCCAGCTTCTTGTCGATCGCGGCCAGCTGGTCCTTCGGATACTTCTCCGCCGGCTTCAGGCCGAGGGCCTCGTTGTACTTGTCCTTGGCGCCTTCGTAGTCCGCCCCCTTGAAGGCGGCGTCGCCGGCGGCGATGGCGGCGTCGTACTGGGCCTGAAGCTCCTTCGCCTTCCGCTCCTCCTCCGCCTTCTTGGCCAGCTCGGCCAGCTTGGCCTCGATGGCCGCCAGCTGGTCCTTGGGATATTTCTCCTCCGGCTTCAGGGTGGAGGCTTCCGTGTACTTGCCCTTGGCCTGGTCGTAGTTCGCCGCCTTGAAGGCCGCATCAGCCGCGGCGATGAGGGCGGTGTACTGGGCCTCCAGCTCCTTGCGCTTCCGCTCCTCCTCCTCCTTCTTGGCCAGTTCGGCCAGCTTGGCATCGATGGCCAGCAGCTGGTCCTTGGGGTACTTCTCGTCGGGCTTCAGGCCGGCCGCCTCGGTGTATGGGGCCTTGGCCTGCTCGAACCTGCCGCCCTTGAAGGCCTCATCGCCCGCCTTGATGGCCGCGTCGTACCTGGCCTGGAGCTCCTTCGCTTTCCGCTCCTCCTCGGCCTTCTTGGCCAGGTCGGCCAGCAGCGTGTCGATCTCCTTCAGCTTCTGCTTCGGATACGCCTCCTGCTCCTTCACGTCGAGCGCGGCGTTGTACTTCACCTTGGCGTTCTCATAGTCCTTCTTGCCGAACAGGGCATCGGCCTCCTTGATCAGTGCCGCATACTGCTCGTCGCGCTTTTTCTGGCCCTCCAGCTCGTCGAGCTTCATCCGCGCATCGCTCAGCTTGGCCGTGGCGATGGGGTCGCCGGCCTTGATCGCCAGCGCGCCGGTGAACGATTCCACGGCCTTCTTATAATCCGCCGCGCCCATGGCCGCTTCGCCCTGCTGCATCAGCTTGGCGAATTCGGCGTCAGCCCCGGCCTCGCGCCGCTTCTTGTCCTCGTACTCCTTCATCAACCGCGCGATCTCGCTGCGGATCTGCTCGGTGTACTGCAGGTCCCAGGTGACCTCGCTGCTCGTGGGGTCGAACTTGGCCTTGCCGATCGGCTGGTTGAGCACCGTGAAGTCGATGCCCGGCAGCTCCTGGAACAAGGTCATCTCGATGTTCATCCCGTGGCCGCCCACCCGCTCCTCCTCCGGGATGTTCCGCGTGTCGATCGTGATGTTCTTGCTCACGATGCCCGTCTTGGAGTAGACGATCTTGTAGTCCGCCCCGTAGTCCAGGTTGAACTCGTACTTGCCGCTGGCGTTGGTGGTGGTCTCGGTGAGCTTCGCGCCGTTCTTGAAGACGCTCACGACCACGCCGTCCATCTTCTTGGCACTGGTGTAGTCCTTCACCGTGCCGTAGACGTACACGTTGTCCACCTGGGCCAGGGCGCCGCCCGCCGTCACCAGCAGGGTGAGGAGCAGGCCGAGCAGCCTACCTTGCCATCGGGTTCCGAGAGGGATTCGCATGCGCTGCGGATGTCCTGAACGACCCCGCAAAGTACGACATCCCGGGCGCTGCGGCCGTCCGCCCCCGCCCCCAGCCCATCCACGATCGGCCGTGCACAGCATCTGGGAACAACGCAGTTTCGGGCAGCCGGTGGACCTGATGGTGGTGGGTGCCGGCCTCGTGGGCCTCTGGGCCGCCGTGCACGCCCGCCGCCGCTGGCCCCAGCGCCGCGTGCTGGTGGTGGAACGCGGCCCCCACCCCTCCGGCGCCAGCGTGCGCAACGCCGGCTTCGCCTGCTTCGGCAGCCCCAGCGAGCTGCTCGCCGACCTGGACGCCGAGGGCCCCGACGCCACCCTGGCCCGCGTGGCCGAACGGTGGCAGGGTCTGCTGGAGCTGCGGAAGGAACTGGGGGATGAGGCCATCGGCTATGAGCCCACCGGCGGCCATGAGGTGTACGCCGCGGACGACCCGCTGTACACCCGCGTGGCCGACGGGTTCGATCGGCTCAACGACCTGCTCGGCCCCATCACCGGTCCGGGCACCTTCCACTGGCTGCCCGACGGCGCCGACCGCTTCGGCCTGGCCTCCGGCACCCGCGTGGCCCGCACCGACCGCGAAGGGCCGGTGGACAGCGGCCGGCTGATGCAGTCCCTGCTGCAGCTGGCCCGGCAGTACGGTGTGGAGGTCCGCTGGGACCTGCCCGTGGAGCGGCTGGAACCCACGGCGCACGGGGTGGACCTGGTGACGGCCCACGGCCCCGCCCTGCGTGCGCGCCAGGTGCTGGTGGCCACCAACGGCTACGCCCGCCAGTTGCTGCCCGAGGTGGACGTGCAGCCCGCGCGCGGCCAGGTGCTGCTCACCGCGCCCATCCCCGGCCTGCGGCTGCAGGGCACCTTCCACGCCCACGAGGGCTACTACTACTTCCGCGACCTGGACGGCGCCGTGCTGCTGGGCGGGGCGCGCCACCTGGACAAGGCCGGGGAGACCACCTGGGACGAAGGCACCAGCCCCCACCTGCAGGCCGCGCTGGAGGACTTCCTGCACCGGCACATCCTGCCCGGCCGGCGACCCGTCATCGCCCACCGCTGGAGCGGGGTGATGGGCTTCCGCGCGCAGGGCAAAACGCCGGTGGTGGCCCCCGTGCGGCCGGGCGTGGTGGCCGCCGTCGGCCTCAGCGGCATGGGCGTGGCCATCGGCATCCGCGTGGCCCGGCAGGCGGTGGAACTGCTGAAGGGGTGAACAACCAGATCATCCCCCGCTCCACCGCCCTCCACGACCCCGCCGACTTCAGCGTGAGCGAGCAGAACGGCGGGTTGCCCCTGTGGTGGGCCGACCGCTCGGAGAACACCTACCGCGCCGAGGACCGCCAGGGCAACACCCTGTTCACCGCCGTCAGCGCGCGGCTGATGCAGCCCCTGCCGCCCATCACCGGCACACAGGTCTTCGACCGCAACGGCGTGCCCATGTACAGCAACGGCTGGCTGGTGGGCGCCCTGTGGAACGGGGCCACCTTGAGCGCCCAGGTGCCCGGTGAACCGCACCTCCACTACCTGTTCACCATCGCCCAGGACGGCAAGCCCTACGCGCACCTCATCGACCTCTCCAGCACGGGCCACGGCTCGCAGGGCGAGGTGGTGAAAGCCAACATCCCCCTGGACGGCGGCGGCCCCCTCACCTACCAGCGCGGCATGGCCGTGGTGGACGACCGCAGCGGCTACGGCCCCACCACCCTCTTTTTGCTGGGCCACAGCGGCACCCAGGCCCAGCTGCGCGCCCTGTCGGTGGCCGCCTTCCATGCCGACAACAACACCCCCGACTGGCACACCCTGGAGACCGTGACGGCCACCCCCGCCATCCTCAAGGGGCGCCTGCAGCCCAGCCCCGATGGCCAGCGCCTGGCCTACGCCCGCACCTTCGGCACCGGCATGGGCCTGCTGCAGTGGGGCGGCAACGAACTGCGCGTGGTGCGGCTGGACCCCGGCCGCCTGGCCCTCAGCGGGGCGCCCCTCACGGTCGCCGGCCCCACGGGCCGCATCACCGGCTTGGACTTCAGCCCGGCGGCGGACTACCTTTACTTCACCGTGAGCGGGTTGAGCTACCCCACCACCCAGCGCCTCTGCCGCCTGCCCCTGGCCGGCGGCGCCATCGCCCCAATGGCCTGGCACGTGACCGATGTGCGGCGCAACGCCCAGCAGGGCGGCACCCACATGCTGTGCACCACCACCACCGGCCTGCGCCGCATTGCCCAGCCGGACGATGCCAGCCCCACCCAGACCACCCATGCCCTGCCCGGCATCCAGCCCGCCCTGGCCCTGCAACCGGTGCTGATCGGCCCGGACCGCAGCACCAGCACCCGCCACCTGGGCCGCCGCCGCTACGAGCTCACCGACCACCTGGGCAACGTGCGCGCCGTGGTGGGCGACCGCAAGCTCAGCGACTTCAGCCTCGACATCAACACGCCGGTCCTGGTGCCCACCAGCTTCAGCGCGGAAGTGCTGTCCTACGCGGACTATGATCCCTTCGGGAGTTTGCTCGATGAGCGGCATGCGTTGGCGTACCGGTTCGGGTTCCAGGGACAGGAACAGGATGATGAGATACACGATGATCCGGGGACGAGCTATGCGTTCGAGTATCGAATGCATGACGCAAGGGTGGGGAGGTTCTGGAGCGTTGATCCGCTGGCGGCGAAGTATCCGTGGAATTCTCCGTATGCGTTCAGTGAGAACAGGGTGATTGACGGGGTCGAACTAGAAGGTCTGGAGTATGCCTCATTCAACATTCACATTGACAAGGATCAGAAGGTGACAAAGATTGAAGTCACCACGGACTATGAACTGAAGAAGAACGGTAGTCAGGGTCCAGGTGTCCAGTATCGAATACTAGGGCACAATGGCTTCCCGATGGAAGTCAGATTCGTGAAGAACCTTCATGGCATTTACCAAGGCGGTGATAATCCTCAGTTGCCTAGAGTTGGAGGCGATTATCGCCAGCTATACGACAACTACGACCTAGAGCCGATCGACGAGACCGATGCGAATGCTAAGCAGCACGACATTGACTATGACAAAGACAGGCTTGCGGGATTCAAGGGCATTATGGACGAGAGGAGCACACAGGCAAATCGAGATTACAATAGTCGAACTGCGGCGACCATCGCCAAATATGAGAAAGGCGAAAACGACTCTGTAACTGGACGACCTGTAACCAAAGAGACAAAGGAGGCTGCTGAATTCGGAAAGAAGTGGTTCAATGCGGCAGAGAACATCAAACGAGACATGAAGCCGGAGAACAGGGCGAAAATGATTCAGTATGGGCCTAAGCTGTAACACATGCCTCTCCCTTCTGTTCGTCTGCTCGATGTTCTCATGCATGAGCGGGGGTACTCATGGTTCCATAAGCGAATACTGCTATGGCGTCAAGCACTCAGACTTACGCCACGCTGTGGATCAGATCCTCGACTCCAATCGTTCAGTTCTTCAAAGGGGTGACACGGTAAGAACTACCCTGATCTACCGGAATGAAGGTAAATCGGACACAGTCGTAAGAGAACATCCCAATAGCCAGGCGTATGTTGACATACGGATTACTCACGAGGCGGCGGCCTATGAGTATCGAATCCAGTATGCCGGTTCGGAACTTGCCTGGGATACTTCAGCGACTGCTTGCCTTTCTATTGCCTATGCCTTCGACGAAGAAGGCCGCGGGGGGAGTGCGGGCGATGCCGGAGTGAATTGGAGCACGCCATTATTAAGGGAGAAATTGCTTGCAGTGTTTGAGAAGGAGTTCATCCATAGGCTTGATAGTTCATTGAGAGTTACCCCTAAATAGCGCGAGCGTCCCCCCCAAAACGAACACCCCCCCGCACAATCCCACTCATCCATGCACCCCAGGCGTGCCGAAGATGGGACAGGGGGGTGTTCGTGGGAACATGATGGCTGAGCATCCCTTCTGGTCGAGGAGCCGGATGGTCGATGTGCCTCACGCGCAGAACTGCATTGCCGGGTGAATCATGGACCGATGCGCCTTGCGGCCTGGCCAAGGCGTTCACGTGGCACATTGCCGCCACACGGCGCTGGGAGGCGTTCAGCCCGGCGGCCAACTACCTTTACTTCACCGTGAGCGGGTTGAGCTACCCCACCACCCAGCGCCTCTGCCGCCTGCCCCTCGCCGGCGGCGCCATCGCCCCAATGGCCTGGAACGTCACCGATGTGCGGCGCAACGCCCAGCAGGGCGGCACCGACATGCTGTGCACCACCACCACCGGCCTGCGCCGCATCGCCCAGCCGGACGATGCCAGCCCCACGCAGACCACCCATGCCCTGCCCGGCATCCAGCCCGCCCTGGCCCTGCAACCGGTGCTGATCGGCCCGGACCGCAGCACCAGCACCCGCCACCTGGGCCGCCGCCGCTACGAGCTCACCGACCACCTGGGCAACGTGCGCGCCGTGGTGGGCGACCGCAAGCTCAGCGACTTCAGCCTCGACATCAACACACCGGTCCTGGTACCCACCAGCTTCAAGGCAGATGTGCTGTCCTACGCGGACTATGATGCCTTTGGGAGCTTGCTCGATGAGCGGCATGCGTTCGCGTACCGGTTCGGGTTCCAAGGACAGGAACAGGATGATGAGATACACGATGATCCGGGGACGAGCTATGCGTTCGAGTATCGAATGCATGACGCAAGGGTGGGGAGGTTCTGGAACCTTGACCCACTTGCCGGACGGTTCCCGCACAATTCGCCGTATGCGTTCAGTGAGAATAAAGTTATTGATCATAAGGAACTGGAAGGGTTGGAAGGGATACCAGCTGGAAAGGATCAGGTGACTGGATACTTTATTTCACCAAACGATTCGAACTCCGATTTGGGACAATGGGACACACAAGTGATTTATCCTCAGGGTCCAGCCGATCCTCCGCAAGCAGATCCAATGATGCGGTTAATAATCGAAACAGTCCTACCATTTTCGGAAATCAATCAATTGATCACCGGTGAGGATGATAACGGTCATGAAGCAAGCCGTACGGCAGCGGCAGGCTGGCTGATCCTGGCTTCATTCCCGGTCAGCGGTTGGCCAAACCGGTGGTGAGATTAACCCGAAGTGCAGGCCAGGGATTGGCAGCAGTTGGATTCAGAAGTACCAAACTCTTGAACAAACACTACGCCGACCACGCTAGTAAGTTCAATGGCCTGTTCAAGAACGCGACAGAATATGAACAAGCTGCAAAAGATTTTTTTGCATCTTCCGGTGATAACGTGTTTGAATACACCCGCACTCAAGGCGAATTCGCCGGTGATTTGGTCAAATACGATATGAATAAGAATCTCTTTGGCGTTGCCGACAAAGATGGTGTGATAAAGACATTCTACAAGCCAAAGGATGGCTCGAAGTATTTTGAGGAGCAGTTGGTAAAGGATTTTCCAACGACACAATAAGATTGACGATGAGGAAATACACCAATGAAGAACTGTTGTGCACCGCACAATCCCACTCATCCATGCACCCCAGGCGTGCCGAAGATGGGACAGGGGGGTGTTCGTGGGAAAATGACGGCTGAGCATCCCCTTTGGGTCGAGGAGCAGGATGGAAGTGAGTGATCACCCGCGTTGGCCCGGCGGGTGCGCGGCGTGCCTGACGAGGAGAAGCCCGTTGCTGCGGGACATGAGGGCCGATGCGCGTCGCTGTCGCCGGCAAGGCCATCTCGCGGCATTTCACTGCCACGCAGAGCCTTGAAGCGTTCAACCAGGTGGCTGGGCCGGGAGCTCGGGCTTGTCGTCGCACGCGCCGCAGGCCAGGCCGGGGTTGGTGCTGCGGCGAAGAGCACGGGCCGCAGCGCGTTCCGCAGCGTGGCCCGGTGCATGGTGGGGCGTCCGCATCGGCCAGCCGAAATAGGCTTCGTCCGGGGTCAGTCCGTTCAGGGCTTCGAGGGGGCGCACGGCGTTCTCCTCGTGGAAGGCGGCGTCCACGCGGCGGCGCAGCACCGCACCATCGGCCGGCGGGTCGCTGAGCAGGAAGCCATACTTGAGGCGCTTGTGCACCGCCTCCACCATGGAGTTGGACCACGGGAGGTCGCGCAAGGCTACGCGGTGCTGCAGCCCGGGGTGCAGGCGGGCCACCAGGCGGTGCACGGGCCGGCCCGTGTTCTCGGACCCGCCGTCGGAGAGGACCTCCACGGGCAAGCCATCCGAACGCACGGACCGGGCCCAGGCCAGTTGGAGCAGGGCCACCACATGCGCGGCGCGGGGCCGTTCATGCACGGCCCAGGCGAGCTTGCGCCGGCTGTAGTTGTCCACCAGCACATGGATGGCCCAGCGCTGGCCGTCCGTGGTCCGGAACGGGGTCACGTCCACGTGCCAGAGCGCATCGGGCCGGGTGGCCCGTGGTCCGGGCGGGTGGCGCTTCTTGCGTGGCACGCGGCGGGATGGGAGGCCCAGGGCCTGGCGGTAGCGGTACCAGGTGGAGCGGGCGGCATGTACCAGACCCTCGCGCGCGGCCCAGTGGGCCAGGGAGCTTACCGGCCAATGCGCTTTGCCGGGGTCCTGGAGCACGGTGCGGAGGGCATCGCGTTCGGCGGGCAGAAGCTGGCCGGAGTGACGCCGCCGACAGCGGTCCAGGGGCGAGGGTCCGCAGGCCGGTGCAGTGCGGGCACGCCAGCTCCTGTAGGTGCGCAGGGGCAGGCCCAGGAAGCGGAGCACGCGGCGCAGGGGCAGCCGTTCGGCGCCGCTCCGGATGGCGGCGAGCAGCGCGGACCGCTGGGGCATGGTACCGATCCTCCAAGCCCCTTCACGGAACCCGCGCAGCAGCAGGTGGAGCCGGGCGTAGGCCATGCATAGGCGCCGCAGCCGTTCATGTCGGGCGGTCAGGCGCAACAAGTCGAGCTGCTCGGTGGTGAGGCGGCCGAGGGCAGCGCCTTGGTACTTGTTCGCCGGCTCGTGCCGCCACCGGTGGCGGTTGCTTCGGGGAATGCGTTGGAACATGCCATCCGGCAGCGCCTCTTCGGCACCCGTGCGGATCAGGTCCTTGAGGGTGGTGTGGTAGCTGGCTCGGCGCATGGACCTACTTATCGAACCTTAAGCAAGTTCCCCCAGTAGCCCGGGATCGTCAAGTGGGCGTGGACCCGCCGGTGATGTCGACCCGGATACTGATGACCAACTCAGAATGCTATTTCCATTTCCGAGAGAAGCACAGAACACGCCCCGATGCAGCCCCTTCCACTGCCCCCCAAACGAACAACCCCGCTTGCGCGGGCTGCTCGATGAGGGTGGTGCCCTGCCTGCGGGCAGGGGCGCGCGCCGCTTAGCGCACCAGGCTGTGGGCCACATCGCGCCAGGGGCTGCTGCCCTTGGTGCCGGTGGCGCGCACACGGAACCAGTGCTCCCTGGCGCTCTCCAAGCCTTTGAGCACGTGCCGGATGCGGGTGGTCTCGCCCACATCCTTCCAGGCCTCGGCATCATCCGGGGTTGCACCGTTGTGCTGGATCACGTAGAGGCTGGCGCCCGGGGTGGTGGCCCAGTCGAGGAGCACCTCCCCCTTGTGGTCGCGGATCCGCGCGCAGCTTCAGCGGCCGGGGGATCTCCGTCAACAGGTTACGCGC
The DNA here is from genome assembly GCA_016715895.1 of Flavobacteriales bacterium. NCBI lineage: Bacteria > Pseudomonadati > Bacteroidota > Flavobacteriia > Flavobacteriales > Flavobacteriales bacterium. Next base: position 414,202 of record JADJXH010000003.1, on the reverse strand, counting down.
TGAGCGCACGAAGAAGCCGGCGTCCTGGATCAGGACCGCGTCGCCGCCTGCGAACCTGCACGGGTCGAAGCATCTCGAGCGGTCTCGCATTCGTGCCCTGATCAACCGTCATGCCCGAAAATGAACCGGGCTTGGTCCTTCACTGGCTCGTTCGCTATTGTTTTGCTGGCAGGTGCACATTGGCCCCTGGAGTGAGCATACCCACACCCGAACGCTGCCCGGGGCAGAGATCAGGCTCTGCACCAACCCTGGCACCCCACCGGGATCAATACTTCGCCTATCTTTAGCATCGCCGTACGCCATGGACGACCTATCCCAGCCGCCAAAGAACATGCACAGCATTGGCGCTCCGATGCGGACACAGACCTTCGGGGTGCCGCAGGGCCAGCGACCATACCGTTCTGCCCTACCCCAATGGGTACCGGGTAGGACCTACCTCCTCGTTCCTCCACCCGCGAAACGCCTCTCCACGCATGTCCAATGACCATCGCATCGTATGTTCGGGCCACAGGGGTATGCCCCCCTTGCCGACCATGGCGCTCTTACCCACAACCCTGTTCGCGCAGGTTGCGGCCGCTGTAACCCGGTCGTGGAGCATGCTGGCCGCAGGCTTGACCCTCTTGGGCATTTCGCCAGCCCTTCGTGCCCAGAACTACCCTGTGCCCTCCTCGCCTGAATTGGCGTTCAGCCAAGGGCACTACCCGGAGGTCTTTGGCAACGATACGCTGCGGCGGATCGGGAATTGGGCCTTTAGCACGGTCACAGGCAGGGCATACCGGATCGGCGGCCAAGAGCAGGTTGAAGCCAACGATGTTCGTGGGTCGGAGGGGATCGGTCCGAACTGCGCGATCGGTAGGGATGACATCAAGGTGGGCAGATTCCTCAGCTTGGACCCGTTGGCGGCGAAGTACCCGCACAACTCACCGTATGCGTTCAGCGAGAATAGAGTTGTTGATGGTAGAGAATTGGAAGGATTGGAGTACATCTCGTTCCATCATTACGCAGACGGATCGGTTGCAAAGACTGAGTTTTACAAGATGACGGCCAAGGACATCGTTCGCCTTGGTGGCACAACCGCAGGTTTGCATAACTCCGTTCCGTTTGGACCAGGAGGGAAGGGTGTAGTTCATCAGTACTACAATCCTGCTGGTGAGCGAGTCGGATCCTTATGGGAGCAGCGCCAAAACGGCGGTGCATCGGACGTACGATTCCACGGCTTATACTCTGGGCCTGGCTGTGTAACGGCTAGTGGTATTCCCAACAATGAAGACTACAACTTCAACGAACAGCCCATTGACTGGGCTGATGCCATTGCAAAACGGCATGACATGGACTATGCCGCTGTTGTCGCTGGTGGAGAACCTTACGCAGGCTACTTAGAGGACATTCGCACCGTTCAGGCTGACCGGGATATGGTGCGTAGAATCGATGAAGTCACAAGTGCGTTCCTTGGTGACCGGCCGTGGGGCGAAATTGAAGGTTTGGAGACTCCGGTTAGAACCTCCTATTCAGGTGAAATGGATGCCTCGATGTTGGGTCAGCGGTTGGTGATCAATGCCTTGGCTACGTACAAGCAATGGAAGATTGATAACGGGCTGGGCAATGCGGATCTTTACCAGGACAATCGAGCCAACTTCTCCGAGTCACATCGAGGCACTGCTCTCATCCTCGACCAAGTTGCTGAATAGCAATGAAGCTTACGGGGCTCTGGTTAATGGTATCAATCTGCCTGTCTTGCAGTACAAGAGAGGCCGTCACGATCAACCTCACCTACATCGAGTCGAACTGGTGCGATGGTGATAAGACGCTCAGGATTACTCGCATGCTTCCCACACAGACAGAGTCCATTCCGAACTTGGGCAGTATCAACCAGCAGATTCTCTTGGAACGTCTTTATGTGGACACGACATTCAACTTCTTGGCAAGCGTGAGTTTTGCCGACGGTTTGTGCAAGAGACGAAGGGTATTCCTCGACCGGAAGAATGGATTTACATGGCACGACGCTCAGCGCCCCCTCTCACAGTTCGAGACAATAGGTCCGTTGCAGCCTGGTCAGTGGTACAGAATTGATGGGCTATCCGTCAACAAGGTATCCAGCTACATATTCGTAGATCACGAAGAGAGGATTCACAAGTTCGCAGTGAACACCTCGAATTACTAACCCCCGCTAGCGTGGATGTAGCTGGTTCGGATCTCCGGACCGCTCCACTACCCGAAGGCCCCGCACAATCCCACACTCCCCTGCACCCTGAGCGTGCCGAAGATGGGACAAGAGGTGTTCGCTGGGAAAGGCCGGCGTTTCCGCGCTGCACCAGCGGCGGGTGAGTGGCAGTGAACGATTGCCCGCGTGAAACCAGGATCGTCGATGTGCCCTTGTAAGCTTCCCCTAAAGTCGGGCCAGTGAAAACTGGTGGCCTGCAAGGGTTGGGGTTAAGTAATGGAGGGGCGTATCCTTCCCTGCACTACGCCCGGGAATGTCCCGATGCTTCCGTTTCATTGTGGTCGTTGCGCACAGCGTCCGTGCACGCCAGGCCCGAAAGCTGGCTGCCTGGAAGCTGAGCGGATCGCCCGGGCTGGATCGTCCCTCTGCACCCCGCTGATGGGCCCAGCGTTTGCTCCATGTAGGGACCTCGGCATCGCCCCATTACTTTATCTATATTTAGCACAGCATGCCCCATACGCATCTCCGGTCCGTATCGCTCATCGCCTTGATCTGCCTTGGTGGGACCAGCCGTGCACAGTTCCCCGCGACACCGGGGCCGCAAGCGCCGCACTTCTCCGGTTTCAGCCCGATCGTGCCGGGATCCATGGGCAGCCCCGCGCCCTTCACTCCTGCCCGAAGGCCGGCTCCTCCCCTCGACGGGCGGGCGGGCGCCACACAGCCGATGGCACCGGCTGCGCACTTCGCCGACGAATTCCGCAATGGACGGCACAGCACCAAGGGTACCACCGGCGCCTACAGCGGCCCCTTCCGGTTCGCCAGCACCGGCACACCCGCCACCGCCGCACGCGACCAGGCGTTCGAGGCCGCGCGAACCACATTGGTGCGGATGCTCGATGGCCGGGAACCGCTGCATCTGGGCAACGCCATCGAGGCCATGGAACGGCCGTTCCTGGAGACCACCGGCACGCATGCGTCACTGGGTGAACTGCTGGACCAAGTGGCCAAGGTGGTCCGGGCACATATCGCTTCCTCAGGCGGCGATGCGAACGACCCGCTCATGGTCCATTGGGGTATACAAGCCCTCTACAGGGACACGTTCGTGGACCCGACCACCGGCAGGACATGGTCGCCCCTGCGATACGACTTCGACGACCCCAACGGTGAGGAGGATATCCGCAAGGTGACGGTCGGCAAGCTCCTGCTCACCGGGGAAGGGCAGTGCCGCTCCATGCCGCTGCTCTACCTGGCCTTGGCGGAACGGCTTCATGCCGAGGCTTACCTCGCCTTTGCACCGAACCATAGCTTCGTGAAGTTCAGGGACGGCACCGGCACCTTCCACAACTTCGAGACCACCAACGGGCGCCTGGCCTCCGATGCCTGGCTCGCCGGTTCGGGCCATGTGAGGACCGAAGGCATCAAGAGCCGCGCTTACCTCGACACCGTTGGAACGCGCCGGGTGGTGGCCCACCTGCTGGTGGAGCTCGCGGCCTACTATGCGCAACGCCATGGGTACGCTGAGCCATTCATGGAGCAATGCCTGCAGCGCGCGCTCAAGGAATACCCGCAGGACATCCATGGCTGGATGGAGCTTTCCAACCTGCGCACCGCCACCTTCGATCGCGCGCTATGGCAGGCGGGTCAGCCGGCGCTGAACGACCTCGAACGGCTGCGGCCCGACCTGGCCGAACGCTTGGCGGACCTGAAAGCGCTGTACGGCCAGGTTGACCGGTTGGGCTACGCGCCCATGCCTCCGGAGCTCTATGCCCGTTGGCGCAGCTCCGTGGACGCTGCGAAGGAGGAGCGGCTCCGCAAGACGCTCGCGCAACCACTGCCACCAGCCAGGATCGTCCGATGAGAACCGGGTTGCTCATATGCGGGCTCACCGCCGTTGTCCAGGTCACCCTGGGGCAGGGCACTGTCGACACCGTGTACACCCGGGCCTACACCAGGATCCTTGACATGCTGGAGGGGCGCCGCCAAGCGAGCCTGAAGACCGCTGTTCTCGAAGTGGAGAACGCCTACTTCCTCGGCCAGCTGGACACGCAGGCCTTCAACGGCGCCATCACCCGCCTGGCCACGATCGCCGCTGCGTGGGCGAACGCGAACCGGCTGACCGGGTACACCGCCAAGGATTCCACCGCCTTTCTGCGGAGCGGTGCGGTCTTTCACCTCATGACCGATACGGTCTTTGGCGCACCGGGCATTCCGCTCAGCCTGCCGTTCCGCTACGATACCGTCGACTACTTCGCCTGGTGCGATCCAACGCACATGTTCGTTAGCCGGCTGCTCGCTACCCATGAGGGCAACTGCCATTCCCTACCCCTGTTGTATGTCATGCTGTGCCACGAGCTTGGAACCAATGCCTACCTGGCCATGGCGCCCATGCACATGTACATCAAGCAACACAGCGAACAGCTCGGGTGGTACAACACCGAGCTCACCAGCGCCACCTTTCCAAGCGATGCATGGGTCATGGCCTCGGGCTATGTGAACACCGACGCCATCCGTTCAGGCCTTTACATGGATACGCTCGGCCTGCGCAAGGCCCTTGCGCTCTGCCTGGTGGACCTGGCCCAAGGCTACCAGCAGCGGGCCGCCCAGGCCGACATCGGCTTCGTGCTGCGCTGCTGCGATCTGGCCCTGGCCCACTACCCCGCCTGCGCTCAGGCCCTGTTGGTGAAGGCAGCCGCGCTTGCATCGCGGGAGCCACCGGTGGATGGACCAACGATGATCCCGGTGACGAACCCCGCGCTCGAAGCCACCTTGGCGACCCTGGTGAACCTCGGCTACCGCGAAGTACCTTTGGAGGTGTACCTCGCATGGATGCGCGCGTTGGCCAGGGATCCCCAGAAATATGCGAACCCCTTGATGCCCCCGACCACAAGCGACCGACCATGAACCAGCGCATTCTCCTGCATCTAATGCTCCTTGGAACCAGCCTGATCGCCAAGGGCCAAGACGTACTACGCTCTGTCGAACCCGCTCCGTTGACCTTCAGTTCGGGAGCCTATCCGGAGCACCATGCGAAGGACAGCATGATCCGCATCGGCATGAACGTCTACAACACGGTCACGGGGAGGGCATATCGCATGGGGTGCGAAGGGCAGAAGAACCACGATGCGTTACACGGAGCGGCCGGGACGCATAGGCATTGCGATCAAGAATTGCAGGCTCCACGTGTAGGCAGGTTCCTGAGCCTCGATCCGCTGGCTGCGAAATACCCCCACAACTCACCCTATGCGTTCAGTGAGAATAGGGTCATCGACGCTATTGAGCTTGAAGGGCTCGAGAAATATCTACTCACCGCTCGTGCCTTCATACCACAAGCTCAAGTATCCAACCCCAGCCCTTTCAGTAAGTCTGACTACTTCAAAGGAGACAACCGCACCTCATACCTTCTGAACACTTTGGCATATCGGACGGAACAAAAGGTCAGTCTTGACTTTTACCTTAAAACTGTGAGCACACTTTCCAACGTTGCTCGTGCATCTCATGGGCTGGATATGGATGGGAACGTGGTTGAAAGTTCGGAGCCAGATGTCGCGGGACCTAATCCAACATACGATGCGCCAGCGCTTCAGAATGGGAACTCTACGACAGTCCATCTCCAGGTAGACGCCCCCAATAAGCTTGCGTCTGGGGCCCCCGCGATCAACTACGACTTGAATGTCAGCATCACCCACAATGAAGATGGGACATTCAATTACAATGTCACAGGCTCCTCAGACGGGTTCCCTGCCTATGAGTTGTGGATCACTGACGAGACAAATGGGCAATCCTTCCTCCTTTGGAATAGGAACCCGATCGAATCCAATGAGGGGCCGATGTCGCTCTTTCCACCGATGGAGCACAACTATAGTTTCTCGGGCAATAGCGGTGCTCTAACGCCAATAACGACCGCGCCCTTTGGCGAGACAAGAAACTCCTGTGAAGATGGAGAAGACTGCGACTAACCAGTGAGCCGCTCAACGGGATACCTTTTTAGCGCGTTCGCGCTATACCTGTCCCACTGCATTCTTGAGAGTGGGTACATGGCTGCGCTCGCATGTACTGTAACCCCATACTTCGGGCTTTCAATGGGTGAGCCCTATACCGAGACTTGGATCGGGATTTTGGGATACTACGAATACCCGAAGCTTCTTTTCTTTTTCGTTCCCATCATCGGAATCCTCTTCTTTCTCAGATTTAAGTACCACCTGCCATTGGTTGCTTCGGCTCTAGTGGTCGGGGTGCTATCCTTACTTCCTGTACTTGTGATGTTGATCTTGGCGAAGCCCATGGCGTGGTTGGTAAATCCGCTCGAGGGGTCGTTGCTCGCAAGTGCCACTCTCGTCCTCCTGCTTTACACACGCATGCGGTTGCGCAATGAAGTGCCTCTTCACTCCCCCAACCCGCGCTCGGGTGCGCGAGGCCATAGATGATCCGGCGCTCGCTTGCAGCGAGTGCCTCATGGTCTTCGGCCTCCGGCCGTCAGGATCTCATCGCTTGAAGAGCGACAGCCCCGCACAACCCCGCTAGCGCGGATGTTCGCTGGTTCGGATCTGTGATCGAGACCACGCGATCAAAGTGCAGGCACCAGCTTCTTGATCTCCAGTTCAGCCATCGCTGGATAGCCCTCTGCTTCTGTAAGCTTCCCCAAAGTTCGGCCACTCATTCCTGGAGGTGAAGCTTTCAATGGCTATTAGAGTGGTCGAGTTCAGGATCCGTGCATCCCGAGCCACCCCCCAAACGGACAACCCCGCTTGCGCGGGGCTGCTCGATGAGAGTGGTGCCCTGCCTGCGGGCAGGGGCGTGCGCCGCTCAGCGCACCAGGCTGTGGGCCACGTCGCTCCAGGGGCTGCTGCCCTTGGTGCCGGTGGCGCGCACACGGAACCAGTGCTCCCTGGCGCTCTCCAGGCCTTTGAGCACGTGCCGGATGCGGGTGGTCTCGCCCACATCCTTCCAGGCCTCGGCATCATCCGGTGATGCGCCGTTGTGCTGGATCACATAGAGGCTGGCGCCCGGGGTGGTGGCCCAGTCGAGGAGCACCTCCCCTTTGTGGTCGCGGATCCGCGCGCGCAGCTTCAGCGGCCGGGGGATCTCCGTCAACAGGTTGCGCGCGGAGCGCACGAAGAAACCGGCGTCCTGGATCAGGACCGCGTCGCCGCCTGCGATGCTGGAGACACGGTCCGCGAGCTTGTTCAGCTCGGCGAAATGCTCCTGCTGTGCGGCCCGGCGATGGGCGATCGCCGTGCGGCCACCGTCCGCGGCGGCGGTGATGGCCTGCTCCAGCGCTTCGCGCTTGGCGGTGACCACCACAAGGGCCGCTGTAAGGTCGGCGTAGTCCGGGTTGCCGGTGAGACGCTGTTCGATGAAAAGGCTGCGGGCCACCAAAGCGAGGGGCGACAGCCGGGAAAAACGTTTGACTAGGGTTGCCATGGTATTGGCTTTTTGCGGCCCAAGGGGTTAGCTGGATACCGCTGAGAAAGGAAGGGAACGGGTCGCCGATGGACCGCTGCCTCATCCCGGGGCAGGGGTCCGGGTCCGTTCGGTTCCCGCAGCCGTTCCGCGATGAGCGATCATCGCTGGACGGCGCGTTCACCGGTGCATGCGGCGACCGCTGCGGTGCACCTGGAGCGGTCCCTTGGCCCCCTCAGGCGGGGAGGGTCACGCGCTCAGCGAACGGACCAGAAGATGGACCACCCGGGAGGTGGGCGCGCAATGCAGGCGCAGCCGACCGCACGGCCGGGCAGGGGAAGTGAGCCGGGTACCGCATGCCGCGCCACGGACGCGATGAGGCCCAGCAGCCGCCGCGTGAACACGAACAGGAACGCCAGCAAATGGCGCGGCAACACAGGAAACGGCCGATAGGAGCCAACGGAGACCAGCCCCGCGATCCACAACGCACGAGGTGCGTAGCTCTCGAAGTCGACCAAGCCCACCTCCACCAGGTGGCCCGGGATGGTCACGATGGTGAAATGGGCGTCGAACTCCTTGCGCCGCGCTTCGCGCTCCGCCTTCGAGGGCCGCACCACGCTGCGGACCCAGGAAGCCGATCGACCTCCTGCATCCAGAACGGCGACCGCCAGCGCAACGAACCAACCCTTGACCCGGAACGCCCTCGACCGAGCGCGTGATCCGAAACCCGGCACGCCAGCCTGTTCCTCGCCGACGATCGACCCATCGCCTGGTACTCCTGACCGCTGCGCTGTGTTGGTCGTCACCCGAGGAAAGTCATCCATCCCTTCCGCTGGGTTCGACGTCATCGCGCCGGGGTCAATGGACTTTGACGCTGGGTTCGCCGTCACGGCGAGCGGGTCTGGGAACATTGCCGCAGGGTTCGGCGACATGGCGCAGGGATCAACGGACCCCGTGGCCGGGTTCACCATCATCGCGCCCAGATCGTCCGTCATGGCCGGCGCGTTCACCGACATGGCGGCCGGGACGGGCAGCATAGGCGCTGAGTTCGGCGGCATAGGGGAAAGGTCAGCGGACCGAGCGGCCGGTCGCGCCTGGGCGCCACCCCGGTCGTCGGAGGCTGCGCCAAGGCCAGAGGCCACGACTGACGCGGGGTGCAGCGGAGACAAGGGGTCGGGACGATACGTTCCACGGCGGCGTCGCTGACCGACGAACCAGGCGATCAGACCGGTCCGACCGGACCCACGCGACACCTCCCCCGCGGGGGCGGTGGGGCGGGGACGGGCAAGGCGGCGGATGCGCATGGAGGCGTGGGCGCTTGGTCGGATGCACAAAGCAGGAGTCCTCCCCTTCGGCTTCCGACGATCGCGAAGGCCCAGATATCCACGATCGATCGTGTATTGCAGGGCGCATGCAGCGCAGATGGGGGGCGGAACCGAGGCATCAGCGGTCCGGTCTTCAGAAGCTGGAGCACACCTCCGAGGTTGAACGTCGGCTCGCACAGGGGCAGGAACCTATGGACCACGCTCCGCGTACGATCCCCCTCATCCACGCACCCCAGGCGTACCGAAGATGGGACAGGGGTCCTCCCCGCGACGGATGCCCCGCCTGCCCACCAGCTGAGCCGAGCGAGAACATCAGCGTGGAAGGCGGGCCGGAGGCCCTACAGATCCCCTCACTCGGCACCCACGGCCATCCCACGGGCTGAGCCGAGCGAGAACTTCCGGGTGGCAGGCGGGCCGGAGGCCCTACGAATACCCTCACTCGGCGCGCACGGCCTTCCCACGGGCTGAGCCGAGCGGGAACTTCCGCGTGGAAGATGGGCCGGAGGCCCTATCGATGTTCTCACTCGGCGCACACGGCCTTCCCACCGGCTGAGCCGAGCGGGAACATCCGGGGAGCATCTGGGCGGAAGGCGGACCCGGAGGCCCTACGCATCGCCCTCACTCGGCACGCGCGGCCTTCCCGCAAGCTGAGCCGAGCGGGAGCCCCCCGAACGGCGAAGGGACCGCTTGCGCGATCCCTTTGTGGAGCCTCCTGTCAGATTTGAACTGACGACCTGCTCATTACGAATGAGCTGCTCTACCGCTGAGCTAAGGAGGCCGGTCCCCGCCGACCGTTCCGCCGGCGGGGCTGCAAATGTAGACGTTAGCGCTTCACCACGGGAACGGCCACCCGACCGGGCAGCTGGGCGCTGTACATACCCGGGGCCAGGCCGCTGAGGTCGATCACCAGACGGCTGGTGCTGAGGCGCTCATGCCGCACCACCCGCCCCGAGGCATCGCGCAGGGTGAGCAGCTCGCCCACCGCGTCGCTCTCCACCACCACCTGCTCATCCGCCGGAACGGGGTAGACCTGCAGGCCGCTGGCGGCGAGCTCGGCGATGCCGGCGGAGGCCCGCACGTCCAGCGCCAGGCGGCCGGGGCTGACGCCCACCGCGGTGCTGCTGATCTCGGTGCCGTCCGGCGTCAGCACATGCAGGGTGCCGCTGGTGAGGAAGTCCGTGGTGGTGGCGTAGAGCACCCCATTGAGCGGATCGTGCAGCAGGCCATAGGGGAAGAGCGGGCTGGCGAGGGTGTCCAGCACGCCGCCCGTGCCGGTGTCGAAGCGCGCCATGCGGCCCACGGCGTACTCGCTGAAGACCACCTTGTCCGCCACCAGTTCGCTGGCGCCGCAGCCGCTGTTGAGGGCCACGTTGGCCGTGTAGCTGAAGGCGCCATCGGTGGCCACCCTGCTGATGGCACTGCCGCTGAAGTCCTTGTTGCAGAACACGTACAGGTCCTGGCCGGACACCATGATGCGCTCGGGGTTGCGGCCGTCGGGGCCCAGGTCCACCTGCTGCACGTAGCTCTGCGTGGTGAGGTCCACGATGCCGAGAAAGCCCACCAGGTTGCCCCAGTCGAAGGCGTTGCCCACGGCCAGGTAGGCCTTGTCGCCCACCACCTGCACGTCCTCGGCGCTGTGCAACAGCCCGTCGGCCGGGGTGAGGGTGTAGAGCAGGTCCAGCGTGGCGGCGTCGCGGGCCTCGAAGTAGTGGGGCAGCCCGCCCAGCTCGCCGCGGGTGAGCAGCACCTGCCCGTTCCACAGGGCCACCTTGCGGATGCCCGGCACGGCGGCCTGGTCCAGCAGGGCGTACGTATCGGCGTCAACCTTCAGCAGCTGGCCGTCGGCCGCCACGTACACCGCGCCGTCGGCCACATCCACATCGCTGGCGAAGCGCTGCCCGGCGATGGTGGCCACCGTCTGGTAGGTGCCCGTGGCCGGGTCGTAGCTGCCGAGGGTGACGGGCACCTCCTGGGTTTGCGTGTTCATGTTGTAGTAGCCCTCGTTGAGCACGAACACCTGGTGCACGAACGATTGGGCGGTGGCCACGGCCACCAGGCCGCTGAGCGCGGCGGAGCAAAGGGAACGGTACATGGACGGGTTGGTTTGGTGCCGCGTTCACCGCGCGGCGGTTTCGTGAAACCCACCGGTCGGGGACGGGGCCTGTACCGCAAGCGCCCGCCCCGGTCCGGGGGCCGATCGACAGTGCAGGCCGGCAGGTCTTCTGGCTCACCCCCCTACCCCGGGCGCCTTCCCATTCCGCCGGAGCGGAACAGTGGCGTTGGCCCGGGGCCTCGGTGGTTCACAGCTGCGGGAACAGCTCCCGGTCCGCACGGGATTCCCTCTTGCTCCTTCGGGTGCGGCACCGGGCGGTGCCGCGCCTTCCGGGCTGTGTCCGATGCCTTGCGGCACCGGCGCACCGGCTTGCGGGGGCGAAGGTAGGCGCAGCGGCCGAACGGTATCTTGGCCGCGATGAGCGCCCCGTACGAGCTGCGCCCGCTGGACCTCTCCGACGCGGGGCTGGCGCAGGTGACCGCCCTGCTGCGCACCGTGTTCCCGGAGGCGGCCCACTTCACGGCGGACGTGCTGCGCTGGCAGTATGTGGACAATCCCGACGGTCCCGCCGTGGGCTTCAACGCCTGGGCCGGCGACACGCTCGCGGCGCACTACGTCACCATCCCGATGCGGGCCCGTGTGGACGGTGTGGAGGAGGCCGGGTTGCTGTCGCTGAACACGGCCACGCATCCGCAGCACCAGGGCAAGGGCCTGTTCACCCGGTTGGCGGAGGCCACCTACGCGGCCGGTGCGGCGCAGGGCAAGGGCTTCGTGGTGGGCGTGGCCAATGCCAACAGCACGCCCGGCTTCACGCGCAAGCTGGGCTTCCAGCTGGTGGCGCCGCTGGACGCGCGCCTCGGCGCCGGCCCCCTGCCCTGGCGCGCCCAGGCGGCCGGACCGCGTTTCGCACCCGTGCATGATGCGGGCAAGCTGGCCTGGCGGCTGGCGCATCCGGCCTACCGCTACGGCCGGGCGCTTCAAGGCGACCACACCGTGCTGTTGAGCGCCCGTCGCATGAAGGGCTTCCGCTTCGTGTTGGGCGTGGAGCCGGGCATCGGGACCGCCGGGGAGCTGCCCCTGCGGTCGGCACCGCTGCTGAAGGCCTTCATCGGCCTGGACCCCGCGCTGCGCTGGTCGGGATCGACCTATTGGAACGTGCCCATGAGGTTCCGACCGGCACCGCTCAACTTCATCTTCAAGGACCTCAGCGGGCGCGGCCGTCAGCTGGAAGCTGGCGCGGTGCGCTTCCACGCCACCGACTTCGACGTGCTTTAGAACCTTACGTTGAAGCCCAGTTCGAGCTGGATGCCGCCGGTGGTGAGCTTCGCCTCGTAGTTGAAGGCGTCGAAGTCCACCTCATGGCCGTTGGCCTCGAAGCTCCGCAGAGGCAGCCAGTGGCGCACGTACTTGAGGTCGAAGTACATGCCGAAGACCTTCTTGGCGTAGAAACCCAGGCCCGTGCCGAAGGCGAAGTGCGGTCCGGCGTAGCGCGCCACGCCCACCTGCGCGAACTGGTAGCGGTCCTCGATGCGCAGCATGCTGTAGCCGCCCTGCATGAAGAGGCGGAGGTTGAAATAGTCCGTGTTCACGGGGTAGAAGCGCGGCTCGATGCCGATGACCCCGGTGCGGTTGCTGCGGGTGCCTGCGGTGTCCACGTAGCCGCCGAACTCGCCATACACGCCGATGCTGAGCGGCTTCAACACCCCCACGTGCACCTTCAGCGGGAAGCCGTAGGAGATGGCCCCGTCGCGGTCGCTGTTGGAGTACTGCGGCGTGGTCTCCTGGTACTTGGTGGCATGGATGCCGAGGTTCGCCCCCGCGCTGATGTGCACGGTGCCGGGCTGGTTGCATTGGGCATGGACGGCCATCGGCATCAGGACCAAGGCCACCAGCACCGCGGAAAGAAGGGAGCTGCGCATGCGGCGAAGGTGCGGTGTTCGGCGCCGTGTCCGGACGGCCGGGACGGCCACTCGGCGAACAGGCGGCGGTGGATGAACGAACCGGTGGGAGCCCAAGGGTGTTCTTCGATCGTTGCGTTCCGCTGACGGACGCCCCTACATTTGCCCCCCTTGCCGATCCAAGCCTCGTCCCCGATGAGCCCCAAGCCCGAGCGTGCGCAGACCGAACAGGAGATGTCGGAGACCTCGGAGCCGACGGCCCAGGCCGCACCGGCACCCGCCGGACAGCGCTTCGACTTCTGTCCGCACAAGGACCTGAACCTGCCCACCTCCTACGACGAGGTGGTGAAGCGCTTCAACCGGTTGCAGGGTGACCGGGCCTGGGAGGTGATGAACTGACCGCCGCCGATAGCAAAAACCGCGCCCCGCCCCCTGGCGGGGCGCATTGTTTTTCCGCCGGTCGCGGCCTTACCTTCCATGCGTTCTTTCCCGTCCGACCAAAACCCTATTCGCCATGACCGTCTTCGATGCCAAGCACATCAAGAACATCGCCCTCCTGGGCAGCCACGGATCCGGCAAGACCACCCTCGCCGAGACCATGCTGTTCGAGGCGGGCTTGATCACACGCCGGGGCCGCGTGGAGGACCGCAACACGGTGAGCGACCACACGGACCTGGAGCACGAGCGCGGCAGCTCGGTCTTCGCCACCTGCCTGCACACCGAGTGGCGCGACTACAAGATCAACATCATCGACACGCCGGGGTTGGACGACCTGGTGGGCGAGACCATCCCCGCGCTGCGCGTGGCCGACACCTGCGTGCTGCTGCTCAACGGCCACCACGGGGTGGAGGTGGGCACCGACCTGGTGTGGGAGCAGATGCAGCGCTACGACCGGCCGGTGATCATCGGGGTGAACCAGCTGGACCATCCCAACGCCGATTTCGACACTACCGTGGCCCAGGCGCGCGAGCACTTCGGTCCGGCGGTGACGGTGATGCAGTATCCCGTGGAACAGGGCGAAGGCTTCCACCGCATCATCGACCTGTTGAAGATGACGATGTACGTGTTCAAGGACGCCGGGGGCAAGCCGGAGAAGCAACCCATCCCCGAGAGCGAGAAGGCGCGCGCCGAGGCCCTGCACAAGGAGCTGGTGGAGAAGGCCGCCGAGAACGACGAGACGCTCATGGAGCACTACTTCGACAAGGGCGAGCTGGACGAGGACGAGATGCGCCTGGGCCTGAAGCAGGGCATGATGAAGCGCACGTGCTACCCGGTGTTCTGCCTGAGCGCGCTGCGCAACATGGGCAGCGGGCGCATGATGACCTTCATCGACAACGTGGCGCCCAGCGCCGTGGAGATGCCGCCGGCCCCGCTGGCGGGCGAGGGCGGCCTTCCCTGCCGGGCGGAGGGCCCGCCGGTGCTGTTCACCTTCAAGAGCGTGCTGGAGCCGCGCACCGGCTGGATCACCTTCTTCAAGGTGATGAGCGGCGAGGTGAAGGCCGGCACCGAACTGGTGAACGACAACACGGGGGCCACGGAGCGCATCGGCCAGCTCTTCATCGTGGACGGCAAAGAGCGCAAACCGGTGGACCGGCTGGCCGCCGGCGACATCGGGGCCACCCTGAAGCTGAAGGACACGGGCACCGCGCACACGCTGCACGCCCCCGGCCAGGCCGTGAAGCTGGCGCCGATCGCCTTCCCCGAGCCGCGGCTGCGGGTGACCGTGAAGGCCCGCGATGCCAAGCTGGAGGAGAAGCTGCACGCCGCCCTGCTCGAGATCCATCGCGAGGATCCCACCGTGGAGCTGCACTACCTGCGCGAAAGCGCCCAACAGGTGCTGGGCGTCCAGGGTGAGCTGCACCTCAACCTGGTGAAGTGGAAACTGGAGCACCACTACAAGGTGGAGCCCGAGTTCGGCTCGCCGAAGGTGCCGTATCGGGAAACGATCCGCCGCCCCGCCGAGGCCATGTACCGGCACAAGAAGCAGACCGGTGGCGCGGGCCAGTTCGCCGAGGTGCACCTGCGCATCGAACCCTGGCAGGAGGGCATGCCCGAACCGGCCGGCGTCAGCGTCCGCAACAAGGAGGTGCATCCGCTGCCCACCGGCGGCAGCCTGGTCTTCTACAACTGCATCGTCGGCGGCGTCATCGACACCAAGTTCATGCCCAGCATCCTGAAGGGCGTGATGGAGAAGATGGAGAAGGGCCCGCTGACGGGCAGTCCCGCGCGCGACATCCGCGTGCTGGTGACCGACGGCAAGATGCACCCGGTGGACAGCAACGACATCAGCTTCAAGATCGCCGGGCTGCAGGCCTTCCGGGAGGCCTTCACCAATGCCGACCCGCTGCTGATGGAACCCGTGCAGGAGATCGAGGTGCGCATGCCCGAGGAGCTCATGGGCGAGGTGATGACCGACCTGCAGGGGCGCCGTTCGGTGATCATGGGCGTGGAGGGTCAGGGCCGCTTCCAAGTGGTGAAGGCCCTGGTGCCACTGGCCGAGCTGGACCGGTACAGCACCACCCTGCGCAGCCTCACGCAAGGTCGTGGGACCCATACCGAACGCTTCCATGCCTACCAGCCGGTGCCGCACGAGGTGCAGTCCCGGTTGATCGGCGCGCACCGCGATGAGGCCGTGGAGGCTTGAACGATCCATCTTCGATCACGGCACCCGGGCGCAGGTCCGGGTGCCGTGCATTCTGACGGCGATCGGTGCCGGTGAACGCTAGCTTTACTAGCATTGCAGCGATGGAACAGGTGGACGTGATCGTGATCGGTGCCGGACCCAGCGGCTGCGTGGCCGCCGCGCACCTCGCCCGTCAAGGACGGCGCGTGTTGGTCCTGGAGAAGCAGGTGTTCCCCCGCTTCGTGATCGGTGAAAGCCTGCTGCCGCGCAGCATGGAACATTGGGAGGAGACCGGGCTGTTGCCCGCGCTCCAGGCCCAGAACTACGCGCCCAAGCTCGGAGCCCGGTTCATCCGGGGGACCGATGAGGGCATCGACCTGCAGTTCGACGATAACTTCACCAGTGGCTGGACACGCACCTGGCAGGCCCCACGGGCGCACTTCGACAAGGTGGCCGCCGATGCCACGGCCGCACAGGGGGTGGACATCCGCTACGGCATCAGCGCCGAGGAGGTGGACCTCTCCCAGGCTGACCGCGTGCGTGTGGCCGCGCGGGACGCCAACGGGACCCTGGAGGTGGAAGGCCGCTTTCTGATCGACAGCAGCGGTTACGGGGGCACCTTGGTGAAGCTGCTGGGACTGCGCGACGACCGCAGCCCGACCCCGCGCATGGCCGTGTACACGCATGTGCGTGAACACGACCGCGACGCGTGGCCCGAGCCGATGCAGATCACCTTCGAGGTCCTGGCGGTGGACCTGTGGTTCTGGGTGATCCCCTTCAGTGATGGCACCACCTCGCTGGGCTTCGTGGGCGATCCGCGCCACTTCGATCCCTTCACGACAGGGCGGCCCTTGAACGAGGCCTGGCGGGCCATGGTGGAGCGGTCGATCCGGTTCCGCGAGCGCTTCGTGGACCAGACCCCGCTCTGGGAACCCCATGTGCTGCACGACTACACCCACTACAACGAGAAGCTGTACGGGCGCAACTACGTGCTCACCGGCAACTGCGCCGGCTTCCTCGACCCGGTGTTCAGCAGCGGCGTGATGCTGGCCACCGAGAGCGGGCTGCTGGCCGCCAAGCTCACCGAACGCGTGCTGAAGGGTGAGGATGTGGATTGGGAGCGCGCCTACAGCGACCACATCCGCTGGGGCGCCGCAGTGTTCCGCAGCTACATCGATGGCTGGTACAACGGCGACCTGCAGACCATCTTCTTCAGCCCCCGGGTGGAACCACGGGTCAAGCAGCAGATCATCTCCGTCCTGGCCGGTTACGTGTGGGACCGCAAGAACCCGTTCGTGGCGCGGCACGACCGCATCCTGAGGCAATTGGCCGAGCTGCTGAACGGAACACCGGGCCTGCGGGACCAGGCCGAAGTGCTGAACACCGGCCGCCCCCTGCCCTAGCGCTTCGCCTTCCGCTTCTGCGGAACCTCCTCCTGCGGCATGGCGGGCGCCCAGCTGTCGTTGGTCGCATCCATGTCGGCCATCCGGCCCGCTGTCAGCAGTTCGACGCTCAGCACCTCCTTGAACGGCAGGGCCACCGCCACGCGGTGCGTGTGCTCCGGCCAGGACCAGGGTGCGGCCACCACGAAGGCGTACGCCTCCGAGCCTTCGGGTTTGCCGCCGCGCATGAGGCTGAGCGGAACGTGCACGTGCTCCACGCGACCGTCGCGGGCCGTCACACGAAGGTCCACCGGCATCAGCATCTCCCCCACCCGGCGCAGGACCACCACCGTGCCGTCGCCCTCGGCCATGGCGCTGTCCACGGCCAGGTCGAGCACGCGGGTGGTGTTCAGCCATTCGTCGAAGTACCAGTCGAGCTCCAGGCCGCTCACCTGCTCCATGCTGCGCTCCACATCCACCGGACGCGGGTGGCGGAACCGGCACTTGTCGTAAAAGTGGCGAAGGCCCTGCTCCACGGTGCGCTCGCCGATGACGGCGCCGAGCTGGTGCAGCAGCATCTCCCCTTTGCTGTACGCGGTGATCCCGTATGCCCGGTTGGTCAGGAAGTGATCGGCATGCACGGTCATCGGCTCGTTGTCCGGAAGCGAAAGCAGCATGCGATAGCCGTCGTAGCTGCCCGCGTGCGGATCCTTGTCGCCCCCGAAGAGGTGCTGCATCACCTTGGAACTGGCGTACTCGGTGAAGCCCTCGTCCATCCAGGCGTAATGACCCTCGTCGCTGGCCAGCACGCCGTAGTACCAGCTGTGCACGCTCTCATGCACGCTGACGCCCACCAGGCTGCCCAGCTTGCGCCTGCCGGTGATCAGCGTGAGCATGGGATACTCCATCCCCCCGTCGCCGCCCTGTACGAAACTGTACTCCGGCCACGGATAACGGCCGAAATGCGCGTTCATGAACTCGAAGCTCCGCACCATGTACCCGGGCAGCTGCTCCCATACGGGCCGCAGTTCGGGATCGTCCTGGAAGAAGCAGCGGATCAGCAGACCTCCGGGCACCTGGGCGGTGAGCTGCACGTAGTCGGGATCGGCGGCCCAGGCCACATCATGCACGCTGTCGGCCCGGAAGACCCAGGTGTTGCGGGCGCTGCGACCGGCCCGCGCCGGGTCCGGCGGCGCATAGCCATGGCCGATGGAGGCAGGGTCCTGCAGCACGCCCGTGGCCGCCACGGTGAAGGTGCTGTCGATGGTGATGCGCAGCGTATGGTCGCCCCACTCCCCGTAGAACTCGCGCCCCACATAGGGGCCGGCATGCCAGCCGCGGTCGTCGTAGGCCGCCACCTTCGGGTACCACTGGGTCATGCTGTAGGCGATGCCCTCCGCGTTGTTGCGACCCGAGCGGCGGATCTGCACGGGCACCTGGCCGGCGAAATCCAGCTCGAAGGTGCTGCGGGCGCCCGGTGCGATGGGCGCCACAGGGCGCAGACGCATGGCCGTGCCCAGGTGCTCCAGCTCAACGGGCCGACCATCCTGGGTGCCCGCCGTGCACCGCAGTTCGCCTTGTTCCCCGGGTGCCAGCGCGGCGATGCGCGATCCCACACGCGGATCGGGGTCGGCGATGCTCCGGGAGCGGCTGTCCATTTCGCTGCCGGGCCTGAACGCGTTGAAGTACAGATGGAACCAGACCTCGGTGAGCGTGTCCGGGCTCTGGTTGTGGTACACCAGGCGCTCGTGACCGGTGAACCGGTGTGTGCGGACGTCCAGGTCGACGCTCAGGTCCACCTCGATCCATTGCTGCCATCGGCCGCACTGGGCATGGCCCCACAGGGCGAAGGGAAGCAGTGCGCACAGGAGCGCGGAACGCGAACTGATGTTCATGGGCGCCAAAGATGGCGCAGTGTCCAGGCTCTTGGTCCTCGCGGAGCCCACCGGACGAACGCCCGGTCAGGAAAGCAACCGTTGGCGCAGGGCGAACTCAAGCTGGCGGTTGGCCTCCACCAGTTGCTGGGTGAACTGCTCGCGCTGTCGTTCCGCCTTGACCTCCGCGTGGGCCGCCATCACCAAGGCCTCCAACCGGCCCGGGTCCCACGGCTTGGCGATGTAGTTGGTGACCCCTCCGAGGTTCACCGCGTCGATCACGGCCTGGATGTCCGAATAGGCGGTCACCAGCATGCGCCGGACCTGGGGAAAGCGCTCACGCACCAGGGAGAGCAACTGGCTCCCCGTGGTGCCCGGCATCCGCTGATCGGTGATGATCACGTCCACCGGCCGGTTCGACAGGAACTGCCAGGCCTCCTCGAATCCGCTGGCCGTGAGCACCTCGAAGGAGCGGCGGAACGTGGCATGGAACGCCTGGCGGTTCCCCGCGTCGTCGTCCACGAACAGCACCACGGGCCGATCGGGATCGGTACCGAGGTTGAACACGCGTGTGGCCATGGAAGGTTCCGGAAATGGCTTCATCCGGCGTTCGCCTTTACGGAACGTAGGCCTGGGGGGTTACGCTGCCTTTGGAGCACCTGGTGTTCATAAGTTGTTAATAACCCATCATTGATTAGCTTTGGCCCGCCCAGTGAACTTGGACGCTCAGCGGGCGGACTCTTCAGGACCATGGACTTCGAACTTCACGTGCGGTCGCGCGGGGAGGGCGTGGATGCGCTCACCTGCGCCCCCCTGCTGTTCAGGCCGGCCGTGGAGGCCGACCGGGCCGACCTTGAAGTCCTGCTCGCCTCAGGCCGGGTGGAGCATGTGCACGACCGCCTCGTGGACCAGGTCAGGGAATTGGTCCGCATCCAGTCGCCGTCCCGTCGGTTCAGCGCACACGAGTTGGACCTGGCGGTGAAGGAACACCTGGCCGGCGCCCCGGCCGCGGACCATGGGGTCTGGGTCTTCTACCCATGGAACGGCCGGCTCGTGCACCTGCTCGACGAGGCCGACTTCGCCCGCGTCCGAACGGACCGGAACCGCAACAAGATCACGGAGGAGGAGCAGGCGGTCCTCTACACCAAACGCATCGGCGTCATCGGGCTGAGCGTGGGCCAAAGCGTGAGCCTGGCACTCGCGCTGGAACGCAGCTTCGGGGAATTGCGGATCGCCGACCATGACACCCTTGACCTGAGCAACCTGAACCGCCTGCGCAGCGGTGTCCACAACCTGGGGCTGCCGAAGACCGTGAACGTGGCCCGCGAGATCGCCGAGATCGACCCCTTCCTGAAGGTGACCTGCTACCACGAAGGCATCACGCGCGACAACATCGACCGGTTCCTGACGGAGGGCGGCACGCTGGATGTGCTCGTCGAGGAGTGCGACAGCGTGGACATCAAGATCCTGGCGCGACAGCGGGCGAAGGCCCATCGCATCCCGGTGGTGATGGACACCAGCGACCGGGGCATGCTGGACGTGGAGCGCTTCGACCTGGAGCCCGACCGGCCGCTGCTTCACGGGCTCATCGACCACCTCGATCCGGACGCTGCGGCCATGGCCCGGACGGCCGAGGACAAGCTGCCTTTTGTGGCGCCGATGGCCGGTCTGGAGACCTTGAGCAAGCGGATGAAAGCCAGCATGATCGAGGTGGGCCACGGCCTGGTCAGCTGGCCGCAGCTGGCTTCCTCGGTCTTCCTCGGTGGCGCACTGGCCTGCGATGCGGTGCGCCGCATCCTGTTGGGGCAGCTGACCGGGAGCGGACGCTTCCACATCGACCCGGAGACCCTCATCCCGGGTGCCGATGGACCGGCGACCCAGGTGGTCGCCAGCGTTCCTCCTCCACCGCTCACCGAACAGGTGATGCGCGATGCGCTGCCCGATGCGTATCGGAGCGGGATGCCTGCGTACCCGCTGGATGAGCCCACCACCAGGCTGCTCGTGGAGGCCGGAGCATGGGCCCCCTCGGGAGGCAACGACCAGCCCTGGCGATTCCTGCTTGAGACCGGGCGGCTGTTCCTGTTCCACGATGCGGCCCGATCCCACAGCGCCGCCGACCCCGCTGCGGTGGTCCCCATGCTCTCCTTGGGCGGCTGTATGGAGAACATCCTGGTAAGGGCGGCCGGCGAGGGGATCGCGCTCACCTACCGGCTGCTTGACCGCACGGATGAGCCCCGGCTCGTGGCCGTCTTCGAGGGCGCGGGCACCATGGACCCCGATCGGGATGGCCTGTCACGCTGGTTGTTCGAGCGCTGTACGAACCGGCGCAAAGGCGATGGCAGCCCCCTGGAGGATGCGACGAAGGCAGCCCTGCTGCACGCAGCGCAGGAGGTACCCGGGGCCATGGCCCATCTGGCGGAGGGCGCGGGACCGCTCGACCGGGTCGCGGAGCTTTGCGGTGCCACTGAACGCCTGCGATTCCTGAACGCCACCTGCCACCACGAGCTGTTCACCAAGGAGGTGCGATGGACCGCGGAGGAGGCCCGACGGACGAGGGACGGCCTGGACCTGGCCACCTTCGAGATGGGGGCGGCCGAGGTGTTGGGCATGCAGGTGGCTTCCGACCCCGAGGCGATCGCCCTGGTGCGGCAATGGAAGGCCGGACGCGCCTTCGCCGACCTCTCCGGGCCGGCCATCCGGTCCAGTTCCGCCGTGCTGTGCATCAGCGTGCCCCGGATGGACCGCGAGCATGTGCTTCTGGCCGGGCGCGCCATGGAGCGGGTCTGGCTGCGGGCCACCGCGCTGGGCCTGGCCGTGCACCCGGTCTCCGCGCCCATCCTGTTGGGCCTGATGGCGGGATCGCCGGTGTTCGACGACTCCGAGCGCGGGCAGATCGAGCACTGCGCCGCCGGCATCCGTGAACTGTTCGCCACGCGCGACCGCAGCCCCGCCTTCCTTCTTCGGATCTTCCGCGCCCCCGCCCCCTCCGAACGGAGCCTGCGGCTCCCGTTCGAGATGCTCTGGTCGAACGCCCAAGCCACGGTCACCCCATGAACGATCAGCTGGACCTCATCGCCTACAGCGCGCCGGACCGTCCCGACCTGAACGACGAGTTCATTCGTCAGCACGAGCTCGTGCTCACCGAAGTGGGCATTCCCCTGGTGATCAAGAGCGATACGCGATGGACCCGCGACCCGCAGTGCTATGTGATCGTGGCCGTTCATCCCACGCTCGGCATGGTGGGGGGGATCCGCCTGCAGATGGACCATGGTGAGGAGGGCCGCCTTCCCATGATGGCGGCCATCGCAGGTCGCGAACCGCGCATCGTGACGGTGCTGGAGCGCCTTCGGGCCGAAGGCAACGGTGAGGTGTGCGGCCTTTGGAGCGCGAGCCGGTACGCCAACAAAGGGGTGACCGTACTTCTGAGCAAGGCGGTGACGGCCATCGCGCCCCAGGTGGGCGCGCGCAGGATGGTGTGTTTCGTGGGCAACCATACCCGCCGGCATCCCGAGCGCAACGGGTTCATCGCGATGGCCGAGGTCGGTGAGCTCGGGGAGTTCGACTACCCCACGCCCGAGTTCAGATCCATCGCGATGCTGAACCCCGACACGATCCTGCTCCCGTGCACGACCATGGATCAGCGCCAATCGATCTTCAGCCTGCGGCTTCGTCCGGACCAGGTCCGTGTGGAGAACCCCGGTCGCACGACCATCCAGGTGCACTATCAGCTCATCCTCACGAAGGGCCTGTTCGACCTCGTGGCCTATGAGCGGATCCTTGAGGAGCGCCTTCGTCATTCGGCGTGAGCCCTGGCAACCCTGACGGCAGCATTGCCGTAGGAGCGCCGGATGAAGACCCTTCTGGCGTTCCTGTTGCTCCCCTGCATGGTGACGGGTGCGGACGGGACGGACTCATGGCCGCTCCGCGAAGGCCTGCTGGGCGAGCACCTGGGCGAGCGGCTGGAAGTGTTCCACGACAGCACGCGCGCACTTTCCGTGCAAGACGTGCTCGCCCGAGGCACGTTCAACCCGCTCGGAACCCCGGTCCCCAACCTGGGCCTCACCGGTGATGCGGTATGGCTCCGCACCCGGGTCCGGAACAGCACGGAGCTGGAGCGCTTCCACCTGTGCATCGACTATGCGGACCTCGACCGTGTCTCGGTCTTCGTGGTGTATGACGGCGTGCCCGTCCCGGCCGGGTCGAAGGGCCAATCGGTGCCGTTGCTCGAACGCTCCGGCCATGATCCCGAGTTCGTGTTCCCGGTCCGCATCGCCCCGGGCTCGGAGGCCGTGCTTCTGATCCGGCTGGAGAGCACCAAGCAGATCCAGCTTCCGGTGCTCCTCCGCAGCGCGGATGAGCTTATCGCCGTTCGCTCCGGCCGCAACCTCACGATCGGCATCTACGCCGGAGTGATGCTCGTGCTGGCGTTGTACAACCTGTTCCTGCTTTTGTCCATCCGCGACCGGAGCTATCTCTTCTACGTGCTGTATCTGGTGGCCGTGCTCGCCACCCAGCTCGCCTTCCTCGGCGTGGGCCCCTTCTACCTCTGGGCCGGCAACACCTGGTGGTCCTCGAACAGCACCCTCATCCTGACATTGGTCACCGCGACACTGGGCATGGAGTTCGCGCGTAACTTCATTGACACCCGTCGCTTCGCGCCCGGCCTGCACCGCATCAGTGTGGTGTTCTACCTGGTCTTCGCCCTGTGCATCGCGGCTCAGCAGTCCGGACTGCCACGCGTCGCCTACCAGGCCGCCCAGGCGCTCTCCGGGCTGTCGGCCATCTTCACCCTCAGCATGGCGGTGGTGGCCCTTCGCCGCGGGTCCCGCCAGGCGTTCTTCTTCCTGCTGGCCTGGGCGGTCTTCCTCTCGGCCGTGGTGGTCTTCGT
This sequence comes from Flavobacteriales bacterium, assembly GCA_016715895.1. Taxonomy (NCBI): domain Bacteria; kingdom Pseudomonadati; phylum Bacteroidota; class Flavobacteriia; order Flavobacteriales; species Flavobacteriales bacterium. The sequence continues at coordinate 390,598 of JADJXH010000003.1, read as the reverse complement.
CCTGAAGGACGTGGGCATCCTGCCCTACAACGAGCTCACCATCCATGCCATGCCCGTGGGTTCGGCCATCGAGGGCGTGCTGCTCTCGTTCGGTCTCGCCGACCGCATCAACATCCTCCGGCGCGAGAAGGAGCGGAGCCAGGCCGAGGCCTTGTCCATGGCCCAGGAGAACGAGCGCATCATCCGCGAACAGAACGTGATGCTGGAGTCCAAGGTGCAGGAGCGCACCAAGGCGCTGCAGGAGAGCAACGACCACTTGAAGCGCACGCAGAGCCAGCTGGTGAACGCCGAGAAGATGGCCTCCCTGGGTCAGCTCACGGCCGGCATCGCGCACGAGATCAACAACCCGGTGAACTTCATCACCAGCAACATCCCGCCCCTGCGCCGTGACCTGGCGGACGTACTTGAGGTGCTGAACCGGTACCGCACGCTCGAGCCGGACCAGGCCGCATCGACCCTGGCCGCCCTTCGGGAACGCGAAGCCGAACTGGACATCGATGGTTCCATCCACGAACTGGGGGACATCCTGCGCAGCATCGAGGAAGGCGCCGGGCGGACGGCGGAGATCGTGCGCGGGCTGCGCAACTTCAGCAGGCTCGATGAGGACGACCTCAAGCTGGCCGACCTCAACGAAGGGCTGCAGAGCACCCTGACGGTGCTGGCCAACCAGCTGAAGGACCACGCCGATCTGCACCTGGAGCTCGGCGAACTGCCCGCGGTGGAGTGCCATCCCGGCAAGCTGAACCAGGTGTTCATGAACATCCTGAACAATGCCATCCAGGCGATCGCGTCCCGGAAGGACCTTCAGCGCGGCACCATCACCGTGCGCTCAGCCGTCGTCGGGGATGCGGTGCGCATCTCCATTGCGGATGACGGTCCGGGCATGACCGAGACCGTGATGGCCAAGATCTTCGAGCCTTTCTTCACCACCAAGGAGGTGGGCGAAGGCACGGGGCTCGGCCTGTCGATCGCGTACAGCATCGTGGAGAAGCACGGTGGACGCATCACCGTGGAAAGCCTGCCCGGCGCGGGGGCCACCTTCCATGTCACCCTGCCCAAGCGCCAACAGCGCGCACACCAAGAGCAGCAGCAGCAACGCGCCTGAAGCCATGAACAAGGAACGCATCAAGGTCCTCTATCTGGACGACGAGGAAGGCAACCTGATCGCCTTCCGGGCCAACTTCCGTCGTGACCTGGAGGTCTTCACCGCCTCCACCGCCGAGCAGGCGTTGGAGATCCTGGAACGCACCCCGATCCCGGTGGTGATCAGCGACCAGCGGATGCCCCAGGTGACGGGTGTGGACTTCCTCGCCCAGGTGAAGCAACGGCATCCGGACACCATCCGGATGCTGCTCACCGGCTACGCCGACATCCAGGCGGTGATCGATGCGGTGAACAAGGGCCGCATCTATGCATACGTCACAAAGCCCTGGGACGCCAGCGATCTGCTGCTGCGCATCCAGCAGGCCCACGAGGTCTTCCGCCTGCGCGTGGACCGCGAGCGTCTGCTCCGCCGGTACGAGCAGGTCTTCGCCACCTCGGGCGACCCGATCGTGATCCTGGACGAGACCGGGCGCATCCACGATGCCAATCCAAGCGCGCAGCGCCTGGTGGGCCTGGACCGTGACGCGCTGCTGGACCGCAGCTTCCAGGACCTGCTCACCGACCCGGCCGCTCTGCGCCAGGCGCTGAGCGGCCGCCTCCGGGGGCGGTCGTTCCATAACGTTGACCTCACCCTTCGGAACAGCAACGGCGATCCCATCGACGGGCTGCTCACCGTGAGCTACCTGGGCAAGTCGGACGATGGCCACCGGAGTTTCCAGGTGATCATCAAGGACATCACCGACCGGCGGGCGGAGGAACAGCGTCTGCGCAAGCTCAACAGCGACCTGGACCGCCGCGTGGCCGTGCGCACGCGCCAGCTGCTGGAGGCCTTGGAGGACCTGGGCGCCTTCTCCTACACCGTGGCGCACGACCTGCGCAGCCCGTTGAAGAACGTGCTGGCCCTTTGCCAGCTGCTGCAGGAACACCAGCCGCCCACCGACATCGACGGGCGTGAGCTGAGCAGCCGCATCCAGCGCGGCGCGGGCCGCATGCTCGAACTGGTCGATGACCTCCTCCGCTTCTCCCAGACCAACAACCGCGACCTCCAGCGTTCAGACATCCGACTGCGCGATCTGGTCCAGGAGGTGATGGACGAACTGCCGCCTGCGCCCCATGCCCCGCTCCTGGTGAACAAGGTGCCGCCGGACACCCTGCTCCATGCCGATGCCGCCATGCTGAAGGTGGTGCTCGTCAACCTGATGTCCAACGCCGTGAAGTTCACCCGCCAGGTGGAGGCCCCCCGCATCGAGGTGCGGATGGACACGGATGACACCGGGGAGGTGCTGCGCGTGCGCGACAACGGGGTGGGGTTCGACAGCACCGGCGCCAAGGCCGTGTTCGGCGCCTTCAAGCGGATGCATCGCGCCGACCAGTTCGAAGGCAGCGGCATCGGGCTGGCCATCGTGCAACGCATCGTGAACAAGCACGGCGGCGAGGTGTGGGCCGAGAGCACCGTGGGCAAGGGCACCACCATCAGCCTGCGCATGAACGCCGGGGTCGCCGACCGCGCCGCCCTGCCGTTCGCCTCCTGAAGCCCCGCGCGTAACCCTTCCGTCCGTCCCCGCGTAGGAACAACACCTTCAGTGCCCGCGACCAGGACGACCACCCACGTGAACCCTTGCCCCATGAAGAAGTTGATGACCCTTCCCCTGCTCGTGCTGCTCACCCTTCCTGCCGTGCACGCCCAGAAACGCAAACTCGTTGATCGTCGAGACCAGGCCGAAGGCTGGTACGTGCCCGTGCGGGGCGAGGTGCTCGCTGACGGCAAGCAGGTCCAGGACTACCAGGTTGAACTGTGGAAGGGAGACGAGAAACTGGGGCAGGTGGCCGTGGACAAGAAGGGAGGCTTCTCCCTGGACCTGGACATCGACCAGAGCTTCCTGGTGCGCGTCACCAAGGACGGCTTCGAGGACAAGCTCGTGCTGATCGACACCAGCCTCCCCCCCGACCTGGTCACATACCCGGACTATGTCTGTTACGTGAACCTGATCCCCCGTGGCAAGACCGCCGGCGTCGACCCGTTCTATGCCGACTTTCCGAGCGCCATCGTGCGCTGGAACGCCGAGATGGGCGGCTTCTACCACAGCGAACACTATCTGGAGCACATCCAGACCAAGGTGGCCGGGCACGCGCAGGCCTCCTTCTGACAAGCATGTTGCCCGCCCGGCCACAACCACCACCAACCGGCCGGCAGGAACACGAAAGGCGGGCCCGTAAGCCCGCCTTCTTCGTTCCCAGCACCTCAGTGCTGATCGTAGTCGATCACCACACGCGCGCTGCGGGGATGGGTCTGGCAAGTGAGCACATAGCCCTGTGCCACCTCCTCGTCGGTGAGCGCGTAGTTCATGTCCATCTCCACCTGGCCTTCGAGCACGCGCGCCTTGCAGGTACAGCACACGGCGCCCTTGCACGCGTACGGAACATCCATTCCGGCATCGATGGCCGCGTCGAGCACGGGATCGCCCTTGGCGGTCATGTGTAGCACCTGCTCGCGGCCATCCAGCCGCACCACCACTTCGGCCTCGCCCGTGAACGCAGCCGTGGTGGCATGGGCCACCTCACGCTTCGCCTCGGTGGTCACCGGGCTGGTGAACAGTTCGATGTGAACGCGCTTCTTCTCCACCCCGGCGGCCTCCAGGGCCTCGCTCACGTTCACCATCATCTGCTCGGGGCCACAGATGAAGAACTCCTTGTCCAGCGCGTCCGTGACGAACCGGGCCAGCAGCTGCCGGGCCTTCTCCGCGGTGATCCGGCCATTGAAGAGGACATCCTGCTCCCGGCCTTTACTGAGGATGTGGTGCACCGCGAGCCGGTCACCGAACTGGGCTTGAAGCTCGGACAGCCTGCCACGGAACATGATCCGGTCCGTGTCCGTGTTGCCATAGAAAAGCGTGAACCGGCTGTTGGGCTCGGTCCTCAGCACCGTCTTCAGGATGCTGAGGATGGGCGTGATGCCGCTGCCGGCCGCGAAGGCGACGAAGTGCCTGCTGCGCGCCGGATCAAGCGCCGCGGTGAAGTTGCCCATCGGTGCCATCACCTCCAGCGACATCCCCGCCTTGAGCTTCTCCACCAGCTGCGTGCTGGCCCGCCCGCCCCGGACACGCTTCACCGCGATGCGGAAGCCGTCCGCATCCAGCGGGCTGCTGCAGATGCTGTAGCTGCGGCGCAGCTCCTCGCCGTTGACGGTGAGCTTGAGCGTGACATACTGACCGTGGTTGAAGCGGAACTCGTCCCGCAGAGCGGGCGGCACAGTGAACCCGATCACGATGGCGTCAGGGGTCTCCTGCGTTACCTGCGATACGGTCAAGGGATGGAAGCGGGCCATGGAAGGATTGCCGTTCGGCGGGCGCGAAAATAGGGTCCAGGTGATCGCGCGCTCGTCCGCGCCCCCCTTCCACGCTCCGCCGACCATGAACCACCAGGCCCGCCATTCTGTTCACCGGATTGACCGGCATCAGCCCGAGCTGAGGCGCAGGGCCTAAATTCGCCGTTCGCAGATCCACCATGACCGACGTACAGAACCTTGAGGAACGCTTCCAGGCCAAGATCGACGCCGAACAGAAGATCGAGCCGAAGGACTGGATGCCTGAGAAGTACCGCAAGACCCTCATCCGCCAGATCAGCCAGCACGCGCACAGCGAGGTGGTGGGCATGCTGCCGGAGGGCAACTGGATCACCCGGGCCCCCAACCTGCGCCGCAAGGCCATTCTGCTCGCCAAGGTGCAGGACGAGGCCGGTCATGGTCTCTACCTCTACAGCGCCTGCGAGACCCTGGGCGTTTCCCGCGAGCAGACCATCGACGACCTGCTGAGCGGCAAGGCCAAGTACAGCAGCATCTTCAACTACCCCACCCTCACCTGGGCCGACATCGGTGCCATCGGCTGGTTGGTGGACGGTGCCGCCATCATGAACCAGGTGATGCTGTGCCGCACCAGCTACGGTCCTTACGCTCGGGCCATGGTGCGCATCTGCAAGGAGGAGAGCTTCCACCAGCGCCAGGGCTACGAGATCATTGCCGTGCTGGCCAAGGGTACCCCCGAGCAGAAGGAGATGGCCCAGGACGCCCTGAACCGGTGGTGGTGGCCCAGCCTGATGATGTTCGGCCCCACGGACGCCAACAGCCCGCACAGCGCCGAGAGCATGAAGTGGAAGATCAAGCGCCAGAGCAACGACGAGCTGCGCCAGACCTTCATCGACCGCACCGTGCAGCAGGCCGAAGTGATCGGCCTCACCATCCCCGACCCGAAGCTGAAGTGGAACGAGTCCACCCAGCACTACGACTGGGGCGAGATCGACTGGACCGAGTTCAACAACGTGGTGGCCGGCAACGGCCCCTGCAACAAGGAACGCCTGGCCGCCCGCAACAAGGCTCACGACGAAGGCGCCTGGGTGCGCGAGGCCGCGCTGGCCCACGCCGCCAAGAAGGCCAAGAAGAAACAAGCAGCATGAATCCGAGTGGCGAGTAGCGAGTGACGAGTGGCGAGTCTGCTTCCGCAGTGCCACTCGTTACTCTTCGCTCGCCACTCGCCACTCACCGGACACCATGAGCGACAACCCGAACAACTGGCCCCTTTGGGAGATCTTCATCCAGAGCAAGCGCGGCCTGGAGCACAAACACGTGGGCAGTTTGCACGCTGCCGACGCCCAGATGGCCATCGAGAACGCCCGCGACGTATATACGCGCCGCCAGGAAGGGCAGAGCATCTGGGTGGTGCCCGCCGGCGCCATCAGCAGCAGCCAGCCCGATGATGCGGCCATGCTCTTCGACCCCGCCGACGACAAGACCTACCGGCACCCCACCTTCTACACCATGCCCGAGGGGGCGAAATACATTTAGTGACTGGCGAATGGAAGTTGGTGAATAGCGCCTGAACGCTTTCCCATTCACCATTCGCCAACTCCCATTCACCATGAGCAACGCCCTCTTCACGTATAGCCTTCGCCTCGCGGACGACCTCCTCATCCTGAGCCACCGCTTGAGCGAGTGGTGCGGCCACGGCCCCGTGCTGGAGGAGGACATCGCCCTCACCAACCGGGCGCTGGACCACATTGGCGAAGCCCGCAACCTGTACACCTACGCCGGACAGGTGGAGGGCAAGGGACGTGACGAGGATGCCCTGGCCTACCTGCGCAACGAGCGGCAGTTCGTGAACACCAAGCTGGTGGAGCAGCCCAACGGCGACTACGCGCATACCATCGTGCGGAGCTTCCTGTTCGATGCCTACCACCTGCCGCTGGCCGAGGCGCTTACCAAGAGCACCGATGCCCAGCTGGCCGCCATCGCCGCCAAGGCCGTGAAGGAGGCCCAGTACCACGTGAAGCACAGCAGCGACTGGCTGATCCGCTTCGGCGACGGCACGGAGGAAAGCCACCGCCGTGCCCAGGAGGCCCTCGACAACCTGTGGACCTACAGCGGCGACCTCTTCGTGATGGACGAGGTTCACCAGCAACTGCTGAAGGCCGGCATCGCGCCCGACCTCGCCAAGATGAAGGCCGCCTTCGACGCCACCGTGGACAAGGTGCTGGCCGAGGCCACGCTGAAGCGCCCCGCCGACGGCTTCATGGCCACGGGCGGTCGCCAAGGCAAGCACAGCGAGCACCTCGGCTTCATCCTGGCCGAGATGCAATACCTGCAGCGGGCGTACCCGGGGGCGGAGTGGTAGGAAAGAACCGCAACGACGCAGCGAACGCAACGTTATCCGGTCGTTGGGTCGACGTAGCGTCCGTTGCGCCGTTGCGGTGAACACGTTCGAACCATGATCACCAAAGCCCGCATCCTCGAGCTCCTCGACTACGTGAAGGACCCGGAGATCCCGGCCATCAATGTGCTGGAGCTGGGTGTGGTGCGGCAGGTGGAGGTGGAGCCCGACGGGAAGGCCATCGTCACCATCACCCCTACGTACACCGGTTGTCCGGCCATGGACGTGATGGCGGCCGACATCAAGAAGGAACTACTGGAGGCGGGTGTGCCTTACGTGGAGGTGCGCATGAGCCTCTCCCCTGCCTGGACCACCGACTGGATCACCGAGACCGGCAAGCGCAAGCTGAAAGAGTATGGCATCGCGCCGCCCGAAAAGACCGCCGACATCCGCGCGCTCAAGGGCGAACGGCCCGTGGTGGCCTGTCCGCAATGCGGCTCCACCAACACCGTGATGCTCTCTGCTTTCGGCAGCACGGCCTGCAAGGCGCTGTGGAAGTGCAACGACTGCCTGGAGCCGTTCGATCAGTTCAAGTGTTTATGATGGCAATACGCCATGGGAAACAAACGTTTCCATGGCGCGTCATGACGCTTGAACCCTTTCTTCTTGTCGAAATTGCCCTTGTTGTCGCGTTGACAGGTTGCTCGACATCCGACCTCGCGGAAGGCGTCACCCAACGAACGGTGAGGAGTTTGAAGATCGGGATGTCTGTGGATAGTGTGATAAAGATCATCGGACTCCCGTTTTACGCCAGTTATGGTACAGGTGTCCATGAGGGAAGTTGCCAAGACCCAATACCTCTCCAGAAATTTGTTCCACCAGACGGCTCGTCAATTGTCGCTACTGTCGATGCTGCATTCTACTCAGCACGGTTCTGTTGCAATACTGAACGGGAACAGCGCACGCGCGGGTTCACACTCGAATACTCAAGAAAGCCGAACGGGCCTGGAAGCCATCCTATGCTCTGGGTCCACTTCGATGAGAATCACAGAATGCGCGCGGTTGACGCCAAGGTATACTGCAAGTACGGGCTGTGTTTCGATCACGTCACAGTGTACCACTTGAGTGCTGGCGACAGTCTTCGATCTACTCGAGCAGGGGGCGACCAACAGCTCTTTGAACGCTTCTTCCCGGATTAACGACCTTGCGTTTCTGGTCGTCTGATCGATCTGATCGACCGATCTTCGTCGCATGCCCTACACCAAGATCCTTTTCACCATCGATGAAGGCAGGTGAAGTGCCGTATCTTGCACACATGTCACAGCGCACGTACCGCGTTCTCTTGACACCTGAGCCTGAAGGCGGCTTCACCGTTTCGGTGCCGGCCTTGCCGGGCTGCATCACTTACGGGGAGTCCATCGATCACGCCTTGAGCATGGCCAAGGAAGCCATCGAGCTATACGTGGAAACGTTGGAGGCCGAAGGAGACCCTGTTCCGGACGACAGCAAGACCTTTGAGTACTCCCTCGTCCTGGCTTCGTGATGGCCAAGTCGCCCAGCATGACGGCGGCCGACCTGATCCGCCTGTTGAAGCAGCACGGCTACGAACACGTTCGATCCAAAGGGTCGCACCAGATCTTCAAGAACCGCACGACCGGCAAGATGACCGTGGTGCCATTGCACCGTGGTGACCTGCCCAAGGGAACCTTGCTCGCCATCCTTCGCCAAACCGGACTCGACAAGCTCGATCAATGAACTACACCAAGATCCACTACACCGTCGCCGAGGGCGTCGCCACCATCACCCTGAACCGTCCGGACAAGCTGAACAGCTTCGACCGGGAGATGGCGCTGGAGACCATCGCTGCCCTGGACGCCGCCAAGGACGATGCCAGCGTACGGGCCGTGCTGCTCACCGGCGAGGGGCGGGCCTTCTGCGCGGGTCAGGACCTGGCCGAGGCCATTGCGCCCGGCACCCGGATCGAGGACATCCTGACCACGCAATACAACCCGATCGTGCGGCGCCTGCGCACCCTGCCGAAGCCGGTGGTATGCGCGGTGAACGGTGTGGCGGCCGGTGCCGGGGCCAACATCGCCTACGCCTGCGACCTCACGCTGGCGGCCGAGAGCGCCAACTTCATCCAGAGCTTCATCAACATCGGCCTGATCCCCGACAGCGGCGGCACCTATACCCTGCCGCGCCTGGTGGGCATGCAGCGCGCCTTCGGGCAGATGATCCTGGCACCCAAGGTGAGCGCCAAGGAGGCCGAGGCACTGGGCATGATCTGGAAGGCCGTACCCGATGCCGAGTTGATGAACGAGGCCATCGCCCTCGCCAAGAAGCTGGCGACCATGCCCACCAAGGCCATCGCCCTCACCAAGGAAGCCATGAACCGCGCGCAGAACACCAGCCTCGACACCCAGCTGGACCACGAGAACGAGCTGCAGCGCATCGCCGGCCGCAGCCACGATTACAACGAGGGCGTGAAGGCCTTCCTGGAGAAGCGCAAGCCGGTGTACACGGGCGAATAGGCCGGCCGGCCCTTTCTGCTACCGCTTCGCCGCCTCCGCCTTGAACCGGTTGATGGCGTTCACGGCGAACTCCGAGAGGATCAGTCGACCGCTGGTGGCCGCACGTTCCGCCAGGAGCACATCCCAGTCCTCGGTTCCACGCCATAGCACCCGCTTGAGCTCGCGCATGGCATCCGGGCTGTAGGCGCCCAGCTCGCGGGCATGGGCGTCCACCGCCCCGTCCAGCTCCTCCACCGTGGCGAACACCGCCTGGTAGAGCCCATGCTGCCGGCACCATTCCGCATCGCGCCAGGCCGCCGGGGTGAAGCTCATGAAGCCGAACGCACCGGTGCCCACCTTCCGTTCCACGGCAGGCCCCACCACGAACGGACCGATGCCGATGGCCAGCTCGCTGAGGCGCGCGCTGGCGCTGCCGTGCGCATAGCTCACATCGCAGGCCGACGCCAGGCCCACCCCCCCGCCGACCGCCTTGCCGTGCACGCGGCCGATGACCAGACAGGGGGCGGTGCGGATGGCGTTGATCACCAGGGCGAAGCCGCTGAAGAAGGCCAGCCCCTTCCCGGGCGTGTCGATGGTGAGCAGCTCGTCGAAGCTGGCCCCGGCGCAGAAGGCCTTCTCGCCGTCGCTCCGCAGGACGATCACCCGTACGGCCGGATCGGCACCCATGCGGGTGATGGCATCGGCCAGCTCGCGCAGCACATGTCCGGGCAGGCTGTTGCTCTTGGGGTGATGGAAGGTGACGGTGGCGATGCCTTCCGCCACGGCGTGCTTGACGTAGCCGTCGTTCATGGGTCCGGGTTGATGCGGGGCGAAGTTCGGCAGGCGACGGCAACCCACCTCGGGACGGGTCCGTATGAACGGGTGGCCCGCACCTTCCGGGCGATACGCGTTTGGACCTGCGCCGACCCTCCACCACCCGCACCGTGCTCCTGGTGCTCTTCGCCACCCTGCTCACCGTGGGTGTGGCCCTGGTGGTGTGGTCGCATTCGACCACCCGACGCACGCTGCGGCATGAGGCCATGGCGCGCTTGAGCAGCATCACCGGCACGCTGGCCACGGCGATCGAAGGCGGACGCGTGACCCGCCTGATGGAGAAATACGATTCGCGGGGCATGCTGCTGCATAACACCCAGGACCCCTGGTACTATGTGCTGCACGAGAACCTGCGCAAGCCGGCGGAGGCGAACCGGCTGAGCATGCCGCTGCGTCTGGTGGCCTACGACGATCGGAAACACGAACTCCAGGTGGTGGTGACCAGCTCGGCGACACCCGCCCTTCGTGAACCGTACACCGGTCCGGACCAGGCCGCGATCATCGCCGCCATCACCGAAGGGCGCATCGACCCGGGCCGGGCGGTCGACGACCATCATGTCGCGGCGTTCGACGCCGTGCGGAACGCACGCGGGAAGGTGGTGGCCGCCCTGGTGGCCGAACTGCCCACCGCGGAACTGGACGCCCTGGCCCTGGGGCGCCTATGGCGCCACATCGGCCTGCTGGTGCTGGCCCTGGTCCTTGTCGGCGGATTCCTCATGCGCTTCGTGGGCGGGTTGGTCCGTCGCGAGGAGGAGGCCCGCAGCGCCCTTCAGCAGCGACACGACGGGGTGACCGACAGCATCGCCTACGCCGGCAAGATCCAGTCGGCGCTGATCCCCCGGCCCGAGCGCTACGGCGAGCTTTTCGACGACCACTTCGTGCTCAACCGCCCCAAGGATGTGGTGAGCGGCGATTTCCACTGGGTGCACCGCCTCAGCGAGCACGTGCGGCTGGTGGCCCAGGCCGACTGCACCGGGCACGGCCTTCCCGGCGCCATGATGGCCGCCATCGGCTGTTCACTGCTCAACGAGCTGGTGATGCAGCACCCGGACAAGGACCCGGCGGAGCTGCTGGCCCTCCTCAACCAGCGCATGGTGCATGCGCTGAACCAGCGCGGGGAGCGGCTCGGGGCCGGTGATGGCATGGACATCGCGCTTTGCCGGGTGGACCGCGCACAGCGCGAGATCCTCTTTGCCGGCGCCTTCCGTCCGCTGTATTGGATGCACGACGGCCAGCTCACCGTGATCAACGGCGACCGGCGGCCGATCGGTGGCAACCAGCATGAACCCGACAGGCGGTTCACCGTGCACCGCCTGGCCTACCACGCGGGCGACCGCATCTACCTGTTCAGCGACGGCTATGTGGACCAGTTCGGCGGGCCGGATGGGCGCAAGCTCATGGCCACCCGCTTCAGCGCCATCCTCGAGCAGCACCAGCACCTGCCGATGGCCCTGCAGGCCGAGGAGCTGGAACGCGCGTTCGACGCGTGGAAGGGGTCGCACGAGCAGATGGACGATGTGTGCGTGCTCGGCCTTGCCGTCTAGCGCGCCTTCCGTTCCGAAAGGGCCGTCTATCTTTGAACGGCGGTGCACCTGAGCGGTCGGCCGCAGTTGACCATGACCACGAAAGCGGAGCTGATCGCCCGAATGGAGGCGTTGCTCCAGAACGAAGACCTGGAGCACACCGCCGAACTGGTGGATGCCGTGAAGGAAAGCTACGAGGCGCTGGTGGCCGAGGCCCAGCATGCCGCCACGGTGGCCGCAGGCGAACCCTCCGCAGAGGGGGCCGATGCCCCCGCGCAGGTCCCCATCGAATCCGCGCCGCTGGGCGATGAGGATGACAAGCGGTTCAAGCAGCTCGTCGACGCCTTTCACACCAAGGTGAACGATGTGCGCCGCCGCAAGGCCAAGGAGGAGGCCGACAACCTGGCCGCCAAGCTGGCCGTGATGGAGGAGCTCAAGGCCCTCATCCATCAGGAGGAGAACATCGGCAGCGCCTTCCAGCGCTTCAAGGACCTGCAGGAGAAGTGGAAGACCATCGGCCCCGTGCCCCAGCAGGCCTATCGTGACCTGCAGCGCGATTTCGCCCACCTGCTGGACGATTTCTTCTATCACATCCGCATCTACAAGGAGCTGCGCGACCACGACCTGAAGAAGAACACCGCCCTGAAGCAGGCGCTGATCGCCGACATGGAGGCCGTGCAGCGGGTGGACAGCGTGAAGGAGGCCGAGGCGCTGGTGAAGGAGTACCAGGAGAAGTGGCACCAGATCGGGCCTGTGGTGAAGGAGGAATGGGAGATCATCCGCGACCGGTTCTGGAACGCCACCCGTGTGGTGTACGAGCGGATCCACGAGTACTACAAGGCCCGCCGCACCGAGCACGAGACCAACCTGGCCGCCAAGCAGGCCCTGATCGACAAGGTGCAGGCCCTGGTGGAGCAGAGCGCCGAGGTGGGGGTGAAGGACTGGAAGGCCCTCACCGATCAGGTGCTGGAGGCGCAGAACGCGTGGAAGTCCATCGGTTTCGCCACCAAGAAGGACAACGAGCGCATCTGGAAGGAGTTCCGCACCACCTGCAACGCCTTCTTCGACCGCAAGAAGCAGTATTTCGACGCGCTGAAGGACCAGTTCAAGGGCGCCCGTGAGAAGAAGCAGGCCCTGCTGGACCAGGCGCTGGCCCTGAAGGACAGCACCGAATGGCGGCAGACGGCCGAGAAGATGAAGGCGTTGCAGCAGCAATGGAAGGAGGCCGGTTCCGCAGGACCCCGCGATGAGCAGAAGCTGTGGAACCGGTTCCGCGAGGCCTGCGATGGCTTCTTCGCCGCCCGCAAGGCCCACTTCGACAAGCTCGACGGCGAACAGGCCGAGCACCTCAAAGCCCGCGAGGCCCTGCTGGCCGAGCTCGAAGGCTTCGCCCTCACCGGTGACCGCAACGCCGACCTGGATGCCCTGAAGGCCTTCAGCAAACGCTGGCTCGAATGCGGCCGCGTGTCGCCCAAACACTTCGACGTGCTGCAGGACCGCTATCGGGCCGCGCTGGACAAGCACTACGGGCAGCTGAAGGTGGAGGGCGAGGAGCGCCGCCGCGCCCAGTTCCACGACCATGTCGAGAGCCTGAAGAGCGCACCTGACGGACGCGACCGCATCGAGCGCGAGACGCGCTTCGTGAAGCGCAAGATCGAGGAGCTCGAGAACGAGCTGCGACAGTTCGAGAACAGGATGGGCATGTTCAACTTCAAGAGCGCGACCGGCGAGGCCATGCGCAAGGAGATGGAGAAGCAGGCCGACCGCACCCGCCGTGATGTGGAACGCCTGCGCGAACAGCACAAGCAGCTGGTGAAGGAGCTGCGCCAGGCGTGAGCACCATCGTTCCCGACCTGCCCATCGGGCTCGACATCACCGTCGCCTGGGGCGAACAGGACCTCTTCGGCCATGTGAACAACGTGGTCTACTTCCGCTGGATGGAGAGCGTGCGCATGCATTTCCTGGAGCGCATCGGTGCCCTGCGCTCCCATGCCGAGGACGGCATCGGCGTGATCCTGGCCAGCACCACCTGCGACTTCAAGCGGCCCGTGCACTGGCCCGCCCGCCTGCACATCCGCACCGGCGCGGCACACGTGGGCACCACCAGCTTCACCCTGGCCTACCGGCTCACGGACGTCAGCGGCGCCGTGGTGGCCGAAGGCACAAGCGTTCAGGTGATGTACGACTACGCCAAGGGCCACAAGGTGCCCATCCCCGCCCCCATCCGATCGGCCATCGAAACCCTGTCATGAACCGAGCGTTCCTCCTTTCGACCGCGATCGCCCTTCTCATCGGATGTGGCGGACAGCACAGCCCATCGGTGGACCCCGCTGCTTCGGCACCAGTGGACGTCTGGCCCCTCGCCAAAGAGCTTCTTGGCGACTGGGTGGACAGCACCAGCAGTGACACCTTCACCGTGGTGGAGGCCTGGACCGAAGTGGATGACAGCACCCTTTCCGGTGTCGGCCGTGTGCTCGCGGGGGCGGACACCGTGTTCATCGAAGGGCTCAAACTGATGCGCCGCAATGGCGCTGTGATCTATTCCGCCCTCCCAGGAGGACAGAACAACGGCGCGTGGACGGACTTCACCGCTGTGCCCACGTCCGGCGATACCCTGCACTTCACGAACCTCTCCCACGACTTCCCGCAGCACATCCGTTACTTCCGTGAAGGGAACGGCTGGCACGCCATCGTTTCCGGCTTCTCGAAAGGCGCCCAGCACGAGGAGCATTACCGCTTCAGGCCCCGATGACGGTCGGACGGGATGGGGATCGCGCCGGTCATTAGTTTCGCCCGAACAACCCCCACCAACCAAACCCCTGTTGACCATGAGCATGATGAAGGAGTTCAAGGAGTTCGCGATGCGCGGTAACCTCGTGGATACGGCGGTCGCCTTCGTGATGGGCGGTGCCTTCGGCAAGGTCGTCAGCGGTTTCGTGGACGGCATGGTGATGCCGCTCGTGGGCATGCTGACCAGTGGCGTCGACTTCAAGGAACTGAAATGGGTGATCCAGCACGGGACGGCCGAAGTGAAGGATGCGGCCGGCGCCGTCATCACACCCGCGGTGGCCGAGGTGTCCGTGAAATACGGCGCCTTCATCACCGTCATCATCGACTTCCTCATCGTGGCGTTCGCGATCTTCATGGTGGTGAAGGCCATGAACAGGATGAAGAAGGCCGAGCCGGCTCCTCCCCCGCCCGGCCCCTCCAATGAAGAGAAGCTGCTGATGGAGATCCGCGACGCGCTGCGCAAGTAAGCGTCCCGCACATTCCCGTTCCGAAGCCCCGGCCTGCCGGGGCTTCGTCATTCCACAGGCCGGAACACGCGCTGAGCGGGATCGAAGCGCAGTCCATCCACCGCGAACGCGCTGGCGATCGCACCGCTTTGCACGGCATCCCCGGGCGCACCGTGGAAGTGGGCGCCATCAGGACCGAGGATGAACACCTCGTCCGCGCTGTCCAATGCCTGTTGGAGATCGTGCGTGGCCATCAGCACCGTCAGCGCCCGTTCCCGCGCGATGGTCCGCAGGAGCTGCATCAGTGCGGCCCGCTGGCTGACATCCAGATACGCTGTGGGCTCGTCCAGCAGGAGGACCGGGGCATCCTGTGCCAGGGCCCGGGCGATGAGCACACGCTGCGCCTCCCCATCGCTCAGCTCGTTGAAGGCCCTGCCCACCATCGTCAGCGTTCGGGTCTGCTCCATCGCCTGCTGGACCCGCGCTGCATCGTCAGGGTCGGACCGGAACCAACCCGCGCTCCACGGAAGGCGCCCCAGCCGGACCACATCCTCCGCGCGCATCAGTCCCGCGCGTGGGCGATGGGCCATCACCACGGCGAGCTGCCGGGCACGCTCACGCTCCGCCATGCCCTGCACCTCGCGGCCATCGAGGAGCACCCGTCCGGAGAGCGGCGCCAACAGGCCGGACAAGGTCCGCAGCAGCGTGGTCTTGCCCGATCCATTGTTCCCCAGCAGGGCGGTGACCCTGCCCGGACGGAGCTGCAGATCGAACGCAGGGCGCAGCGGCCGGCCGTGGTGCCCGATCACAAGTGCCTCGGCATGCAGGGTCACGGTCCTCATCCGGTGGCCATTCTCGCCCAGCGGCGTCCGCTCCACAGCACCCACACGACCACGGGCGCGCCGATCAATGAGGTGAGGGCGTTGACCGGCAGTCCGTCCACGCGCCGCACGAGGATGTCGCAGGCCAGCGCCAGCAGTGCCCCACAGAGCGCGCTGCCCGGCAGGACCAGGCGGTGCCCGGCCGAGCGCAGCAGCGCCCGGGCCAGGTGCGGGGTGGCCAGTCCGATGAAGGCGATGGGGCCGCAGAACGCGGTGCACGCCCCCGCCATCAGGCCGGTCGCGAGGATGAGCCGTGTGCGGGTCGCGCGCACCTCCACGCCCATGGAACGGGCGTACTCATCGCCCAGCAGCATCGCATCGAGGGCCTTCATATGCACCAGGGTGACGAACAGACCGACCACGATCGGCAGGGCGAGCCATGGCATCCGTTCCGGACCCACGCCTGCGAAGGAGCCCATGCCCCACAGCACGAACCCACGCAGGGCGCCCTCTCCGGCGGCCACCTCGAGCACACTGACGAGCGCCCCTCCGAGGTGCCCGACCATGAGGCCCAGGATGAGGAGCGTGACCGGGTCGCCGAGACGACGGTCCGCCAGCACGATGACCGCCAGCACCACCAAGGCACCGGCGAACG
The DNA here is from genome assembly GCA_016715895.1 of Flavobacteriales bacterium. NCBI lineage: Bacteria > Pseudomonadati > Bacteroidota > Flavobacteriia > Flavobacteriales > Flavobacteriales bacterium. The sequence goes on along the minus strand of JADJXH010000003.1, from coordinate 374,276 downwards.
CGGCCAGCACGAGCGCCAGATCGGCCGCGGCGCCGAGCGTGCTGGAGAGGCCGGGGACGAGCATGACCAGGGCCGCCCCAAGGCCCGCCCCGGAGCTGACACCGAGCACGCTCGGACCCGCGAGCGGATTGGAGAAGAGCGTCTGCATCACCGCACCGCTGCATGCCAACGCTGCCCCCACGAGCATGGCCGTCAGCGCCGATGGGATCCGCACATCCCGGACCACCGCGACCAAGGCCCGATCGACCCCGGGAAGCCCCAGGACGGCATGCAACGCCTCCCTGAGCGACACCGATACCGGTCCCGTGCTGATATGAACCAGCAGCAGCACCAGCAGGGAGAGGAGCGCTGCGGCCAGGGCACCGACGGAACGCATGCGGGCAAACATACGGTCCCGGTGAACCGCGTTCCGGCACGCGGATCGCTGTGCCATCTTCGCCGCATGCGATCCCTGCTCCCTCTGCTGCTCTCCCTGGCCGCCTGTTCGGGCGCCGGCCGCCTCGTGAAGCACGGGGAGCGCGCCGAGCAGGCGGGTGATGTCAGTGCCGCATACGCCGCCTACCGCACCGCCAAGCTGGAACGGCCTGGTCATGCCAGGGCGCACGCCGGCACTCAGCGGACCGGTCAGCAGGTGCTGATCCAGTTGGAGGCCGCGGCGTCCAGCGCCTTCCTCGCCGGCGACCATGACCTGGGCGAGCAGCAGTGGCAGGTGCTGCACGAATTCGCCACGCGCGCCTCCGTGGAGGGGTTGGTCCTGCGGCGCGACCCCTTGGTGGAACAGCGACGCCTTCAGGCGCGCCGGACGCATGTGGCGACGCTCTATGCGCGTGCCGTACAGGCCTTTGAGGAGGACCGTTTTCCACCGTGCCGCGAGCTGCTGAACGAGGTCCTCGCCCTGGACCCCGGTCACGCCGATGCACCCCACCTGCTGCGGATGGCGGAATTGGAGCCCCGGTATCGCCTGGCCCGGCGGGCCTTCGAGGAAGGCCGCTGGCGCGAAGCGTACAGCGGGCTGGACGCGGTTCTCACCGAGGACCCTTCCTACAAGGATGCCCGGCTGCTGCGCGATGCCGCCCGCACGAACGCCAGCTACACCCTGGCCCTTGTGCCCGTGGAGGAACAGGGCGTGGCCGCCCGCGCCACCTATGCGGCCCGCGTGAACGGCGTGCCTGCCGCATTGGCCACGGCCATCAAGGAGGAGCTGCTGGCCCTGCGGGACCCCTTCCTGGTGCTGGTGGCTCGTGAACAGACGGATGCGCTTCTGGAGGAGCAACAGCGAAGCCTGGACGGCATCTACGATGAGCGCACCGCGGCCCGCGCCGGGCAGCTGCTGGGCGCCAAGTACGTCCTGATGACCAAGCTGTTGCGTTATGAGGAAGGCATCGGCCGACACCTGGAGATGCAGGTGAACCTGATGGACGCCAGCACCGGCCGCATTCATCGGTCAGAGCTGGTGCATATGGCCAAGCAGGACCTGGGCCGTGGCGGTTCCGTGCGCAGCCTGTTGATCGCCCGGGCGGCCGAACGCACCGCAGCACTGCTCAAGGGGTTCGACCCTGAAGTGCACTAGTGGAAGTTCGCCGGGCCGGAGTACAGTTCGGCCAGCGAGGCACCACCCCAGCACGTGCCGAAGCCGATGACGCCGATGGCCAGCGCGCACAGCACCCACGACGCCGCCTCCTGCTTGCGCTGACCGAACAGGACCACCACGGCACCCAACACCAGCACGCACACGTGAATGACCACCGCCACCATCATGCCCATCAGCACCACCATGCTGCCGCCGTTGTTCTCCAACAGGGAAAGCAACTGGATCAGCACGGCATAACCGAGCAGCACCAGCAGGTTCGTGCGGAGGAGCTTGGTGTTCATGGTGATCACAAGGTAGATGCTGCTTGCTGCAGTTCCGCCAACCGCATCCGTTGCGCCTCCTCCCGGTAGAACAGGTTCATCGTCTCGAAGGGGATCGCGTTCATCGTGCGCGGGTCGATGATGTGGACGCAACTGCGCTTGATGGCCCGCACGTCGAAGTCGTAGGCGTCGATGAAGCGCATGATGATGATGCGGAAAAGGTTCTCGTACCGCAGCTCCGGCGCGTCGATGTCGGGCAGGCAGCACATGATCCGGTGGAGCGTCTCGTGCGCCTTGTCGCTGGGTGTGCCGGTGCTGAAGAGCTTCACCATGTGCTCCTTCAGGCGGGCATCCTGCTCGTACACGATGGTGTTGCGGCTGTTGTTCAGCAGGTCGTCCGGGTCGATCATGCGCGTGAGCGGGAACACCTCGCTGCCTAGCTTCAGCGCGTAGCCCATGGCGAGCGCGTCGGGGTTGCAGGGCACGGGCACGATGTCCTCCGGCGTGAACAGCGGTGCCTGGTCCAGGATGGCCTGCCGCACCTCGGTGAGCGTGATGCGGTCGGTGGCGGGGTCGTAGTGCTCGGTCCTGCCTGCGGCCTGCACCGGCTGGAAGGTGACGCCCCGCACGCAGCGCTGCTTCAGGGCGAAGTCGATGATGGCGCCCACTTCGTCGTCGTTCACACCCTTCTCCACCGTCACCACCAGCGTGGTGCTGAGGTTGAGCTCGTTCAGGTGCTCCAGGGCCTTCATGCGCACAGCGGTGAGGTCCTCCCCGCGCAGCCGCTTCAGCACCTCGGGCTTGAACGAGTCGAACTGCAGGTACAGCTCGAAGTCCGGCATGTAGGTGGCGAGGCGCTCCGCGAAGGCCTTGTCCTTGGCGATGCGGATGCCGTTGGTGTTCACCATCAGGTGGCGGATGGGCCGGCGCTTGGCCGCATCGAGGATCTCGAAGAACTGCGGATGCACCGTGGGTTCGCCGCCGCTGAGCTGCACCACATCGGGTTCACCCTCGTTGCGTACGGCGGCATCGAGCATGCGCTCCACCTCCTCCAGCGTGCGGTGCCTGCCGTGCATGGGCCCGCTGCTGGCGTAGCAGATGGGGCACTCCAGGTTGCAGCGGTCGGTGACCTCGATCAGCGTGAGGCAGCCGTGCTGCTCGTGGTCCGGGCAGATGCCGCAATCGTACGGACAGCCGTAATGGGTCTTCGTGTTGAAGGTGCGCACCATCTCGCCGGGCTTCAGGTAGTGCCGGCAGCGCTTGTAGTAGTCCACATCGGTGGCGATGAGCACCTTCTGCGCCCCGTGCTCGGGACAGCGCTTCAGCATGTACACGCGATCGTCCTCGAAGATCACCTTGGCGTCGATGCGCTTCAGGCACGTCGGGCACAGGCTCAGCGTGAAGTCGTAGTAGGTGTAGGGGCGTTCAGGCATGGGAGGGGGAATAACCACAGATGGACACGGATGAACACAGATGAATGCGACGGGCTGGCCAGCGTGGGGCACAACCACTGATGGACACGGATGGACACAGATGAATGCGTAGATCAGCATTGCATCCGAACTCCATGCGGGCGGCGCTCGGCTTCGCCTTCGCGGAAGGGGAACCACTGATGGACACAGATGCACACAGATGAGCGCGCATGGTCAGAGAATGACGCGTTTCCATTCGAGCTTGGCGCGCTTGAAGTTCAGGATCAGTCCGACGCGATGGCCGGTGATGCGCAGGTAGTTGAGCATCTGGCCGAGCTCGTGATCGGTGATGCGGTCGATGGTCTTGGCATCCACGACCACAGCCTCCCGCACGATCAGGTCCGGCACATACAAACCGACCTGTTCGTTCTTGTAGAGCACATCGAAGGCGGGCTGTTGCTCGAAAGGGATGCCGCGCAGCCTGAACTCCACCACCAAGGCGTTCTCATAGGGCTTCTCGAGCAGGCCATGCCCCAGCACGTTCAGCACCTCCATGGCACAGCCAATGACCTCCTCTGTCTCGCTCGCGAGCGGATAACCGTCCTGTCCTTTCCTATCTGTGTCCATCCGTGTTCATCTGTGGTTGAATAACCAAGGACCGTGGCGTCAGCCACACCTTGAAGTAATACAGGAGTCCGGCCGCGCAGGCCCACTGGATGGTTGAAAGGCCGAGGGCAATGATGGGCTGCGGCTTGATGGCCTCTACGGCCAGGCGGAAGAGCAGGTAGCCCACCATGAAGAGCTTGAAACGCGCACCGTTCGCGAGGGTCCACCGGCGTTCAACCCCGCGCAACAGCATCCAAAGCGCACCCAGCCACAGGATCTCGTAGAGGTTGGTGGGATGCCGGCGCACGCCATCGCCAAGGTCGATGCCCCAGGGCAGGTCCGTGGGCGTGCCGTAGGTGTTGTCCTCCAGCCCACCGAGCAGGCAGCCCACGCGACCGATCATCATGCCCAGGATCAGCGGGTAGGTGAAGAGGTCGCCGCTGCTGGTACGGACACCGATCAGCTTCTTGGTGAGCTCCACCCCCACCAGCCCGCCGAGCAGTCCGCCCACGATCGTGCGGTTATTGAATGCGATGAAGAGGGCCAAGCCATCGGCGGCGAGCTTGGCTGGATCCTCCAGCGCGCCCAGCACCCGCGAGCCCAGCAGGGCCCCGGCCGCCGCACCGATGATGATCCATACGCGCTTCGGCTCGGGGATGGGATCGCCCTGCCCTGCGCGCAGCCGCTGGAAGTAGGCGTAGCCCACCGCGAAGGCGGCCAGCTCGAAGACCAGGTGCAGCAGGTGATGCATCGCCGCGCCGAAGATGGGGAGGAACGCCATCTTTGAAGCGATGCAGGCCGAGTTCATCCTCTACGTGCAGGACCAGCAGCGCAGCCGCGACCTGTACCGGTTGTTGCTGGACCGTGAACCGGTGCTCGACGTGCCGGGCATGACCGAGTTCGACCTGGGCGGCTGCACGCTGGGCCTGATGCCTGCCAGCGGCATCGCCCGCATCATTACGCCCGCCCTGCCCCACCCCGATGCCGGGCATGGTGTGCCGCGTTGCGAGCTCTACCTGCGCGTGGATGACCTGGATGCGGCGATCGCGCGAGCGGTGCAGGCCGGTCTTACCGCGGTCTCCCCCGCCACCGACCGAGACTGGGGCGACCGGGTGGCCTACTTCGCCGACCCGGACGGCCATGTGATCGCGCTGGCGGCGCCATTTTAGGAACGACAACTGATCACTGAATGCAGATCCCCTTCGAAACCATTGACTGGTCACAGCTGCCGACCACCACGGTGAACGGCACCACCGGCACGGCCACCATGCGCACCGTGCAGCACCAAGGGTTGCGTATTCGGATGGTGGAGTATTCAGCAGGCTACCTCACCGACCATTGGTGCCAGCTCGGACACCTGGTCTTCGTGCTGGAAGGCGAACTGATCAACGAGCACGAAGACGGGACGGTGAACGTGCTACAGGCCGGCATGTCCTATCACGTCAGCGACGGGCTCAGTTCGCACCGGTCGCGCACCAACGGCCCGGTGAAGATGCTTGTGGTGGATGGGGCGTTCTTGGGTTGATCGGATAATGAGTTGATCAGAAGATCAGATGATGATCGCCGCAGAGGTCCATTCACTGATCATCTCATTCGCTGATCCTCTGATCGGACTCACATCCGCCTGTACCACCCCTTGATCCGCTCGCGGTCCAGCACCTGCTGCCAGTCCGGGCCGAAGGCGTGGTCCCACATGTGCGGCAGGTTGTAGGCCACTTCGGCCATGGCGTCGAGGGTCTTCTCGTCCCAGTCCTTGCTGAGGTTGGCGGCCAGGTTCACGCCGCGCTCCTTCACCATGTGCTTGAACTCCTGCACGTATTCGCCATACACGTCCTCCAGCTGGTTGAAGGCCACGCAGTTCGCGAAGCAGTGGTGCATCTCCAGCACCTTGCCCAGGCCGTAGCTCAGCGCGTGGCACACGCCCACCTCGCTGTAGGTGAGGCTGAGGCCACCCATGTAGCTGGCCACCATCAGCAGCTCGTCGCTCTTGGGGTCGCTGCGGTCGCGCTTCAGGTACACCTCGCGGCATAGGTCGAGCGCCTTCTCGCTGTAGGCCTCGGCGAAGGTGTTCTTCTTGGTGCCGGTGATGGCTTCCACGCTGTGGATGTAGGTGTCCATGCCCGTGTAGAACCACTGGTCGGTGGGCACGGAGGCGATGAGGTCCGGGTCTAGCACGATCTGGTCGAAGACGGTCCAGTCGCACTTGAGGCCGAGCTTCTTCACGGGGCCGGTGAGCACGGCGGTCATGCTCACCTCCGCCCCGGTGCCACTGATGGTGGGCACGCCGCAATGGTAGATGCCGGGCTTCTTGATCAGGTTGAGGCCCTGGTACTGCACGCTGCTGCCCGCGTTGGTGAACATGAGCGAGAGCGCCTTGGCCACGTCCATCACGTTGCCGCCACCGACGCCCACCACACCGGCAGGAAGGCCGCGGCGCCCAAGGATGTCGTCGCGCAGCCCATCGATCTGCTCGGTGCTCGGCTCCTTCTTCGTGCTGCAGAAGATGAGCTCGTCGCCCTCCTGCTTCGGGATGCGGGCGAGGAAGTCGGTCTTGTCCTGGAAGTAGTGGTCCACCAGGAAGACCATGAAGCCCTTGCCCGTGTTGCGGTGCGGCTCAAGGATCTCGCCCAGCTTGCCGAAGCTGCCGCGGCCGTAGCAGGTCTTGGTGACGGACTTGAAATTCCGGAAGAGGTGCATGGCCACAAAGGAAAGCGGTTGGGACGATGTGACCGGTCCAAGCCGCTCCGCCAGTTGGTCCGAAGAAGTACGCGATGCATGTCCATCCATATTCTTCGGGAGCACAGGCTCGGGGAACAATGGCCATTCCTAGTCTTACTTTGTGAAAAATGAGACCACCATGCGTCACATCTACCTTTTCACCATTGGTACCCCGTTCGCTTTGACGACCCCGCTGGTCGCCCAGACCATCACGTTGTATTCGAACGCTTTCACGAGCCCGAACATGGCCGTGACCACCGCCGCGTGCGGTACGGACATCAGCCAGCAGGCAGTGAACGATCTTTGGGCCGGCACAGGTGGTGGGACAGGAGGCGGTGGCAATTGGGCACAGACCTTTACTGTTGAGACCTTGTTGATCAATGGTCCCGGTAATGTGTATACCGACCAGGCCGGCATCGGCGGTGATTACTGCATTGGGCTTCAGACGGCCCAACAGAATGACAAAGCGGCCTTGACACTGGACAGCGACGGTCTTCCCTATGTGAACCTGACAATGGACATTTCGGGCATCGAAGTCTCCGGTTGTGGTGCCCCGTTCGGAACGGCCGCTCCCATCTTCCAGGTGACCGTGTTCGACACGCCCTCGGGTGCGTTCAACATCAATTCGCCCGGTATGGTGTTGGATGATGCCACGCTGACCGGTGGCCCCCCTTCTTCGGATCCATTCTCCTTCAATTGGACCACCGTCGGTGCCGCTCTGGACGTTAGCGCCTCCTCCAATGGGACGGTCACCGTGCTGATCGACCTTCAAGCATCAGGGTATGCCGCTTTTGACAACCTCGACATAAGCGCGGACACCTCACCCCTGTCCATCAGTGAGGACAGCCCCACTTCAGAAGCCATGATCTGGCTGGATGCCAACGGCGCTCGGGTCGGGGTGAGGTCAATGGAGCCGAATGCCACCTGGATGATCCGGGACGTCCATGGGAAGACCGTCTCCCATGGCCGGTCCATGTCGGATGGCGGGCTGGATGTGAGCCAACTCCCAAAAGGCGCATACATCCTGAGCTGGTCGGGTGACCATGGCACGGGCCACGGACGGTTCATCTTGCCATGATCAGGATCTGAACAAGTACCGTGTTGGGAGATCGCCCACCCCGGATGTTCATCCACCGCCCCATTTCCGGCTCAGATCGAACGAGCCGTGGGAATGCCTCGTTTTGTCATCGGAACCCGCACCTTCACGCCATGGAATCGGGCATCCTGTTCGGCTACACCGGCATCGACCTGCTGCGCATGGCCTTCACCGCCATGGTGGCCATCCTCTTCCTGCAATCGGGGCTGGACAAGGCCCTGGACTGGAAAGGGAACCTGGCCTGGCTGACCGGCCACTTCGCGAAGTCGCCGCTGAAGGGCACGGTGCCGCTGCTGCTGCCGGTGATCACGGCCATTGAACTGTCGGCCGGGGCGTGCGCCGCGATCGGCCTGTTGCAGGTCGGCCTCCACGGCGACCCGACCCTGGGGGCCTGGGGGTGCACCTTGGGGGCGTTGGCGATCACCCTGCTCTTCTTCGGCCAGCGCGTGGCAAAGGACTACGCGGGGGCCGCGAGCCTGGTGCCCTACTTCCTGCTGTGCGCGGGTGGGATGTGGGTGTACACGGGGTGAATGCAGCGAACCACAGATGGACACGGATGGACACAGATGATGCAGCCGGCATTCCGCGTTAGGGATTATTCTATGACGTGTGCAAGGGGTGTTCGTATCTCGTAAGGCACTCCCTTTCGGATCACGGCACAGACGCGGTGGATGAGTTTGTTGCGCATGGCGTTGAAGACAAGCATCTTGTGTTTGCCCTCGGCCACTTTGCGGTCGTAGTAGGCGCGGAACTCACCAGGGAACCGGATGAGCCCGACCACCGAGACATGCAGCAGGGCCTTGAGCGTATGGTTGGCATTGTGCGATACGCGGGTGCGCCCTCTGATGCTGGTGCCTGACCTGTTCTCGAAGGGTGCGCATCCGGCATGGCAAGCTAGCTGTCGCGGTGAGGTGAATCGCGTGAAGCCGTCGGTGAGGGCCCGCAGATGTGAGCCCAGAATGAGCCCAACGCCTTCCACGGACTTCAGCAGTTCGAAGCGCTTGCTCAACTCGGGCTCCGCGTTGATGGTGTCCTCGATCATGCCTTCCAGTTCCTTGATCGCCTTGTCCAGCGCTTTGATCTGTGCCTTATCGAACCGGGTGAACGGCCCGCGCAGGTCCTTGTCCATGAGCTTGTTCATGTCCTTGATCTGCCGCTGGTGCATGGTCTTGCGCATCACGTAGTTCTGGCGCTTGCTCAGGAGCTGCTTGAGCTTGTTCATCTTCAGCTGGTCGGCCGTGAACAACCGCGACTTGTCTTGGAAGCGCCGGGCGTAGTCGGCGATCCTGAGCGCATCCACTCGGTCGCTCTTTCCCCGGGTCATTCCGATGCTCTGCTTGATGTCGTTGGGATGAGCAAGCCAGGTGGGGATCTCCAATTCCACCAACACTTCCAGCAGCGCATGGCCGTAGTAGCCCGTGGGCTCCAGGCACACCAGGTATTCTCCTTTGACCGGTGCGAACTCCTTGGTCCATCGACGCAGTAGTGTCTTCACGCTTCTGGTGGTGTTCTCCACCTTGGTCTCAGCGGTCAGCGTCCCGCGTTCATCCAGCAGGGCCACATCCAGTGTCGCCTTGCTCACGTCGATCCCGATCCAGTGTTTCATGTTCGTTTACTTTTGGGTGACACACGATCCCCTGGGGGAGCGCTGAGCATCGGGTCCTGAACTTGACAACTCTAGTAGGCCGTGAGCCTCACATTCTATCCAAGCCTCAGACCTGAGGGACCGCAGGTACCGATAATCGCTATAGGTCATCACACCTTCGCAGCGGACTGGTTCACCTGTGATCCTGCTCAGCCTCCTTCGGAGGAATTGTTCACTTCGAAGATGCTTCATCTTCCAAGCGTCCAAGTGTAGAGCAGCAGCGGGTAGCCCACAGCCGCACGAACCCCGGCTCAAGGCCGGGCGAGGGCGGCGAGGACTACGAGCGAATGGCCCGACGGCGCGGCGCATTGGGCCGCGCCGGAACGTCCTATCCGCCTTTCCAAGGAGAACAGATCACCTGGTCAGCCTGAGAACCTGCCTGCCATACACCGGACAATCATACTCGATGCGATCATCATGCTCAACGGCATCCCAAGGTGGATCGATCGGTACTGAATGAACGTGCCTTCCCCAAAGGTCCGTAGACTCCGCTTGCAGTTCATCTTCGATCACGACAAAGCTCCCATGCCTGCTGATGAATGGCCTGTACATCGCCTTCTCATGTCGAACGAGCGCCGCTCGCCGAACGTCGAGCACCCCCCATTGATACAACGTTCTGAAGAAGATCGTTCCCGTCTCCGGGATCAATAGAAAGTCGGACTCCTCAACATCTCTGGCGGAATGGTCGCTGGCCCATTCAACCCTCAATGTGAAGCTCTCGCTCGAATGATGCACTCGAAATAGCGCTGATGCATGCACTTCAGGTTCACCAACGGACTTCTCTGAGCAAATGACATCCGGCACGACAGGGTTGTCATCCGGTATCCGCTCAATGCGCATAGGCGCAAAGTAGGTGACCTAAACCACCACCCCTATCATCCGCCGAAGCCTAAGCGTAGGCGGACTCCATCGCCTTCACGATCGCCGCTTCCATCTTCCCCACCATCGCATCCAGCTCCTCCGCCTTCCAGGTGACGCGGATGTTGAAGCTGATGAGGCGGCTCATGACGGCATCGCTCTTGGGGAAGGTCAGGGTCTTGAGGTCCTGCGGGAGGCCGAGCTCGTGGGCCACCAGCTTGTAGGGCATGCTGAGGTTCTTCACGTGGTCCCACTGCTTGATGTAGTGGAACATGTTGTCGTACCAGTAGCCGTGGGGGATGCCGGCCTCGGCGAACAGCTTCACAGTGGCGCGGGCGACCTGCTCGCTGGGCAGCAGCAGGTGGAAGAAGGTGGCGCTGTCGCCGGCCTCATCGGTGTGGCGGCGGAACTGCAGGCCGGGGATCTTCGACAGGCGCTCCTTGATGATGGCCTTGTGGGTGCGCTGCTGGGCGAGGATGTAGGGCAGCTTCCGCGTTTGGGCCAGGCCGATGGCGGCGTTGATCTCGCCGATGCGGAAGTTGGTGCCCATGATGGGGTGCTGCTCCATGCCCCGGTTGTTGCCGATGTGGTCGTGGCCGTGGTCGGTGAACTGCTGGGCGGTGTCCCACAGCTGGTGGTCGTCGGTGATCACCACGCCGCCTTCGCCGCAGGTGTTGATCTTGAAGAAGTCGTAGCTGAAGCTGCCCATGCGCCCGAAGGTGCCGAGCATCTTCCCCTTGTAGCTGGCGCCCAGGGCCTGCGCGCTATCCTCGATGAGCTGCACGTTGTGCTCCTTGCACACGGCCATGATGCCGTCCAGGTCGGCCGCGGCGCCGCACATGTGCACGAGCAGCACGGCCTTGGTCTTCGGACCGATGACGGCGCGGATGCCTTCGGCGCTCATGCAGAGCGTGTCGTCGATCTCGGCGAAGACGGGCAGGGCCCCGGCGAGCATCACCGCTTCGATGGTGGCGATGTAGGTGAAGGGTGGCACGATGACCTCGTCGCCGTAGCCCACGCCACAGGCCGCGAGCATGGTGCTCACTGCGGTGCTGCCACTGCTCACGGCCAGGCCGTACTTGGCCCCGCAGAACTTCGCCACCTCGGCCTCGAAGTCCTTCGCCTTCCAATGGCCCTCGCGCTGGGCGTCGTGGTTGAAGCGGAACAGAACGCCGGTGTTCAGGACGTCCATCACTTCCTTCTTCTCCTCTTCTCCGAAAAGCTCCGTGCCGGGCATGGTGGAATGGGTTGTGGCGCAAAAGTAGCGGGCGGCCGTTGGCCGGTTGACGATCCTCAGGGTCGGCGCCGCGCGCGGGGACTAGGTTCGCCGGAAACGAAAGCGTCCATGGACCTGAACGGCAAGGTGGCCCTGATCACGGGCGCGGGATCCGGCATCGGTGAAGCGTGCGCGCTGCTCTTCGCGAAGCACGGGGCGAAGCTGGTGTTGACGGATGTGGACAGCGCTGGACTGGAGCGGGTGGCCACAGGGGTGAAGGCCGCCAGTGCGGAAGCGATCACCGTGCGCAACGATGTGGCGGTGGCTGCGCAGTGCGAAGCCGCCGTGGCCGCTGCCGTGAAGGCCTTCGGTCGCCTGGATGTGGCGGTGAACAACGCGGGCATCGGCGGACCCGCCGCACCCACGGGGGAGTATCCGCTGGACGGGTGGGAGAAGGTGATCGGGGTGAACCTGAACGGCGTGTTCTACGGCATGCGCTACCAGATCCCGGCCATGCTGAAGCGCGGCGGCGGCAGCATCGTCAACATCGCTTCCATCCTGGGGCAGGTGGGCTTTGCCTACAGCAGCGCCTATGTGGCCGCCAAGCACGGTGTGGTGGGCCTCACCAAGAACGCCGCCATGGAGTATGCCGCCCAGGGTATCCGCGTGAACAGTGTGGGCCCGGGCTTCATCAAGACGCCGCTGCTGGACAAGAACCTCACCCAGGAGCAGATGGCCGGTATCGCCACGCTGCACCCCATCGGCCGGCTTGGCCGATCGGAGGAGGTGGCCGAACTGGTGCTCTGGCTCGCGAGCGACAAGGCCAGCTTCGTCACCGGCAGCTACCACGCCGTGGACGGCGGGTACCTGACGCGGTGAGCGAAGGCGGGCGGTGGGCGTTCAACGCATACGAAGCGGGATGGGCGTGGCGTTAGCTTCACCCCATGAAACGCGCGCTTCTCCTCGCCCCCGTCCTGCTGGTCACCCTGCATCACGCTCAGGCCCAAGGCTGCAGCGATGCGGGCGTCTGCACGGCCGGCCCGATCGGCGAGGCCCCGTTGCTGCTGCGCGACAGCGCGTCCGTGACCGCGGAGCCCCGGCACCTGCTGCGGTTCACCTTCAGCTACGCGGTGGGCGAGCAGGGAACCACGGTGATCCAGGAAGTGGCCGAGGTGAGCCTGGGCCTCACGCGGCGGCTCGGCCTGCAGCTCCGGCTCCCATACCAACAGGCCAGCGGTGAACTAGGACAGGTGAACGGCGTGGGCGACCCGGTGGCCACGCTGAGCTATGCGGTGTGGCGCCGCGACCCGCACCGGCTGGACGGTGGCCGTCCGCGCTGGGCCGGTGCCCGCCGACTGGACGTGCTGCTCGGTGTGAAGGCCCCGAGCAACAAGGCCGACGCCACCACGGCCGACGGCAAGCCCCTGCCCATGCCCTACCAGACCAGCCTGGGCACCATCGACCTGCTCGCCGGCCTCAGCTACCGGCACGACCGCTGGAGCCTGGCCCTGGCCTACCAGCACGTGCTGAAGAACACCAACGAGAACGGCTTCACCCACGAGCGCTGGATGGACGACATGCGGGCCCTGGGCTACTTCGAGAGCCCCTTCCTGGAGCGGGCGAACGATGCGGTGGCCCGGCTTCAATATGCCGTGCCCATCGGCCGCGTGACCGTGCAGCCCGGCCTGCTCGCGATCGTCCACCTGGGTCAGGACCGGCGGCTGGCCTCGTCGGGGAACATCATCGGCTTCCCCGGGACCGAGGCCGTGGCCGGCTCCGAGGGCCTGACCCTGAACGTGACGGTGGATGCCCGCTGGCGGATGAGCGACCGGTGGGCGCTGGAGCTGAGCTACGGATCGCCGCTGGTGACCCGCACCGTTCGGACGGACGGTCTGACGCGCAGCATGGTGCTCAACCTGGGGCTGGCCTACCGCTTCGGACGCTGAGCGGGATCAGGGCTTCCGTTCCATGCGGACCAGGGGCAGCACCAGCGCCATCACCACGGCGGTGCCCAGCACCATGGCCACCACGAGCGGCAGGTCCACCTGGGTGATCCGCAGGTCCGCCGGAAGGGACAGGAAGAGCAGCACGGTGATCAACCCGCGGGGTGCCAGCACCAGGGTGGCCGGGTCCACCCGCCCCATGCTGACGGCGAGCACCACGGCGCGCGAGGCGTACAGCAGCCCGAGCAAGGCCCCCACGATGATCCACACTTCGCCGCGCAGCACCGTCGCCAGGCTGATGGAATAGCCGAAGAGCACGAAGAAGAAGGTGCGCACGATGAAGGTGCTCTCCCGGGTGAGGGCATGCAGCAGTTCCCGGTCCGCCGCCGCCCGGGGATAGTCGGCCATGCGGTGCAGCCACGCCAGGGGGATCTGGGTGAGGTTGGCCATGAAGAGGCCGAAGACCAGAATGATGATCAGGGAGGACAGGTGGAACGACTTGCCCAGCCCGTACACCATCATCAGCAAGGCCAGGATGAGGAAGACGCGGACGTTGTGGGTGGAGCGCGACAGCAGCCAGAGCAGGCCCGCGCACGACAGCAGGCTGATGACCACCACGATGAGCAGGTCGAACAGGGTGCCGCCGAAATGCTCCAGGTCCAGCGCACCGGAAGTGGCGAACAGGTTGAAGGCCACCACCCCGAGGATGTCGCTGATCGAGGACTCGTAGATGATGAACTCCTTGCGGGCCTTGGGCAGGCCGGCGGCGGAGGGGATGGCGACCGCGCTGCTGATGACGCTGAAGGGTACCGCGTTGGCCAGGCAGGCCCGCCACGGCGCGCCGCTGAGCCCGTGGAGCAGCACGGTGTAGGCCGCCCCCACCAGCAGCAAACCCGCGACCGATGCCAGCAGGGCCCGGAGGATCACCCCGCGCCGCTCGGGGCTGTACTCCAGCTCCAGGGCGCCGTCGAACACGATCAGGATCAGGCCCACCGTGCCGAGGGTCGGCAGCAGGCCCTCGGTGGCCAGCACGGGGAAGCCCATGCCCACCGAGATCTCGCGCAGCGCCACCCCCAGCGCCAGCAACAGCAGCACCGAGGGCACCCGGGCCCGTTTGGCGAAGAGGTCGAAGATGTAGGAGAAGACCACCAGCCCCCCCAACAGGATCAGGACGTGCTCGGTGGCCATGGCGCAAAGAACGCGAACAGCCGTCAACGGCCACACTACCTTCGGCGAAGATGCGGACCGCCCTGCCCGCCGCCCTGCTCCTGCCGGGCCTGCTCCACGCCCAGGTCGACCTGCCCGTCTTCGGGAAGCAACAGGTGATCAATGGCTACGCCAAGGACGTGGAGGGCGAGGTCCTCTCCTACTTCAGCGTGTACCCGGAGCATGCCACCACCGCGTTGCTGACGAGGTGCACCGATGGGAAGAAGGCCATCGCCTGGGAGACCGCCGTTGTGCCGCACTACCCACAGGACGAGCACATCCCCTACTATTACTTCAGCTGGATCGCGGCGCACAACAGCAGCACCAGCGGCGGAGATCGTTCGTTCGACCTTTACATCAACGATGCGAAGGCGCTCACCTTCACCACGCACCACAGCACCACGCCGGGCTCGTGGGAGGCGGATGGCACGGACGGCACCAAGCTGGTCTTCGAGTTCAGCAAGAAGGACCGCCACGGCGATGCGCACGGCTTTACGCACCTGCGGGTGCCACGGAAGTTCATCACACCCGGCCAGCCGCTGCGGCTGAAGGTGGTGGGCCATGCCCAGAACAGCCCGGATTGGTTCATGACCTTCCGGTACAGCTTCGAGGAGAAGGTGGAGGTGGAAGCTTTGCCGTTCGTGTACCGGCGAAGTCACAGCGAGTTGCAACCCTTGCAGTTCACTGTCATGCACTTCGGAAAGCCAACGACCATGGAAGTTTGGATCGATGGTCAGCAGGGATCGCAGAAATTCAAGATCGCGAATGGCCTTCAGGTCATCGAAACACCGATCGTCGGAGCGTTCACACCGGTCAAGGTGAAAGCGAGGATCGACAAGGTCGATCTGCTTGACTCCCTTGTGGTGATCCCGAAACTCGTTCACCGAGACGTGTACTTGGTCCACCACAGCCACACCGACATCGGCTACAGCCACCTGCAGGCCGAAGTGGAGCGGATCCAGAACAACAACATCTGGAAGGCACTAGAGCTGATCGAACGCACCAAGGACTATCCCGATGGCAGCCGCTTCGTGTGGAACGTGGAGAGCCTCTGGGCCGTGGAGAATTTCCTGGGCATCGCCAGCGAGGCGGACAAGCAGCGCTTCATCGCGGCAGTGAAGAACGGCAGCATCGCCCTCAGCGCGAACTACGCGAATATCCTCACCGGCCTCTGCACGCCCGAGGAGATGCACTGGATTATGGAGTACGCCGATTCGCTGCGGAAGTGGTACGACTTCCCGATCACCATGGCCATGCAGACCGACATCCCCGGCATGAGCTGGAGCATGGTGGACGCCTACGCCGCGCATGGCATCCGCCACCTGAGCCAGGGGCCCAACTACATCCCCGACATGCCCGATGGCGGCGACCGCATCGGCAGCACCCTGCGCGAGCAGGGCGACAAGCCCTACTGGTGGAAGAGCACGACCGGTCGCGACAGCATCCTCGTGTGGACGGCCGGACAGGGCTACGGCGGCTGGCACGGCTATACGGCCGGGGCGATCAAGGAACGCGGCACCCGGAAGATCGCCGCCTACATGAACGAGCTCGATGCGAAACGTTATCGCTACCGCATGGTGCAGTGGCGCTACAACATCGTGAGCGACAACGGTCCGGTGGACAGCACCCTCAGCGACTTCGTGCGCGACTGGAACGAGAAGTACGCCTCACCGCGCTTGATCATCGCGAACGCGGGCACGATGATGCAAGAGTTCGAGAACCTGTACGGCAAGCAGATCCCCACTTGGAGCGGTGACTTCACGCCCTATTGGGAGGATGGCGCGTACAGCACGGCGAAGGAGGAAGGCGATGTGCGCGTGCTCAGTGCGCGGCTCACCAACCTGATCGAAGCGGCGAAGATCCTTAACAAGCCCATCGACCCGCACCTGCTCTACCGCGCCAAACGCAGCATCGTGATGTGGCACGAGCACACCTGGGGCGCGTGGTGCAGCATCAGCGATCCGGACGCGCACTTCACCACGGACCAGTGGCGGGTGAAGCAGGACTTTGCGGATAGTGCGGGGTGGTATGTGGATGCGATCGAGAGGCGTATGATCCCTTGGCATGACTGTTCAGCTGATCTAAGCGCACTGAATACGCTTCCATGGGAGCTTTCGTCACTTGTCGTGCTATGCGACTCCATAGAAATTGAAACAGGCAAACGCTTCCTGGTAAAGGCGGTTCACGATGAAAACGGAAGCAGTCAAATGGTTCAGCGCGAAGTCCAAGGTGGGCTATCGTACGCACCAATGACTATACCACCGGAATCGACGAAGGCATGGCGGTTATCCGGAACAACCAATTGGCGTGAAGCAAGGCATCAGTACAGAAAGAATAAAAGGACAATGGTGATTCCTGAATGGGTGCCAAAACACTCACTGCATTATCGCAACGGAACTGATGTAGTCGTTGAGTCAGAGAATCAGGTTGTCCTCAAGGACACAATTTCCACTGGGCCGTACATGATGCATATCGTCGGTCAGGACAGCAGTTCATGGTCCAGATGGATTGAGACCAGGGCCTGGGTTGAGAAAGACCTTGTGCAACTGAGGTATATCATTAGCAAGTCAAAAGTCCGCGAAAAGGAATCCCTCCACCTCGCCCTTCCCTTCAACATCCCCAACGCCACCGTCCGCATCGGCATTGGCGATACCTGTGTCACACCCGAGAGCGGCCGCATCCCCGGCAGCAACAACGATTTCTTCTGCGCCCAGCGCTGGATCGATGTGAGCAACGACAGCATGGGCGTCACCATCGTGTGCCCGCAAGGCGCGATCTGGGAGGTGGGCGAGATGGTGGACGAGCGCAAGGTGAACCCCGGCAAAGGCACGAACCCTGAGTACTACAAGGCTTGGAAGACCGAGGCGAAGAGCAGCAGCACCATCTACCTCTACGCCCTCAACAACTACTGGCACACCAACTTCAAGGCCGACCAGGAAGGACCGATCGTCTTCGACATCTACCTGAAGATGCACGGGCCTTTCAAGCTGGAGGACGCGCGGCGGTTCGGGCTGGAGATGACGCGGCCGCTCATTACGTGGTGGAAGTAGAATGCGGTGAATGGTGAATGGGAGTTGGTGAATGGAACGCTAGCCCGGCGGCATTCCCCATTCACCATTGACCATTCGCCATTCACCACCAACCAACTCCCATTCACTTTCAGCCATTCACCGAAATTTGCACCTTGTGAAGAAACGCCCCACCCTTTCCGATCTCGGTGGCCTGGTGTATTCCAGCGGCCCGAAAGGCTCCGGCAAGCCCACCGCCCCGGCCAAGGACCAGGACCTCCGCATCCACCTGGACCGGCTGAAAGGCAACAAGGTGGTGACCCGCATCGTGGGCTTCGTGGGGAAGGAAGCCGATCTGGAGGACCTGGGCCGCGCCCTGAAGAGCAAGTGCGGTGTAGGCGGCAACACCAAGGACGGCGTGATCCTGCTGCAGGGCGACCACCGCGACAAGGTCTTGGCCTATCTCACCGAGAAAGGGTACAAGGTCAAAAAGGCAGGAGGTTGATCAACGCACCAGTAGCGTCGACCCACCGGGTCGACCTGAGATGATGGCCAAGAAACCCGCAACCAAGACCTACCGCTTTACCGCGCCGCTGGAGAAGATGAACGCACAGATGGCCTTCATGTACGTGGAGGTGCCGTTCGATGTGCAGGCGGTCTTCGGCACCAAGGGGCGCGTGCGGGTGCTGGGCACGGTGAACGGCGTGGCGGTGGACCGCGCCCTGATGCCCCAGAAGAGCGGTGTGCACATCATCATCCTCGGGGGCGACATCCGCAGGGCGGCCAAGATCAAGCGTGTGGGACAACCTGTGGAGGTGGAGATCTGGAGGCACCCTTCGCCCGAGGTGCTTGAGCTGCCCGAGGCGCTGGCCGAGACCCTGGACTTCCTGCCCGAGATGAAGGCCGCGTGGGATGCGCTCACCCCCGGCATGCGGCGAAGCATGTGCTACTGGGTGGGCAGCGCGAAGACCGAGGCCACGCAGGCCAAGCGGGTGGCGGAGCTGCTCCGGCGGTTCGAGGCCGGCGACTTCCAGGTGGGCAAGGGCCGCCGCTGATGGTCGGCCTCGTCGGCGGGGAGGCCTGCTCCATCGGCCCTGCGGCAAGGTCGGTCCGGTCGCGGAGGGACGGATGGTGTCCTGGCTTACCTTGGGCACCCTTGTTGAACCACCCATGCTTCGCCTCCTGACCCTCGCCGGCCTTGCCCTGACCGTGTATCCGCTGGCCGCCCAGTTCCCCGCCACCCTTCCCGGTGACCGGACCTGGGTGAACGCCCACGGCCAACAGATCGCCATCAGCCCGCCCGTGGCGGCCCGCTCCGTGGGTCCGCTGCGCGACCTGCCTGCGCTGGAGGACCTCGACCTGCCTGTGGCGGAACGCAAGCTGACGCGCAACATCCAGGTGCAGCGTGCGGTGGAGAACCTGGACGCCCTGCCCAAAGGCGAGGACCCCGCCCTGCAGCGGAGCGCCGCCAGCCGTCTTTCCCGCCAGCCGCTCGTCTCCTTCGCCGGACAGAACGGATCGGGCATCCCGCCGGACCCGACGGGGTCCGCCGGACCTGACCACTACCTGCAGTGCGTCAACACGTCCTGCCGCCCCTACACCAAGACCGGTGCCAGCGCCGGGAGCACCTTCAGCCTGGCCAGCATCTGGCCCGGAAGCACCAACGATGGCGACCCGATCGTGCTCTACGACCGGCATGCCGACCGCTGGTTCATCAGCCAGTTCCAGGTGAGCGGCAACGAGATCCTCATCGCCGTGAGCCAGACCAACGACCCCACGGGCGACTACTACACCTACTCCTGGTCCTTCTCGCAATTCCCCGACTACCCCAAGTTCTCCATCTGGTGGGATGGGTACTACATGACCTCGAACAGCACGCATACCGCAGTGGTGTTCGAGCGCGAGAAGATGCTCCAGGGCCTGCCCGCGCAGCGCATCCAGCTGTCGGCGCCCAGTGCCGCCAACGCGGGCTTCCGCTCGGTGCTGCCGGCCGATGCGGATGGCGACCTGCCGCCGAACGGCACGCCTTGCTACTTCTTCAACCTGGAGGATGATGCCTGGGGCGGTGTGCCGGACGACCGGATCAAGATCTATGAGATGACCACCGACTGGGCCACTCCGTCGAACACCCAGGTGGTGCAGAGCCAGACCCTGAACACGGACCCGTTCGACACCAACTTCGGCTTCGGCTTCAGCAACATCAGCCAGCCCGGCACCAGCGACAAGCTGGATGCGGTGGCGCAGATCCTGTACTTCCGTGCCCAGCACGTGCGCTTCGTGGGCCACAGCAGCGTGCTGCTCTGCCACGTGGTGGACGTGAACGGCGGCAACCGCGCCGGCATCCGGTGGTACGAGCTGCGCGACGCGAACGACGGCAACTTCAGCATCCACCAGCAGGGCACCTGGTCGCCGGACAACGGCAACCGGTGGATGGCGAGCATCGCCATGGACAACCAGGGGAACATCGGCATGGGCTACTGCCACACCAACCCCAGCACGACCGTGTACCCCGGCCTGCGGTACACGGGCCGCTATGCCAGCGATCCCCTTGGGCTGATGACCGTGCCCGAGCAGACCATCATCGATGGCGGCGGCTCACAGACCGGCTTCAACCGGTACGGCGATTACTCGCACACCGCCCTGGACCCCAACGGCACCACCTTCTGGTTCACCGGCGAATACCTCAGCGCTTCCGGTCAGCCCCGCACCCGCATCGCCTCCTTCGACCTGGTGGCCACCGTGGGGCTCGATGGCGACGCCGCCCTTCCCCAGGCCAGCCTGAACGCCTGGCTGGACGGGACCGACCTTCGGGTGCAGTACATGGGTGCTCCGGATGATGGTCTGGTGGCCGATGTGATCGGCATGGATGGACGGACCGTCAGCTCCCTCCAGGTGAGCGCCCCGGCCGGCAGCTGGCAGGGCCGCTTCCCCACCGAGGGGCTCGCCTCCGGGGTGTACTTCGTGCGCGTGGGCAACACCGCGGGCCAGAAGGTCCAACGCTTCGTGCTGCCGTGATCCGCCTGTTCAAGAATCTGCTGGCCGCCTCCGCCGTGTTGTGCGGATGTGCGGGTGGGAAGAGCGCACCGTCCGGCGGTGCCGCATCACCACCTCCGGGCCACACGCTCGGCACGGTCACCCTCGCCCATGCGGCGGATGGCTGCCCCGTGCTCATCGCCCTGGATCCGCCCGGAGAGATCGGTCACCTGATGCCGGTCGGCTTGGACGAACGCTACCGCCAGGAAGGGCTGAAGCTGAGCTTCACCTACACCCTGTCGCGCATCCACTCCGGCGACTGCAGCAAGGGTACGCCCGCCGTGCTGGACAGCATCGCGCTGCGTTGAGCGATCAGCGCTTGCGGAAGTACCCGTTCGAGTACTCGTTCGCGTAAAGCACGTGCACCTTCTCCGGCTTGTCGGCGAAGAACTCGTCGCAAGCGCGTTTCACGCCGGGTGAGCGATAGCCTCCGGACAGCCCGCGACGGGCCAGGACTTTCTCATCATAGTACACGGCGATCATGCCGATGGCCCCCGGAGCCATGCGCGCATACACATGAGGCAGCACGTGCCTGGTGCTCTCGTACAGGTCACCATCGATGAGGGCGAAGGCGATCCGCTCGGGCAGGTGCTGCGGTACCGTGTCCTGGAACCAGCCTTTGTGGATGTGCGGGTGCCTCAGGCCGAGCGCATCGAACTTGCGCTTGAACACGTCGAGCGGAGCCGCCATATACCCCTTGCCGTACACCCCGTCGGCCACATCGGTCCCTGTCACCTCGGGCAGGCCCTCGAAGCTGTCGAACGCATGCACCTGCCGGTCGGGCGCGAGCGCGCTCACCACCTTCTGCATCACGATGGTGCTGTCCCCCGCATTGCAGCCCAGGTCCACGATGTCGCCCGGAACCTTGTAGGCGATGACCTGATCCAAGAGATGAAAGAGGTTCATCCGCGCCTCCACATTGGCCATGTCGCTCGGGGCCGGGGTGAGCCGCACCGGGAGGTGGAGTTTCCGGAAGGCCTTGTTCATGAACAACTGCCACGCGGTCGGTGTGCGATGATCCCAGTCGAACGTGGTGGCGATGAAGGCGTTGTCCATGCTCATGAGTGGTGGGGCCCGACGGTGATCTGGATCGGCGCGGTCAAACATAGCCGTGCGTCCACCGCCGGACCGGGCCTTCCCCCGCAAGCAACGAACAACACACCGTGTACACCGGGGCTCAGGACTCGAACACGAGGCTGTCCGGCGCAGCGCCGAGCTCCAGCAGCATGGCCTTCAGGTCGGTCACGAAACGATCCGGTCCGCAGAGGTAGAAGCACTGGTCGAAGTCCCTGATCAGGCCCACGAGGTCATCGCGGTCGATGCGCCGGTCGCGGAAGCCGATCACGTTCTCCCGGGTGAAGGTCTTCAGGTACTGCCGGCCCAGCATCCGCGCGAGCTCGTCGTCCAGGAACACATCCCCGGCCGTTCGGTTCGACCATACCAGCGTGTGCGCCTTCAGGGCCTTCGCCCGGTGCAACTGGCGCAGGATGGACAGGAACGGCGTGATGCCCGCCCCCCCGGCGAAGAAGACGCCCGGCCCCTTGTACGCGATGGTGCCGAAGACCTCGCCCAGCAGCAGGTGGTCGCCCTTGCCCAAGGTGCCCATCTGCCGGGTGACCCCCTGATGCGCCTCGTAGATCTTGACGATGAGCTCCAGCGTCCGCGCGCCCGGCGGGGCCGTGAAGGTGAAGGGCCTGGGCTTGTCGCGCCAGCCGTCACGGTCGACCGCCACCATGCAGCCCTGGCCGGGGGTGAAAATGAACCCTTTGGGTCGGGACAGGGTGAACCGTTTGACCGTGGGGTTGAGGA